>NZ_JAUZED010000033.1 GCF_030705415.1 Curtobacterium sp. A7_M15 | reverse complement strand
TGTTAAGCACGCCGCCAGCGTTCGTCCTGAGCCAGGATCAAACTCTCCGTAAAAAAATTACAACCAACACCCGAAAGTGCCAGCGAGTTGAAACTGACAAAAAGAACTGTCTACTGACAATTCTGTCCATCCAAAAGGAATTGTCTCCGACCCAACCTGCCGAAGCAGACCAGGCACGGGGTCAATAAATTGGCATTGACAATGTGCACGCTGTTGAGTTCTCAAGGACCAGACGCACTCCCCACTCGACCCGTGTGACACAGGCTTCGCCAGAGAGGCATTTCGTCGCCCCGAGGAGACCACTTCGAGAGTGGCTCATCATCGGGATTCGTTGCCTGAGCGGGACCCCGTCCGGACTGCATCTCCGAGTCGATGACCCGGTGACCGTCTCGGCCGTTCCGTTCTCCGCCTCAGCGGCAACGAGTGATTACTCTACACACGCCCCGGGGGCCCCGCCAACCGGGCCGCGCCCCGGGCGTGTCGCGGACGAGGATCCGCGCGGATACGCGGAACGGCCCGCCCCCACGATGGGGAGCGGGCCGCTCGGCGGTGCGGGTCAGTGCTTGGCGATGACCGGGTTCTTCAGGGTGCCGATCCCTTCGATCGTCACCTCGACGACCTCGCCGTCGCGGATCTCGCCGACGCCGGCCGGGGTCCCGGTCAGGATGACGTCACCGGGCAGGAGCGTCCAGATCGAGGACACGAACTCGATGAGCGACGGGATGTCGTGCACCATCTCGCTGGTGGAGCCCACCTGCCGCAGGTCACCGTCCACGCGGGTCTCGATGCGGATGTCCGACGGGTCGATCTCGGTCTCGATCGCCGGCCCGAGCGGGCAGAACGTGTCGAAGCTCTTCGACCGGGTCCACTGGCCGTCGCGTGCCTGCAGGTCGCGGGCGGTCACGTCGTTGGCGATCGTGTAGCCGAGGATGACGCTCGCGAAGTCCTCTCGCGTGACGTTCTTCGCGAGGGAGCCGATCACGATGGCGAGCTCGCCCTCGTGGTCGACGCGTCCGACCCCGGCGGGCAGACGGATCGGGTCCTCCGGGCCGATCACCGACGTGTTCGGCTTGAGGAACACCACCGGGTCGTCCCCGGCGCGCTCGTCCATCTCGGACGCGTGCTCCGCGTAGTTGAGCCCCACGCCGATCACCTTCGAACGCGGGATGACGGGGGCGAGGAGCTTGGCCTCCGACAGAGGCACCCGCTCCCCCGTGGTCTCGAACCCCTGGTACATCGGGTCACCCGCCAGCACGACCAGGTCGCGCTCGTCGAGGATGCCGTACCGGGGGTCTTCGCCCTTGCTGCTGAACCGTGCGATCTTCACCGTTGGAGCCTACCGACGTGTGGTGTGCGTTCAGGCCGGGTCGGTCAGGCGCGTCATCCACCCGTGCGGGTCGGGACGGCGGCCGTACTGGATGTCGGTGAGCTCCTCACGCAGGGACATCGTCAGCTCGCCCGCTCCCACCGTCGGCGACCCGATCGTGAAGCCCTCGCCGCGGAGTTCCGCGATCGGGGTCACCACGGCGGCGGTCCCGCACGCGAAGGCCTCGGTGATGGAACCGTCCTCGACGCCGTCGCGCCACTCGTCGAGGGTCACCCGTCGGCGTTCGACGTGCAGCCCGCGGTCCTCGGCGAGCTGCAGGATCGAGTCGCGCGTGATGCCCTCGAGGATGGAGTCCGAGTCGGGTGTGACGAGCGTCCCGTCCGACTTGACCAGCACCACGTTCATGCCGCCCAGCTCCTCGAGGTACTTGCCCTCGGCCGAGTCGAGGAACATGACCTGCTGGCAACCGTGCTCGTAGGCCTCTTGCTGCGGCAGGAGCGACGAGGCGTAGTTGCCGCCGGTCTTCGCCGCACCCGTGCCGCCCTTGCCGGCCCGGGCGTAGTTCGTGGAGAGCCAGATCGACACCGGCTTCGGCCCGGACGTGAAGTAGGCACCGGCCGGGCTCGCGATGCAGTGGTACGCCACCGCTTGCGCCGCACGCACCCCCAGGAACGACTCCGTCGCGATCATGAACGGGCGCAGGTACAGGCTCGTCTCGGGAGCCGACGGCACCCAGTCGACGTCGGTGCGGACGAGCTGGCGGATGGACTCGACGAAGGTCTCCACCGGCAGCTCCGGCAACGCCAGTCGACGAGCGGACCGCTGGAACCGGCGCGCGTTGGCGTCGGGCCGGAAGGACCAGACCGAGCCGTCGGCGTGCCGGTAGGCCTTCAGTCCCTCGAAGATCTCCTGCGCGTAGTGCAGGACGCTCGCGCTCGGGTCGAGACTGAGCGGGCCGTACGGGTGGACCGAGGCATCGTGCCACCCTGCGTCCAGCGTCCACTGCACGGTGGCCATGTGGTCCGTGAAGTGCTTGCCGAAGCCCGGGTCGGCGAGGATCTCCTCGCGCTCGGCGGCCGCACGGCGTTCGGGCGAGGGGGTGGTGGCGAACGCGGGTGCGAAGTCGGTGTCGGTGCTCATCTGGGGAGACTCCTGTCAGGCGGTGGTGGTGCGTGCCGTGGCCGCGGCGGCGATGGCGTCGCCGATCTCAGCCGTGCGACGCTGCGAGGTGCCCCGGTCGGCGAGGTCGGCCTCGACCGCCCGCGTGACCGCCGACGCGAGGTCGCTGCGACCGATGTGGTCGAGCAGCAGTGCGACGGACAGGATGGCGGCCGTGGGATCGGCCTTCTGCTGACCCGCGATGTCCGGCGCGGAGCCGTGGACCGGCTCGAACATGCTGGGGAAGGTGCCGTCCGGGTTGATGTTGCCCGAGGCCGCCAGACCGATGCCGCCGCTGATCGCGCCGGCCAGGTCGGTGATGATGTCGCCGAAGAGGTTGTCGGTGACGATGACGTCGAACCTAGCAGGTTCCCGCACCATGTGGATGGTGACGGCGTCGACGTGCTGGTAGTCCACCGTGACGTCCGGGTACTCCTGCCCGACGGCCGCGACGGTGCGCTGCCAGAGGGCTCCGGCGTGGACGAGGACGTTGCTCTTGTGCACGAGCGTGAGGTGCTTGCGCGGCCGCCGGTCCGCCAGCGCGAAGGCGTACCGGACGACGCGCTCGACCCCGTACGCGGTGTTCAGCGAGACCTCGGTCGCGATCTCGTTCGGGGTACCGATCCGGATGGCGCCGCCGTTGCCGACGTAGGGTCCCTCGGTGCCCTCGCGCACGACGACGAAGTCCACCTCGCCCGGGGACGACAACGGGGTCGCCACCGACGGGTACACCACCGTCGGACGGAGGTTCACGTAGTGGTCGAACGCGAACCGCAGCTTCAGGAGCAGGCCGCGCTCGATGATCCCGCCGGCCAGCCGCGGGTCGCGGGGGTCGCCGCCGACCGCGCCGAGCAGGATCGCGTCGTGGGTGGCGATGGCGGACATGTCGTCCTCGGTGAGGATGTCCCCGGTCTCGAGGAACCGCGAGGCGCCGAGCGAGAACGCGGTCTCCTCGACGACGAGGTCGTCCGGCAGGACCGCGTGCAGGACCTTCAGGGCCTCGTCGACGACCTCCGGACCGATGCCGTCCCCGCGGATCACCGCGAGCTTCACCGTCTGCGTCATGTCCGCCACTCCCCTACAGCGTGATGTCGATCTCGCGGAGCGAGGCCGCGTCGATCGTGGACCGGACGTGCTCGAGGATCTCCGCCGGGACGGGCGAATCGACGGTGAGGACGCTGAGCGCCTGACCGCCCGCCGCCTCGCGTGAGATCTGCATCGCCGCGATGTTGATGCCGGCGTCGCCGAACTCCTTGCCGTAGACCGCGACGATGCCGGGCCGGTCGGTGTACTCCATCACCACGTGGTGCTCGGCGAGGGCGACCTCGACGTCGTGACCGTTGATCTCGACGAGCTTCGCGACCTGCTTCGGGCCCGTCAGCGTGCCGGACACGCTGATCGCCGGGCCGTCGGACTGGGCCCCGCGGATCGTGAGCACGTTCCGGTACTCCGGGCTGTCCGAGTCGGTGATGAGCCGCACGGTGACCCCGCGCTGCTCTGCGATCAGCGGGGCGTTCACGTACGACACCTGGTCGCTGACGACGTCGGTGAAGACGCCCTTCAGCGCGGCGAGCTTCAGCACGCTGACGTCGAACTCGGCGAGCTCGCCGTGCACCTCGACGTCGATGCTGGTGACGGGCGACGTCGCCAGGCCGGTGAACACCTGACCGAGCTTCTCGACGAGCGGGATGCCCGGCCGCACGTAGGGGTCGATGACGCCGCCGGCGACGTTGACCGCGTCCGGGACGAGCTCGCCGCCGAGGGCGAGCCGCACGGACTTGGCGACCGAGACGCCCGCCTTCTCCTGTGCTTCGTCGGTCGAGGCGCCGAGGTGCGGCGTGACGACGACGTTCGGCAGCGCGACGAGCGGCGAGTCCTTCGGGGGCTCGGAGACGAACACGTCGAGACCGGCGCCGGCGATCGTGTTCGAGGTGAGCGCACGGTGCAGCGCGTCCTCGTCGATCAGCCCGCCACGGGCCACGTTCACGACGAACGCGGTCGGCTTCATGAGCGCGAACTGGTCGTCCGAGATCATGCCCACCGTCTCCGGCGTCTTCGGCATGTGGATCGTGGTGAAGTCGGCGCGCCGCAGCAGGTCCTCGAGCGAGACGAGCTCGACCCCGAGCTGCTGTGCGCGGGCCGTGGTGACGTACGGGTCGTACGCGATCACCTGGACGCCGAACGCCTGCAGACGCTGCGTGATGAGCGCCCCGATGCGGCCGAGGCCGATAATCCCGACGGTCTTCTCGTACAGCTCGACACCGGTGTACGCGGAGCGCTTCCAGGTGCCGGCGGCGAGGGACGCGTGGGCCGCCGGGATGTGGCGCGCGAGCGACAGGATGTGGCCGACCGTGAGCTCGGCGGCGGAGATGATGTTCGAGGTCGGCGCGTTGACGACCATCACCCCGGCGGTGGTCGCCGCCTTGATGTCGACGTTGTCGAGGCCGACACCGGCACGGGCGACGACCTTGAGGTTCGGTGCCGCGGCGATCGCCTCGGCGTCGACCTTGGTGGCGGAGCGCACCAGGATGGCGTGCGCGTCGGCGAGGGAGGCCAGGAGGGCGGGGCGGTCGGTACCGTCCACGTTCCGGATCTCGAAGTCGGGCCCGAGGGCGTCGACTGTGGCGGGCGAGAGTTCTTCGGCGATCAGGACGACCGGCTTCGGCACAGCTGCAGTTTCCTCACACGAGACGGGCGGTATCCCACCATCGTATCGACGCGCGGACGTGGTTACGACCGCAGGGTCGGCCCGGCGGGCGACCACGTGACGGACGGGAGGCGCGGTGCCAGCCGACACCGCGCCTCCCGGCCGTCACGACGTGCGTCCGAAGTCCAGCAGACTCGGGACGAAGAGCTGCAGGTCGAGCCACAGCGCCCCGGCCGCGGCGAAGGCCAACACGAAGACGCCGATGGTCACCGCGAGCCGAGCACGCCGCGTGATCCACAACGCGATGAGGAACGCGACCGGCGCGATCGCGATGTCCAGCACCAGCCAGAGCCACGGGGTGCTGCTCCGGAGCGAGTCTCCGCCGGACGTCGTGTCGAGGAAGGCGTTGAACTCGCGGACCGAGCCCGAGATGGTCACGAGGTTGCCGACGCTCTGCACGGTCATGTACGCGAAGAGCAGCGCGAACACGAGCCAGACGACGACCTTGCCCACGAACGCCCCGGACGGCCGACGGACGCTCGGTGTCGCGGCGGTCACCCGAAGCTCCGCGTCATGAGGAACGGCCACGGGAAGAGGACGAGGGCGCCGAGCAGCATCCACAGCAGGCGGCTCCGCGTGCGCTGTCCGCGGCCGGCCCAGAGCACGACGGTGAACCACAGTGCGGGCGCGACGATGGACAGGAACCGCAGGACCTCGACGAAGACGGTCAGGACCGTGTCGACGTCCGAGACGTACGAGGTCGAGGCCGTGAGCAGCCAGGCCACCGTGTAGAGCAGGTAGAGACCGCCGAAGACACCGAATCCGACGAGCGCGCCGGAGGTCTCGGGGGCCTCCGGGTCACGGCCGGCACGTTCCTTGACGGTGACCGGGTTGTGCGCCGCGTCGACGTGGGTCGCGTCGTCGGCGTCGCCCCAGCTGAGGGCTTCGTCGTCGTGGTCGACCGAGCCGTCGGGCGGGGATGCTGCCGTGGTCATGCCTCGATTCTACGAGGCGCTCCGCTCCGGCTCGACCATGGACGAGCTGTGCGCGGGACGGTCAGGCGTCGGCGGGCTGAGACTCGAGGACCTCGGCGACGACGTCGCGCACCGCGGGGAACAGCGGGTGGCTCTCCATCAGGCCGGTGAGGATCTCGGTGAGGGCGTGGGCCGTGGCACCCGAGCGGAGCAGCGCGTGCAGCTCGATCGACTCGGGGTCGTTCTCGTCGTCGAAGTCGAGCGCGACGCGCACGGCACCGAGCAGGTGGTCGACGGGCAGCCCGCGTTCGGCGAGCTGTGCCGCCGGGCCGACGAAGCGCTCGCGGCGGCCGAGCTTCCGGAGCGGGTTGCGGCCGACGCGCACGGTCGTGTCGGGGAGGTGCGGGTTCGCGATGCGGGAGAGGTTCGCGGCGACGTAGCGCGCGTGCTCCTCCGGGTCGAAGCCGTGCTTCGCGATGAGGAGCGCGGTGGTCTCGGCGAGCACGCCGTCGACCTCGGCGCGGACGGCCTCGTCCTCGAGCGCCTCGCGGATGAGTCGGATGCCCCGCACGTAGCCGTGGTAGGCGGCCGTCGCGTGTGCGGTGTTCACGGTGTAGAGCTTGCGCTCGACGAACGGCTGCAGGTCGTCGACCCAGGTCACGCCGTCGATCGCGGGCGGCTCGGCGTCGGAGCCGGCGAAGGGCGTGCGCTCGATGACCCACTCGTAGAACGGCTCGAGCACGACGTCGAGACCGCCGGACTGGCCGAGCACGCCGGACTGGTCGGGCACGATGCGGTCGATGGCGCAGTTCGCGAAGACGGCGGCGATGTCGCGGTCCTCGAGGATGGGGGCGCGGCGGATGCTGGCGTGCAGCGAGTCCGTGGCGTTGAAGGCGTTCTCGCACGCCACGATCGTCACGTCACCGCGGTCGAGAGGACGCGCCGCCAGCCCCTCGGCGATGACGGGCGCGACGAGCGGCAGGGTGCGGGCACCGACCGCGGTCGTGACGACGTCGGCCTCGGCGATGGCGCGGACGACCTGTTCGCGGTCGGTCTTGCTGCTGAGTGCCCGGAACCCGTAGACCAGGTGCTCGACGGGCATCTCGCCGACCTCGTGCACGACGAACCGGCCGGCTTCGTTCAGGGCCGAGACGACGCGGTCGTCGACGTCCACGAAGGTGAGTTCGTAGCCGCTCGCGACCAGGAACTGCCCGACGAACCCGCGTCCGATCTTGCCGGCGCCGATGTGGACCGCTCGCTTCGTCACCGCCATCCGACGATCCTCCCATGCTGGTGGACGCCCTGCGGACCGCTCGTGCGCGGGCCGGACGACGAGCGTCGCGGAACGGCCCCGGGAACGCCGAGGGGACGCCGGAGTGCGGCGTCGGGGCTGGTCGTGAAGTGCTGCATAACGTTCGGGTCACATCGCGAGGCGGCGGTGCGGGTGCACCGCCGCCTCGAGAGTCGAGTGGTGTTGCGAAGACTACCGCGCGGCGGAACCGTCCACGTAGTCGGCGTCGTTCGACTTCCACGCGAACAGGGCACGGAGCTCGCGGCCGGTGGCCTCGATCGGGTGGCCCTCGCCCTTGGCACGGAGCGCCTTGAACTCCGGCGCGCCCGCGTCCTGGTCGTCGATGAAGCGCTTCGCGAAGGCACCGTTCTGGATGTCCGCGAGGACGGCCTTCATGTTCTCCTTGACGTCCGGCGAGATCACGCGCGGGCCGGAGACGTAGTCACCGAACTCGGCGGTGTCGGAGACCGACCAGCGCTGCTTGGTGAGGCCGCCCTCCCAGATGAGGTCGACGATCAGCTTGAGCTCGTGCAGGACCTCGAAGTACGCGATCTGCGGCTGGTAACCGGCCTCGACGAGGGTCTCGAACCCGTACTGGATGAGCTGCGAGGTGCCACCGCACAGGACGGCCTGCTCGCCGAACAGGTCGGTCTCGGTCTCCTCGGTGAAGGTGGTCTTGATGCCGCCGGAGCGGAGGCCGCCGATGGCCTTGGAGTACGACCAGGCGAGGTCCCAGGCGGAGCCCGAGGCGTCGACCTCGACGGCGACGATCACGGGGACGCCGCGGCCGGCCTCGTACTCGCGGCGAACCGTGTGGCCCGGGCCCTTCGGCGCGACGAGCGACACGTCGACGCCCTCCGGGGCCTCGATGTAGCCGAAGCGGATGTTGAAGCCGTGGCCGAAGACGAGCGTGGCGCCGTCCTTGAGGTTCGGCTTGATGTCCTCGGCGTAGACGATGCGCTGCACCTGGTCCGGCGCGAGGATGACGACGACGTCGGCCCACGCGGTGGCGTCGGCCGGGGTCAGCACCTCGAAGCCGGCCTCTTCGGCCTTCTGGCGGCTCTTCGAGCCCTCCTGCAGGCCGACCTTGACCTCGACACCGCTGTCGCGGAGGTTGAGGGCGTGGGCGTGGCCCTGCGAGCCGTACCCGATGACGGCGACCTTCTTGCCCTGGATGAGCGTCAGGTCTGCGTCGGCGTCGTACACGATGTCAGTCACGGTGGTGGTTCTCCTGTGGTCGGTTCGGGAAGCGTTCGTTGCGTGGAGTCTGGATGAGACGGACCGGAGGCGCGGTGCGGGTGGCGACCCGCGCCTCCAGTCCGCCACGGGTCGCGGTCAGCGCACCCGGTCGGTGATGCTCTTGGGCCCACGGCCCATACCGAGGAGGCCCGCACGGGCGAGTTCCTTGATGCCGTAGGGCTCGAGCACGCGGAGGATCGCCTGGATCTTGCCGGGGTCGCCGGTCACCTCGACGATGAGCGAGTCGTTCGCGACGTCGACGACCTGTGCACGGAACAGGTTCACTGCTTCGAGCACGGCCGAGCGCGTCTGGTTGTCCACCCGCACCTTCACGAGCATGTGCTCGCGCTGCACGGACTGCGAGAAGTCCAGCTCGACGATCTTGATGACGTTGACGAGCTTGTTGAGCTGCTTCGTCACCTGCTCGAGCGGGAGGTCCTCGACGTCGACGACGACGGTGATCCGGCTGAGGCCGTCGACCTCGGTGTTGCCGACGGCGAGGGACTCGATGTTGAAGCCGCGCCGGGCGAACAGGCCGGCGACGCGGGTCAGCAGACCGGGCTTGTCCTCGACGAGGAGGGAGAGGACGTGGCTCATGCGGTTTCCCCCGTCATGTCGGCGTCTTCGTCGTCCCAGGTGGGTGCCTGCGCCTGGGCGTACTCGATGGACGAGTTGCTGACACCCTGCGGGACCATCGGCCAGACCATGGAGTCACGGCTCACGACGAAGTCGATGACCACGGGCCGGTCGTTCGTCGCGAGGGCCAGCTCGATGGCGGCGTCGACCTCGTCCGCCTTCTCGACGCGGATGCCGAGGGCACCGTACGCGTCGGCCAGCTTCACGAAGTCGGGCACCCGGCGCGAGGCGTGACCGGTCTCGAGGTCGGTGAACGAGTGGCGGCCGTCGTAGAACAGCGTCTGCCACTGGCGCACCATGCCGAGCGACGAGTTGTTGATCACCGCGACCTTGATCGGGATGTCGTTGATGACGCAGGTCGCGAGCTCCTGGTTCGTCATCTGGAAGCAGCCGTCGCCGTCGATCGCCCAGACGACGCGGTCCGGCTCGGCGACCTTCGCCCCCATCGCGGCCGGCACGGAGTACCCCATGGTGCCCGCACCGCCGGAGTTCAGCCAGGCGTGCGGACGCTCGTACTGGATGAACTGCGCCGACCACATCTGGTGCTGACCGACGCCGGAGGCGTAGATCGCCTCGGGGCCGCTCAGCTCGCCGATGCGGCGGATGATCGCCTGCGGCGCGAGCAGGCCGTCGGTCGGTTCCGCGTAGCCGAGCGGGAAGTCGACCTTGAGCTGCTCGAGCTTCGCCCACCACGCGACAGTGCTCGCGCGCTGGTCGGTCGGGATCCCGCTCCAGGCGTCGAGCAGGTCGACGAGCACCTCTCTCGCGTCGCCCACGATCGGGACGTCCGCGAAGCGGATCTTCGAGATCTCGGCCGGGTCGATGTCGACGTGCACGACCTTGGCGTGCGGGGCGAACTCGTCCGCCTTTCCGGTCACGCGGTCGTCGAACCGGGCCCCGAGCGCGACGATGAGGTCGCTGTCCTGCAGGCCGAGCACCGCCGGCACCGTGCCGTGCATGCCGGGCATGCCGAGGTGCTGGGGGTGCGAGTCCGGGAACGCGCCGCGGGCCATCAGCGTCGTCACGACCGGCGCACCGGTGGCCTCGGCGAACGCCCGGAGCTCGGCCGTCGCACCGGAGCGGACGACACCGCCGCCGACGTACAGCACCGGGCGCTCGGACTCGGCGAGGAGCTGCGCGGCCGCGGCGATCTGCTTGCCGTGCGCCTTCGTCACGGGACGGTAGCCCGGCAGGTCGATCTTGGGCGGCCAGACGTAGGGCGCGGACTTCTGCTGCGCGTCCTTCGTGATGTCGACGAGCACCGGGCCCGGACGACCGGTCGTGGCGATCTGGTACGCCGCCGCGAGGGTCGCCGGCACGTCGGCGGGGTCGGTCACCAGGAACGAGTGCTTCGTGATCGGCATCGTGATGCCGACGATGTCCGCTTCTTGGAAGGCGTCCGTGCCCATCAGGGTGGAGAACACCTGGCCGGTGATCGCGATGAAGGGCACCGAGTCCATGTAGGCGTCCGCGATCGCGGTGACGAGGTTCGTCGCGCCGGGACCCGAGGTCGCGATCGCGACGCCGACCTTGCCGGAGGCCGAGGCGTAGCCCTCGGCGGCGTGGCCGGCGCCCTGCTCGTGCCGGACGAGGACGTGGCGGATCGTCTGCGACGCCATGAGCTCGTCGTAGAACGGGATGATCGCACCGCCCGGCAGGCCGAAGACGTCGGTGATCCCGAGGTGCTCGAGCGTCCGGAGGACGGCTCCCGAGCCGGTCAGGATCTCCGGCGTCCGGCGTGCACCGGCGGCCGCGGACAGCGGAGTGGCTTCCGTGGGCATGAGGTGTTCCTTGCCTGGAGAGATGGCGATGGTGCGTGTGTCGACGCTAGCCCGTGACCGCGCCCTTGGCGGCGGACTGGACGAGCTTCGCGAACTTCGCGAGGACTCCGCGGGTGTAGCGCGGGGGCAGCGGGGCCCAGCCTTCGCGGCGGGCTTCCAGCTCGGCTTCGTCGACCAGTAGGTCGAGGGAGCGAGCCGCGATGTCGACACGGATGCGGTCGCCATCGCGCACGAATGCGACTGGACCTGCGTCCACCGCTTCCGGTGCGATGTGGCCGATGCACAGGCCGGTTGTGCCGCCTGAGAATCGTCCGTCCGTCAACAGTAGTACATCCTTGCCGAGGCCCGCGCCCTTGATGGCCGCCGTGATGGCGAGCATCTCGCGCATGCCCGGGCCGCCCTTGGGCCCCTCGTACCGGATGATGACGACGTCGCCCTTCTGGATCGTCCCCTCGGTGAGGGCGTCCATGGCGGCGCGCTCGCGGTCGAACACCCGCGCGGGTCCCTCGAAGACCTCGGCGTCGAAGCCCGCCGTCTTCACGACGGCGCCCTCGGGCGCGAAGGTGCCCTTGAGGATCGTCAGGCCACCGGTGGCGTGGATCGGGTCGTCGAGCTTCCGGAAGACCTCGCCGTCGAGCTCGGGCGGGTCGATCTCGGCCAGGTTCTCGGCCATGGTCTTGCCCGTCACGGTCATGACGTCGCCGTGCAGCAGCCCGGCGTCGAGCAGTGCCTTCATGATCACCGGGATGCCGCCGTTGCGGTCCACGTCGACCATGACGTACTTGCCGAACGGCTTCATGTCGGCGAGGTGCGGGACCTTCGAGCCGATGCGGTTGAAGTCGTCGAGCGTCAGTTCGACCTCGGCCTCGTGCGCGATCGCGAGCAGGTGGAGGACGACGTTCGTCGAGCCACCGAGCGCCATGGCGACGGTGATGGCGTTCTCGAACGCCTCCTTCGTGAGGATCTGGCGGGCGGTTATCCCCTTGCGGAGCATGTTCACCACGGCCTCACCGGAGCGGTGCGCGTAGTAGTCACGGCGCCGGTCGGCACTGGGCGGTGCCGCCGATCCCGGGAGCGACATGCCGAGTGCTTCGGCGACCGACGCCATCGTGTTGGCCGTGTACATCCCGCCGCAGGCGCCCTCGCCCGGGACGATGGCGCACTCGATCTCCTTGAGCTCCGCCTCGGTGATCTTGCCGGCCTTGCACGCTCCGACCCCTTCGAAGGAGTCGATGATCGTGACCTCCTTGAGGGAGCCGTCGGCCTGCTTCACGTACCCGGGCATGACCGAGCCGGCGTAGAGGAAGACGCTCGCGAGGTCGAGACGCGCGGCTGCCATGAGCATGCCGGGCAGGGACTTGTCACAGCCGGCGAGCAGGACGGTGCCGTCCAGCCGCTCGGCGTTCACGACGGTCTCGACGCTGTCCGCGATGACCTCGCGCGAGACGAGGGAGAAGTGCATGCCCTCGTGGCCCATCGAGATACCGTCGGAGACGGAGATGGTGCCGAACTGGAGCGGGTACCCGCCGCCGGAGTGGACGCCCTCCTTCGCCCCCTGCGCGAGGCGGTCGAGGGAGAGGTTGCACGGGGTGATCTCGTTCCACGAGGAGGCGATGCCGATCTGCGGCTTCTCCCAGTCCTCGTCCCCCATCCCGACGGCACGCAGCATGCCACGCGAGGTGGTTGCTTCGATCCCGTCGGTGACGACCCGGCTGCGCGGCTTGACGTCGATATCAGGCATGGGGTGAGTCTAGGCGCAGTTGGGATACCAAGCCGACAACTCGATGCGTCCGCATGATCGCGACGGGGTCCGAACGGGTCCGGGAGGCGCGGATCACCCGGTCAGCGCACCGCACGCAGGCGCGCGAGCCGCTTCAGGACGTCGGTGAGCGCCGCCGGGTCGTCGACGCGGTAGCCGGCGAGCGTGTCGCCCTCCCCCACCTTCACCCCGACGTCGCCGTCGCGGAGCACGCGGAAGGCGTCCTCGTCGGTGACGTCGTCGCCGGCGAAGAACACCGCGTCGGCACCGTGCAGGTCGCGGAGCCGGGCGATCGCGTCGCCCTTGGTGACGTGCCGGACGGCGAACTCGAGGATGTCCTTGCCGCCACGTTCGAGGACGTCCGGGTCGGCGTCGTGGGCTGCGGCACTCGCGGCGGCGTTCGCCTCGGCCGCGACCTCGGCGCTCACCCGGCGGGTGTGCACCCCGTGACCGGCGGGCTTGTGCTCGATCACGACGCCCGGGAACCGTGCCCCGACCTCGTCGAGCGCGGTGCCGATGCGGGCGACGCGGGACTGTTCGTCCTCGGTGAGCGCCGCCTCGTCGTGGCCGTCGACGCGCCACTCGACGCCGTGCGACCCGACGAGGGCCATCTCGGCGGGGGCGTGCGTCACCGCGGCGAGGCTGTCCAGCGGACGCCCGGACACCAGGACGACCTCGGTGTCCTTCGCACGCTGCAGGGTGAGGACGGCCGCCCACGAGCCGGGCAGCGCGCCGACCTCGGACGGGTCGTCGGCGAACGGCGCGAGCGTGCCGTCGAAGTCGAGGGCGACCAGGAGTCGCGGCCGAGCCGCGAGCGTCTCGAGGACCTGGTCGACGACTGCCTGGTCGGTGGTCGGCTCAGGCATCACGCGGCTCCCGGGTGTCCTCGGCGGCACGCGCCGTCTGGGCGTCCTGGTCGAAGATCGACATGGTGTCGGTCTGCGCCTCGCGGTGCCGGTCCTTCGGGTCCACCGCGGAGGGGTCGATCTGCGCGTTCTTCGGGGCGTGGCGGTCGAGCGCCTCGAGGAACGAGCGAGACCAGCGCGCAACGTCGTTGTCGCGGACGCGCTTGCGGAGTGCCCGCATGCGGGTCGAGCGCTCGCGTCGCGGCATCTCGATCGCGCGCTGGATCGAGTCCTTCAGCGCGCCGATGTCGTGCGGGTTGACGATGACGGCCTGCTTCAGCTCGTCGGCGGCACCGGCGAACTCGGACAGGATCAGGACGCCGTCGTTGTCGAACCGGGCCGCGACGTACTCCTTGGCGACGAGGTTCATGCCGTCGCGCAGGGCCGTGACGAGCATGATGTCGGCGGCGAGGTAGAGCGCCACCATCTCCTCGCGCGGGTAGCCGTGGTGGAGGTAGGCGATCGGCTGGTGCCCGATCACACCGAGGTCTCCGTTGATCCGACCGACCGTGAGCTCGATCTCGTCGCGGAGGGCGGCGTAGGTGTCGACGCGCTCGCGGCTCGGACTGGCGACCTGCACGAGCGTCGCGTCCTCCACCGCGACGCGTCCGTCCTCGACGAGTTCGCCGAACGCCTTGATCCGGTGCCGGATGCCCTTCGTGTAGTCGAGGCGGTCGACGCCGAGCAGCACCGTCTTCGGGTTGCCGAGACTCGCCCGGATCTCCCGCGCGCGCTCCTGGACCTCGGGTCGGTGGGCGATCTCCTCGAAGCCGGCGGCGTCGATGGAGATCGGGAAGTGCCGTGCCTCGACGTGCCGCACGGTGATGCCCTTGCGACTGCGCGGTGCGTCCGGGTCGTCCACGGGGACGTCGATCGTCTGCCCCTTGGTCGTGTAGCCCTTGATGTGCCGGACCGCCCGGAGGAAGTCGCTCGCGTCGTCGTGCCGCTGGAAGCCGATGACGTCCGCCCCGAGCAGGCCGTCGAGGATCTGCGCGCGCCACGGGAGCTGGGCGTAGATGCCGACGGGCGGGAACGGGATGTGGTTGAAGAAGCCGATCGTCACGTCGGGGCGGAGTGCGCGGAGCAGCGCCGGGACGAGCTGGAGCTGGTAGTCCTGCACCCAGACGATGCCGTCCTGCTCGACGATCTCGGCGATCTGCTCGGCGAAGCGCTGGTTCACGCGCTTGTAGGCGTTCCACCAGTCGCGGTGGTAGCTCGGGTGCTCGATGACGTCGTGGTAGAGCGGCCAGAGGGTGTCGTTGCTGAACCCCTCGTAGTACTCCTCGACGTCGTCGTCGCTGAGGGGCACCGGCACGATGTGGATGCCCTCGTTGTCGAACGGGGCGACCTCGACGTCGGGCTGGCCGACCCAGCCGACCCAGGCACCGTCGTTGGCGCGCATCACCGGCTCGAGCGCGGTGACGAGTCCGCCTGGCGAGTGCCGCCAGCCCTCGTTGCCGTCCTCGTCGACGACGCGGTCCACCGGCAGGCGGTTCGAGGCGACGACGAAGGCGTAGCGGGTCTGATCGGTGCGGGGTGCTGCCATGGGGTGCTGGGGTCTCCGTTCCGCCCGGCACGGCCGCCGGGTCCGGTGCCGAAGTTACCAGCGTGCCGACAGCGGATTCACGGCGGATCGGCGGGTTCCGGTACGCTGCGGTCATCGTGTCGGGGGGACACGCTGGTGCCGCACGGGATCGTCACCGCCTCTCGACGAGAGAGAGGACCCCACCGCCGTGAGCGACCAGTCGCCCGTTCCGCCCGTCCCGCCCGCACAGCCCGGTCCTCCGGTGGGCGCGCCCGCCGCGCCGGACCCGCTCGGCCGGCTGCTCCGCGCCGTCCCCGGTCGCGACTGGGTCGCCGCCGTCGTCGCGGCGGTCGGTGGATGGGTCGCCGCGTACGTCATCGCGGCCGTCTCGCTGTTCCTGACCGTCGCCGTGGCCGCCGGCTCCGCCTCAGGGTCGACGGGCTCGTCGTCCGGTCTCGGCACCGGCGGCTCGGACCTCGGCGCGACCGGAGCACCGGACGTCCAGTCCCTGCTGTCGGGCGTGAGCGTGCTGCTGGGCTCCCCGGCGCAGCTCGTCGCCCTCGCGGACCTCGGCCGACTGCACGGCTCCGGCTCGATCCTCCTGCTCGGCTCCGGGTCCGGCTCGATCGGCGTCGTGCCGGTGCTCGTGCTCGCCGCCCAGGTCGTGCTCGCGGTCGTGCTCACGCGCCGGATCCGGAGCCGGGTGCTCGCACTCCCCCAGCTGGTCGTGACGGCGGTCCTCGCCGGCCTCGTGACCACCGCGGTCACCACGCTCGCGGGCCTCGTGCTCGCCATCCGGTTCCCCGCCGTCTCCGGCGCGCAGATCGACCCCGTGCACGCCGTCGGGATCGGGAGCGTGCTCGGGTCGTTCGCGATCGGAACCCTCGCGGTGCTCGCGGCCCGGCCGTCGCTGCTCGTCGGTCGGAGCACCTCCCTCGCCCGGGCGCTCGGCGCCCTGCGGGTCGTGGCCTGGCAGCTCGGCGGTCTCCTCGTCCTGCTCGCCGTCGTCCTCGTCGTCGTCGCGCTCGTCGCGCAGCCGTCGTGGGGCGCCGCCCTGCCGCTGCTGCTCGGCAACGCCGCCGTCGCCCTCACCGCGCTCGGCTTCCTCGGCGGGGTCGGCACGTCCGGCCTGGGCGGCGCGGGCGGCGACGCCTCGGTGTTCGCCGGCGCCGGCGGCTGGACCTGGGTCGTCGTCCTGCTGGTGGTCGTCACCTCGTTCGCGGCCGGTCTGGCGCTGGCCGTGCGCCGGAACGACCGGGTCCGCACGACGCTCGACTGGGTCGTGACGCCCGTGGTCTGGTTCGTCGCCGGACTCGTGCTCTTCGTGCTCGGCACCGGTGTCGTGTCGTACCAGGTGACCGGTACGACCGCGGTCGGCGGATCCGGGTCGGTCGGCGTCACCCCGTGGACGCCGGTCGTGTTCGCGCTCTGGGGCGGAGCGGTCGAGGTCGTCGCCCGGTACGCCGCGCCGGCGCTGCTCCCCCGTCTCGGCGGCGGTGTGCTGCTGCGGACGGCGCGCGTGGTCGGCACCGACCCGGTGCCGGCGGTGGTCGCACCGGTGTGGACGACGCCCGCTGACACCACGACCCCGACCGGGAACGCGATCCCCGAGGCGGGCACCCCCACCGTGACCGACGCCGCCACGCCGACACAGTCCGTCCAGCCGTCCCAGCCCTTCGTCGGCCAGGCGGCGCCGGCACCGGCACCCATGTCCCCGCGGGCGAAGAAGATCCTCGTGCGGTCCCTCGTCGCCGGCGGCGCGGTCGTCGTGGTCGTCGTGGCCGGAGCGATCACCACGGGCGTGCTCCGCACCAGCGTCTGGGGTCCCGGCCCCACGGCCCGCTCCTACGTCGACGCGATCGCGACGGGCGACGCGGACACCGCGGCGAGCCTGAGCGAGGTCACCGGCGACGCGTCGATGCTGGACGCCGCCGTGCTGCGGAGCGCGAAGGACCGCCCCACCGACGTCCGCGTCGGCCGGGTGTCGACCAGCGGCGACACGGCGTACGCCAACGTCACCTTCGAGCAGGGCGGCGCGCAGCGCTCGGGTCGGATCGTCCTCGAACGCACGGGCACGTCGTTCCTCGTCAAGGACGAGTGGCGCGTCACCGAGCCGCTGACCGACCGCGTGACGGTCACCGCCGGCGAGGTGCTCGAGGGTGCCGACGTGACGGTCGGCGGCAAGAAGGTCGGCGAGATCGAGAACGGCACGTTCCAGTCGCTCGCCTACCCGGGCAGCTACCGGGTCACGGTCGGCGGCACCGAGTACTTCACGGGTGGCACCGAGACGCTCCGCGTGGGCTCCTCGGCCTCGCCGTACGCCGACTTCGAGGCGAAGCCCACGAAGCGGCTCGAGACCGACGCCGAGCAGTACGTGTCGGACCGCATCGACGACTGCGCGCAGAAGACGGACATCAGCTACTCGGACGGCTGCCCCTGGTACGGCCCGTACGACGCCGACGGCGCGGTGCAGTACGACGTCCGGTCGAAGCCGGAGCTCGAGGTGCGGTCCTCCGGAGGCGGGCTCGTCGAGGTGCGGAGCACCCGCGACGGCACGATCGGGTACTCGTACCGCGACTACTTCGGCGACGCCCAGCAGAGCGAGGACACGTTCGACGTCGACGTCTACCTGAAGGTCGAGGACGGGAAGCTCGTCTCGGCGTACTGAGGACACGCACCGCGTGCACGGCCGACCCTGGGGTTCCGGGGTCGGCCGTCTCACTAGGCTCGACCCATGGTCATGACACGGGCGTGGCGGAACGGCACCGCGGCGGAACAGGACTTCCCGGTCGACCGGATCTCCGACCTCGTCGCCGAGGACGACACGTTCGTGTGGGTGGACTACACCGATCCCGAGGCCTCCGACCTCGAGCAGGTCGAGACCGAGCTCGGGATCCACGCGCTCGCCGTCGAGGACGCCGTCGAACGAGGGCAGCGCCCGAAGCTCGACCGGTACCGCGACAGCCTCTTCCTGGTCGTCTACGACGTGGGCGGTCTCGACGACGCGGGCGACCTCACCACGCACGAGGTGAAGGCCTTTGTGACGGAGCGCGCCCTCGTCACGATCCACGGCGCCGACGTCGACACCGGTGCCGTCGAGCGCCGACTGAGCGCGAACACCGACATCGCGGACCACGGCGTCCCCTGGCTGATGTGGGGGCTGCTCGACGCGGTGACGGACCACGCCACGACCGCGATCGAGGACATCGAGCGCCGGATCGACGAGCTCGAGGAGGACCTCTTCGGGCACGGCAACCCGCGCGAGAAGCAGATCCAGCGACGGTCGTTCCGCCTGCGCAAGGCGCTCGCCGTCCTCCGCCGCCAGGTCGTCCCCACCCGGGACAGCGTCGCGTCCCTGCTGCACGGGGACGCCGAGACGATCTCGGACGGCATCCGCCCCTACTTCCGCGACGTCGAGGACCACCTGGTGACGATCAGGGACTCCGTCGACCAGCTGCGCGACGCGGTGTCGAGCGTCCTCGACACCAACCTCAACCTGGCGTCGAACCGGCAGAACACGGTCATGAAGAAGGTGACGAGCTGGGCGGCGATCATCGCCATCCCGACGGCCATCACGGGCTTCTTCGGGCAGAACGTCACGTTCCCGGGCGAGAGCCACTGGAGCGGGCTGTGGCTCTCGCTCGGCCTCATCGTCACGACGTCCCTCGTGCTCTACCGGGTCTTCAAGTCGAAGGACTGGCTCTAGATCCGCAGCGCGAGCACACCGGCGACGACGGTGAGCGGCGCCACGACGCACCCGAGCGCCATGTACCGCCCCCAGGACAGGTGGACGCCCTCGGACGACAACCGCGCGTGCCACAGCAGCGTCGCGAGCGATGCCCACGGCGTGATGAGGCAACCGGCGTTGACGCCGACGAGGAGCGCCGCGTAGCGCAGGGCCTCGTGCCCGGCCGCCGGCTCGAGGACCAGGTAGGCGGGCAGGTTGTCGATGGCGTTCGCCGCCACCGCGCCCGCGCCCCCCAGGGCCAGGAGCGATCCCGTGCCGGTGCCGCCCGACAGCGCTGCCACGATCGGATCGGTGATCCCCGTCGTGTGCAGGGTCTCGACGACCACGAACAGCCCTGCCGCGAAGACGAGCGTCGACCACGGCACACGCGACGGCTTGAGCTCCGACGGCGCCCGGAAGGCCGCGACGACCACGAGCACGACGGCCGCGGCGATCGCGGCGATCCACACGGTCACGCCGGCGGTCAGGGCGACCACGAGGGCGACGAGCACCGCCGACGCCGACCAGAAGAACACCGGATCGGTCGCGGCCCGCACGGACACGGGCGTGTACCGACCGAAGAGCTTGCCGCGGAACACCACGAGGAGCACCGCGCACGGGACCACCACTCCGGCGAGCGCCGCCCACACCATGAGCCCCGCGAACGGGATCGGCCCGTCGAGTCCGATCCGGTCGACGGCGAGCAGGTTCGTCAGGTTCGACACCGGCAGCAGCAGCGACGCGGTGTTCGCGAGCCACACGGTCGTCAGCGCGAACGGCATCGGCGGGAGTCCGACCCCACGGGCGAGTGTGATGACGATCGGGGTGAGCAGCACCGCCGTGGTGTCGATGGACAGGAACACGGTGCAGAGGACCGCGAGCACGACGACGGCTCCCCAGAGTCCGATCGTGCGACCGCCCCCGACGCGGGCGGCGACGTCGGCGAGCCGGTCGAAGACCCCGGCGTCGGCCGCGAGCTCGGCGACGACGGTGAGGCCGAGCACGAACGCCAGTACCGGGACGACCCGGTCGGCGAGCTCGGCGAGGTCGGACAGTGGGAGCAGCCCGAGGGCGACGCACAGCGCGCCGACCACGAGCAGGACTCCGCCGATGACGGCCTGGCGCACGCTGACTCCTCGAACTGCGGGACCGGCGGGGTGACCGGCGGCGCTCCAATGTAGCGGCCGGTAGCGTTGACGGGACGACCAGAGGAGGAACCCGTGCGGAAGTTCATGTTCAGCGGTGCGGTGTGGAGTTCGATCATCAGCGGCTACAGCGTGGTCCAGACCACCCGGCAGGGTCCGCGCGACTGGCGCCTCGCGTTGACGTGGGTGGCGTGGCTCGCCACGACGATCGTCGCGATCGGGACGGTCGTCGAGGACGACCGAGCGATCAAGGCCCGCCAGCCGTAGGTCGCGGCTCGACCGACATCAGGACGGGAGGCGCGGTGCTACCGCGTCTCCCGTCCCTGTTGGTCCGTCCGGACCGGTCAGCGCTCCGACTGCGGGATGCCGGACGTCTGGATCGGCCCCGTGAAGAGCGCCGCACGGTCGTCCTGGTCCGGTGTGAACAGCGCGGAGTCCGCCGCGGTCGACGCCGCGCGCCGTCGTGGCGCAGCGACCTCGTCCACCATCAGCACCCGCTGGACCGGCAGTGCGTCGGGGTGGGTGCGCTGGATCCAGTCGACGAGCTCCTCGCGGATGTAGCAGCGCAGGTCGAACAGTGACGGCGCGTCGTGCGAGGTCGCGAGGACGCGGACGCGCACGGAACCCTGTACCGCGTCGGTGACCTGCAGCACCTTCACCCGTCGGTCCCAGAGTTCGGTGCGGTCGAGGATGCGGTCGAGCTCGGCCCGCATCTCCCCCGGCCGGACGCGCCAGTCGAGGTCGAACTCGACGGCACCGAGCAGCTCGCTGTTGGTCCGGGTCCAGTTCTCGAACGGCGTGCTCGTGAAGTAGGTCGAGGGCAGCACGAACCGTCGGTCGTCCCACAGGTGCACGACGACGTAGGTCAGCGTGATCTCCTCGATGCGTCCCCACTGCTGCTCCACCACGACGACGTCGTCGACACGGATCGAGCCGGAGAACGCGAGCTGCATGCCGGCGAACACGTTGCCCAGCGTCGACTGCGCGGCGAGCCCGGCGATGACGGAGATGAGCCCCGCCGACGCCAGCACGCTCGCCCCGGCTGCCTCGACCCCGGGGAAGGTGAGCAGGATGGCGCCGACGCCGATGATGACGAGCACCGCGACGGTCAGCCGTCGGATCACGAGCACCTGCGTGCGGATGCGTCGGGCCTGGCGGTTGTCCGGGACGTCGATGCGGAAGCGGTGCAGGCCGAGGTCCTCGAGGAAGATCGCGATCTGGCACGCGAGCCAGGTGCCGGCGGCGATGGTGGCGATGAGGAAGCCGTGCGACACCGGTGCGCGCCACGGGAAGTCGTCCGGTCGGTCCGGGACGCTCGTCACCCACGCGACCCAGAGCAGCACGACGAGCAGCTCGGTGCGGAAGGGGTGCTTCGCGCGCCGGGAGAGCACACCCGCCCAGCGTTCCCGGCGCGCGATCGCGCGGAGGGCGAGGTGGAGGACCAGCGCGGCGGCTGCGGTGGTGAGCAACGCGACACCGGTCGCGACGAGGAGCCGGAGGAGGATGTCCATCGCCCCATCGAAGCAACGGACGACTGGCGTCTTTCAGGGCGGCCCCCATCTGCACCGCGGGCGGCGCGGGGCCGGGCCGGCACCGCGCCTCCTGGGAGTGCCCGCTACTTCGTCGACGTGAGCGAGTCCACGTAGTCGCGGTGCTCGGATGCCCACTTCTCGGTGATCGCGGGGTACTCGCTCGTCTTCGCACCGCTGTTCACGAGCGCGTTCTCGAGCGAGTAGAGCGTGTCGGAGTCCATCTCGAAGTCCCGCATCCACTTCGATGCCGTCGGGAAGTCGTCCTCGATGGAGCGCTTCGCGATGGTGTGGATCTCCTCGTTCCCGCCGAGGGCGCCCTTCGGGTCCTCCAGGTCCTTGATCGGGAAGGCGTCGTACGCCCAGTGCGGACGCCACAGCGTCACGACGACGTCCTGCTTCTTCGCGATCGCGGCCTTGAGGTCGGCGAGCATCGCCGGCGTCGAACTCGTGACGAAGTCCATCCCGCCGAGGCCGTACTGCGGGATCACCTCGTCCTGCACGACCTTCGTCTCACCGGCGGCGGGCTCGATGCCGACGATCCTGTTGCCGAAGTCCGAGGCCTTGGACGCGAGCTCGTCGATCGAGTCGATGTCCGAGTACTCCGGGACGGCGAGTTCGAGCGACGCCTGCTCGTTCCACGCGCCGAGGTCCTCGAGGTCCTTGCCGTACGTGTCCATGTACTCCTTGTGCGTGTTCGGCAGCCAGGTGTCGAACACCACGTCGTAGTCACCGGAGGCGAGGCCCGTGTACGCGGGCGCGACGTCGGAGTTGGTGAGCTGGACGTCGTAGCCCTTCTGCTCGAGGACGTACTTCCAGAGGTAGCTGGCCGCGGTGTCCTCGTCCCAGCCGTTGAAGACGACGACGTGCATCGACTTCTGGTCGCCGTTGTCGAGCGTGCCGGTCGCGCCGTAGTAGCCGGGCGGCATGCAGGCGGACAGGCCGAGGGCGGTGGCGGCGGCGAGGGCTGCGGCCGCGATCGATCGCTTCGCGCTCGTCGCGCGGTTCGTGGGGGTGCGGTTGCGCTTCATGGGGTGGTCCTTCCTCACGCGTCGACGGTCTGGCGGTCGGTGGCGGCGGTCGCGCCGGGCCCGTCCGGCGTGGCGGCGGTCTGGGCGGTCACGGCGTTCGGCGTCGCGGTCGCGGTCGGCTTCCGCTTCCGTCCGAAGATCCGGGAGGCGCGGGTCGAGTCGCCGCCGAGCGCTGCGGTCAGGCGGTCCAGCAGGATCGCCAGCACCACGACCGACAGGCCGGCCTCCGCGCCGAGACCGACGTCGATGCGGTTCAGCGAGGCGACGATCTGCTCGCCGAGTCCCCCGGCGCCGACCATGCCCGCGATGACGACCATCGAGAGCGACAGCATGATGACCTGGTTGACCCCGGCCATGATGCTGGCCTTGGCGAGCGGGAGCTGGATCTGGCGGAGGATGCGCCACGGGCTCGACCCGAACGCGGCACCGGCCTCGACGACCTCGCCAGGGACCCCGCGGATGCCGAGCTCGGTGAGCCGGACGCCCGGGGCCATCGCGAAGACGATCGTCGCGACGATGCCGGGCACGACGCCGACGCGGAACAGGAGCAGCGCCGGGATGAGGTACACGAAGGCCGGCGTGGTCTGCATGAAGTCGAGCACCGGGCGGATGATCCGGCTGGCGGTGTCCGAGCGGGCGGCCCAGATGCCGAGCGGGATGCTGAACACGACGGCGAGGCCCGCCGCCACGATCACGAGCGCGAGGGTGTCCATCGCGTTCGTCCACTGGCCGACGCTCACGATGAAGAGCAGACCGACGGCGGCGCCGAGCGCGAGCTTCCAGCCCTTCGCGACGAACGCCAGCGCCACGAGGATCGCGACGACCACCCAGAACGGCGGCGTGGAGAGGAAGTACTCCATCCAGGCGTCCATCCACGTGAAGACGTAGCGGACGACGTCGAAGAAGCCGGAGAGGTAGGTGGTGATCCAGTCGACGATCGCTGCGACCCAGGTGCCGAGCGGCAGGTGGAAGTCGCCGAAGGAGTTCGTGCCGGGGGTGATCATGCGTGGTCTCCTTCGGTGACGGGCTCGCCGGGGCCGGGCTCGTCCGTGACGGCCGGCGTCTCGCCGGTCGCGGCGAGGGTCGAGTCCATGTCGGAATCACTGATGCGGGTCACCGGCTCGAGCACCGGGATCGGCATCGTCGCCGTGGGCACGTTGCCGAGGGCGGCGAGCAGCGTGACGCGCGGGACCACCCCGAGCAGGCGCCCCTCGTCGTCGACGACGGCGATCGGCAGCGGCGACTCCACCGCGAGTTCGAACAGGTCGGTGAGCGCCGTGTCCGGTGCGACCCGGGCGTACTCGGAGTTGACGATGGCGTCGAGGTTCGTGTCGCCCGCCTTGACCTGGCGCATGACGTGCCGGTCGCGGACCCAGCCCTCGAGCTTCCGGCCACGTCCGGTCACGAAGACCGCGGCCGTCTGCAGGTCGCGCATGGTCCGGAGTGCGCCGCGCGGCCCGACGGTCAGCGGGACGGCGGCACGAGCGGGTTCCATGACGCTGGACGCGGTGAGTACACGGGCGCGGTCGACGTCCTGCACGAACTGGGCGACGTAGTCGTTCGCCGGGTCGGTGAGGATGTCCTCCGGCGATCCGATCTGGACGATCCGGCCGTCGCGCATCACGGCGATGCGGTCGCCGAGGAACATCGCCTCGTTGAGGTCGTGCGTGATGAACACGATGGTCTTGCCGAGACGCTGCTGCAGGTCGACGAGCTGCTCCTGCATCTCGCGGCGGATGAGCGGGTCGAGGGCGCTGAACGCCTCGTCCATGAGCAGGACGTCGGTCTCGGCGGCGAGGGCGCGGGCGATGCCGACGCGCTGCTGCATGCCGCCGGAGAGCTCGTCCGGCTTGGCGTCGGCCCAGACGTCGAGCCCGACCAGGCCGATGACCTCGCGGGCCTTGGCGAGCCGGGTGGTCTTGTCCACGCCGTTGACCTCGAGACCGTAGGCGACGTTCTCGAGCACCGTGCGGTGCGGCAGCAGCGCGAAGTGCTGGAACACCATCGAGACACTCGTGCGGCGGATCTCCCGGATCTCCGTCGGCGTCGCCTTGGTGACGGTCCGGCCGCCGATCTCGACGGTTCCGGCAGTCGGCTCGAGCAGCCCGTTCAGCATGCGGATGAGGGTGGACTTGCCCGAGCCGGAAAGGCCCATGACGACGAAGATCTCGCCGGGGCGCACGTCGAAGGACGCGTCGATGACGGCGGCCGAACCGAGGTCACGGACCTCGTCACGGGTTGCGCCGGCGGCGAGGCGGCGGACCGCTTCGCCGGGTCGGCGGCCGAACACCTTGTAGGCGCCGTGCACGCGCACGGCCGGGACGTCGGCGGGGTGGTCCGGCGTGACGGCACGCCGGTCCTGGGGTGGTGCGATGGTCAACGGTGCTCCTCGCGGGACCGCGGCGCGAAACGGCGCACAGCGGTACCGGTGGTTGCGGACGGGTCGCCCGGCACCGTGTTCGGCGGCACCGCGTCGAGCCCGCGCGGGGGCGCAGGGCGAGCGATCACGCACGCGGGGGTCGTACTCGGGACGACCCCGGTCCGGCCGACCGTACGGCCCCCGCCGTGCTGCTGCGGTGGACGCGTCCTGATCGTCGGTGTCCCCTGAAGGGACGTTCAACGCTATCGACGGTTGTCCCCCATCGCGAATCCAGGTCCGCCGGAAACCCGGCGCAGTCGTACCCCGATCACGGCGTGTCGCCCACCAGAGCGGGGATCGACATCGTGACCGGCTCGTTACTTTCCAGGAGACTCGCATCGTTGTGTGCCACCCCGGTTCAGCACACCTGTAGCGTGTCGCGCATGACAGCGCAGAACGACACCGGCGTGGACCGCGCGCCCGCGAACGACTTCTCGCACGAGCAGGAGGGCTACCAGCACGGACTGAAGCCCCGGCAACTGCAGATGATCGCCATCGGCGGCGCGATCGGCACCGGGCTCTTCCTCGGCGCGGGTGGCCGCCTGCACAGCGCGGGCCCGGCCCTGGCGGTCGTGTACCTCGTGGCGGGCATCTTCGCGTTCTTCATCCTCCGTGCCCTCGGCGAGCTCGTGCTGCACCGCCCCTCGTCCGGGTCGTTCATCTCCTACGCCCGCGAGTTCTTCGGCGAGAAGTTCGCGTACGCCGCCGGGTGGATGTACTTCCTGAACTGGGCGATGACCTCGATCGTGGACACCACCGCCGTCGCGCTCTACCTGCACTACTGGGCCGGACCGCGTGCCGTCCCGCAGTGGGCGCTGGCGCTCGCGGCGCTCGTCGTCGTGCTGGCCGCGAACCTCGTCGCCGTGAAGGTGTTCGGCGAGCTGGAGTTCTGGTTCGCGATCATCAAGGTCGCCGCGCTGGTGGCCTTCCTCATCGTCGCGCTCGTCTGGCTCGTGTTCGCGTTCCCGGTGGAGGCCGGTGGTGAAGCGGTCCGCACCGGCTTCGGCATCTGGGCGGACAACGGCGGCCTCTTCCCGACCGGCCTGCTCCCGGCGGTCCTCGTCGTGCAGGGCGTCGTGTTCGCCTACGCCGCGATCGAGCTCGTCGGCACCGCCTCGGGCGAGACGCAGAACACCGAGAAGGTCATCCCCCGTGCGATCAACTCGGTCGTCCTCCGCATCGCGGTGTTCTACGTCGGGTCCGTTGTCCTCCTCTCGCTGCTCCTGCCGTACACGTCGTACAAGGACGGCGTCAGCCCCTTCGTGACCTTCTTCTCGTCCATCGGGAACCCGCAGGTCGGCCAGGTCGTCGGCTCGATCATGAACTTCGTCGTGCTCACCGCAGCGCTGTCGTCGCTGAACGCCGGGCTCTACTCGACCGGTCGCGCTCTGCACTCGATGGGCATGAACGGCTCCGCCCCGAAGTGGACGACGAAGATGTCCAAGGGCGGCGTGCCGTTCGCCGGCATCCTGCTCACCTCGGCGTTCACGCTGGTCGGCGTCATCCTCAACCTGTTCGTCCCCGAGCAGGCGTTCGAGATCGCCCTGAACATCGCCAGCCTCGGCATCATCACCGCCTGGGGCACGATCATCCTCTGCCAGATGAAGCTGCGGTCGTGGGCGAAGCAGGGCCTCGCGAAGGAGCCGTCGTTCAAGCTGCCCGGGGCACCGTACACGTCCTGGCTGACGCTGGTGTTCCTCGCGACCGTGATCGTGCTCATGGCAATCGACTACCCCATCGGCACCTACACGATCGCGTCGCTCATCATCGTGATCCCGCTGCTCATCCTCGGATGGTTCCTGCAGCGTGACCGCATCCTCCGCATCGCGTCACTCCGCTCGGGCATCACCGGTCCGTACCCGGTGACCGGTCGGGACCCGGCGAACCAGGTCCGTCGGGGCGGCAACGGCCCGGACGTGTCCTCGGGCCCGGACGGCGGGTCGGACGACCAGCGGTCCTGATCCCGGGGGGCTCCCGGTCCGTCGCCCTGGCCGCGCCCGGTCTGTCGCCCCGGGGCAGCGGTAGGAGTATCCGCAGAACGCGACCCCACGCTCAGGGCGTGCGGGAGGGTCCGGCACCCGTCGGTACGATCGGCGGGTGCCGGACCCGTCTGTCTCCCCCACGCTCGACCTGCAGCTCACCTGGCGCGGCACCTTCGGCCGTGTCCGCGTGTTCCACGATCGGGTCGTCGCCGAGACCAGCTACGAGCGGGACGCCCTGGTACCGGTCCCGATGGACACCGTGCGTGGATGGCGGATCGAGCCCTGCGACTTCGACGCGGTGTGTCTCGAGTTCGTCACGCCCGACGAGACCTACCGCGTGCTGCTCGACACCACGGACGAGCGGGTCGCCGGGCTGGCACTCCGCCGGGTGCTCGGCCAACCGTTGCCGCCTGCTTCCTGATTCCCCTACGGACCCCGACGACCGTCGTGCATCGCACGCTCACGGCCAGGAGGGCCGAGCGGTACCGTCCGCGACCCGGCGCGCCCACACCGCGTCGAGGTCGGCGACGTGCGAAGCGTCCAGCTGGATCGCACCGGCGGCGACGTTCTCGGCCAGGTGCCCGGCGTCGGACGTCCCGGGGATGAGCAGGACGTCCGGCGCGTGCTGCAGCAGCCACGCCAGGCCGAGCTGCGCCGGAGTGACCCCGAGCTCACCCGCGATCCGTACGACGACCGGTTCCTCGACGACCTTCGGCAGCCCCGGGAACGCCCCACCGAGCGGGAAGTACGGCACCCAGGCGATGCCCTCGAGCACGCAGCGGTCGAGGAGCGCCTCGTGCTCGCGGGCGACGAGCGAGTAGGCGTTCTGCACGCACACGATGTCCGCCGCCAGCGCGCGCTCGAGCACCGGGCCCGACACCGCGCTCAGGCCGATCCCGCCGATGATCCCCTCGTCACGCATCGAGATCATCGCTGCCAGCTGGTCCTCGACCTCCGCGAGCTGCTCCCCCTCGGCCAGGAGTCCGGGTCCGAGGTCCGCGCGGCGGAGGTTCACGACGTCGATCCGCTCACAGCCGAGGCTGCGCAGGTTGGCGTGCACCTGGGCGCGGAGCTGCTCCGGGCGCTGCGCGAGCGCGAGCGGCACGGGGCCCTGGACCCGGACCGCGCCGACCTTGCTCACGACGACCACGTCGTCGTCGGTCCCGAACGCCCGCCGGATCACGTCGTTCGCGACACCGTCGCCGTAGAAGTCGGCCGTGTCGACGTGGTCGACCCCGAGTTCCCGGGCGCGGTGGAGCAGGGCGACGCCGGCCTGGCGGTCGTCGGCGAAGCGTTCGAGCGCCATCGCGCCGTAGCCGATCCGCCCGACGGTCCGCCCGCCGAGCGTCGAGGCGCCGCCCGGGCGCCGTGTCTGTTCCTCGTGCATGTCGTCTCCGGTAGTGTTCGTCGAAGCGGAGGAACCTCCGCTTCGAACAGCATAAACGGAGGTGCCTCCGCTTTGTCCAGCGAGCCCGTGACGACTCCTCGTCGACCCCGTGCGGACGCCGCGCGCAACCGCCAGCGACTGGTCGACGCCGCGCGGACGGCCTTCACCGCACAGGGCGAGGACACCTCCCTCGAAGCGGTGGCACGAGCCGCGGGCGTCGGGATCGGCACGCTGTACCGGAACTTCCCGACGCGCGAGGACCTCATCGCCGCCGTCTACCGTGCCGAGCTGGACGCGGCGCTCGCGACCGTCGACGATCTCCTCGCCCCCGGAGCCGGTTCGGGCAGCCGCAACGCCGCCGACGCCTTCCGCGCCTTCGCGGGCCGGTACGCCGAGTTCGTCGTCACGAAGCGGGGGCTCGCCGAGACGGTGCGGGCGGGCGCACTCCGCGGGACCGCCGAGGCCGCGGGGACCCGCGAGCGGGTGAACGCGGCCGTGCAGCGGTTCCTCGACGCGGGCAGCTCCGACGGCTCGCTCCGACCCGATCTGCTCGCCGACGACGTCACGGCCGCGCTCGTGGGCATCCTGCTCTCGACCCGGGACGCCAGCGACACCGCGCAGACCGGCCGCCTGCTGGACATCCTCGTCGCGGGACTCAGCCGCCCTGCGGTGCGTACTGCGTGACGCGGAACGTCGCGCCCTGCGGGTCCTGCAGCTCCGCCGCCCGGGTCCAGAACCCGTCCCACGACCCGAGCACCCGGCCACCGAGCCGTTCGGCGAGCGCCGCAGCGCCGTCGCGGTCCGCCACGCTGAACGACACGTGCCAGTCATCGACGCCGAACTCGGACGGAGTGAGGGCAGCGATGACGTCGGCGAACCCGTCCGGCGCGCCGACCTGACGCTCGTGGATGCCCGGGTCCGACGTGGCCGCGAGGTGGTCGCCGTACCCGGGCAGGCGGATCATCGCGCTCGGGCCTTCCTCGATGTCGGAGACCTGCCAGCCGAAGAGTTGCTCGTAGAACGCGATCGCCCGCTCCGGCTCGGTCGAGCGGAGGTCGCTGAACACCCATCCACCGGGAGCGTTGATGTGCTGGGCGCCGAGCCGGGCGCGTGCCTGCCAGAGCCCGAACGCAGCACCGCGGGGGTCGAAGCAGTCGACACTGCGACCGGCCGCTCCCCCGGGTCCGGCGTCCTCTGCGGGACCAACGCTGCCGCCGAGCTCCGTCACGCGACAGGCCACGGCGTCAGCGTCGTCGACCGCGATGTACGTGCGCCACGTGGCTCGCTCGTCGCTCGACGCGACAGCACCGACCTCGTGGCCGTCGACCGACACGATGCGGTACGAACCCGGAGCCCCGGGCGGCAGGCGCTCCTCGAAGTCCCACCCGAACAGCCCGCCGTAGAAGGCCTGGGCCGCACCCGGATCGGGCTGTCGGGCATCGATCCAGCTGGGGACGCCCTGGGGGTAGGTGCGCGGGGTCTGGTCGGTCATCGTCGCTCCTGGGTCGGCCGGCGCGGGGCCGGATGCACCAGGTCTACCGCGGACCACCGACGCCGCCGCACCGCGACTCAGTCGTCGGTGTCGACCTCGTCCGTGACGACCTCGCCGGTGCCCGCGTCGATGCGGACGCTGTGCTTCGTGCCCGACGCATCACGGACGTCGCCCTCCCAGACGACCTTCCCGAGGTGGTCGTCGAGCCCGAGCTCGGTGATCGCGCCGGCGTGCAGGTCCTCGAACCGGCCGACCGCGTCACCCACTGCGAGGTCGGCCGCGCTCGTGAAGCGCTCGTTCTCGGCACGGTCGTCGGCGTCCGAGGTCTCGGTGCGCGGCGACCCGGTCACCGCCGTGCCTGCTTCGTTCGTGTGCACCTCGTGCTCGGTGCCGTCGTCGGTCACGACCAGCACCTCGTAGGCGGTGCCGTTCTGCTCCTGCTCGACCGAGATCACGGTGCCCGACTCCACGGCGTCGCGGGCGGTGGCGACGGCTGCGCGCAGGGCATCGTTCGACGCTGCGGTGGCGCCGCTGGACGCCGACCCGGACGAGGACGACGACGACGTGGACGATGCACCGTCGGACTGCGCCGAGGAGCATCCGACGAGGGCGAGGGACGCCACGAGCGGCACGGCTGCGAGGCCGACGACGCGACGGGTGGAGCGGGCTGCGGTGGTGCGGAGTGCGTTCATGCTGCCAGGGTCGGGGACGGGTGCTGAAGCAGGCCTGAAGCCCCCTGGTCAGCCACCGAGTGCGATGCGGACCGCGAAGCGAGCCCCGCCGAGCCTCGAGTCCGTCACGACGACGTCGCCGCCGTGGGCGCGGACCGCGTCCCGGACGATCGCGAGACCGAGCCCCGCCCCGCCCGCGTCACGGCTGCGCGCGTCGTCGAGCCGGACGAGGCGCTCGAACACACGGTCCCGGTCGGCCGCGGGGATCCCCGCCCCGTCGTCGTCCACCGCCAGGACGGCGTACCCGTCCTGCGCGACGAGCGCCACGACCACGCGAGCCGAAGCATGGCGGACGGCGTTGTCGACCAGGTTCCGGACCACGGCGGCGAGGAGCCGTTCGTCCCCGAGGACCCGGGCTGGGCCGATCCCGGAGCCGTCGACGTGGACCGACCCGGTCGGCTCCGCCTCGAGCGACCGTCGTGCCCGCGCGACCGCGTCGAGTGCCAGGTCGTCGAGGTCGACCGCACGCCGGAGGCCCACGTCGCCCTCGTCGAGCCGCGAGAGCTCGAGGAGGCCGGTCACGAGGTCCTGCAGCCGGAGTGCCTCGGAGCGCACCACCTCGGACAGCTCGACGACGTCAGCGCGGTCGGGGTGCGCCGCAGCGACCTCGGCGTGCTGGCGGATGGTCGCGATCGGTGACCGGAGTTCGTGGGAGGCGTCGGAGACGAACCGCCGCTGCCCGGCGGCGGAACGGTCGAGCCGGTCGAGCATGGTGTTCATGGTCGTGGCCAGCCGGGCGATCTCGTCGCCGGTGTCCGGCACCGCGACCCGGGCGTCCGGCCGTGCCGCGCGGATCGTCTCGACCTCGGTGCGCATGCGTTCGACCGGACGGAGCGATCGACCGGTCACCACCCACGTCACCGCCCCCATCACGACCACGAGCACCGGGACACCGACGGCCAACAGCGCGACCGCGGCACCGACCGCCGCGTCGGCCTGGTCGAGGGAGACTCCGTAGACCAGCGTCGCGTCCCCACCTCCGGGCAGGTCGACATCGTCCGCGACGAGCAGCCACCGCTCGCCGTCGTGGGTCCAGTGGGACTCGTCGGCCGTCGGGAGCGCCGGTGGATCGGCGTCGTCGCCGTGGGCGAGGACGGACCCGTCGTCGCTGACGACCTGCACGAGGACGTCCTCGTACCCGCTCACGACCGCCGCGCCGTCGGCCTCGACCCGCGCCGAGGCCTGCTCGAGCCCCGACTCCGCAGCGGTCCGCACCCCGTCGAGGAGGACGAGGCGCAGCACGACGACGAACGCCGCCGCGCCGACGAGCAGCGCCGCGAGCACGACGATCACGGCCCCGAGGGTGGTCCGCGCCCGGACGGACCGGAAGCGCGGACGACCGCCGTCAGCCACCGTCCGCCGCCAAGCGGTAGCCGGCGCCGCGCACCGTCTCGATCGCGGTGCGACCGAACGGCCGGTCGACCTTGCGACGCAGGTGCCCGACGTAGACCTCGACGATGTTCGGGTCGCCGTCGAAGTCGACGTCCCACACGTTCTCGATGACGTCCCGCTTCGAGCAGACCTCGCCGGCGCGACGCGCCAGGAACTCGAGGACGGCGAACTCGCGACTCGTCAACTCGACGGGCGTCGACCCGCGGGACACCGTCCGGGCGGCCGGGTCGACGACGAGGTCGCCGAGCGTCAGGACCGCGGGGCGCTCGCGGGCACCGCGGCGGACCAGTGCGCGCAGCCTCGCCACGAGGACGGGGTGCGAGAACGGCTTCGTCACGTAGTCGTCGGCTCCGGCGTCGAGGGCCTCGACCTGGTCCCACTCGCCGTCCTTCGCCGTCAGCATGAGGACGGGCGTCCAGTCGCCGTCGGCACGGAGCTGCGCACACACGGCCCAGCCGCTGAGGCCCGGCATCATGAGGTCGAGCACGATCACGTCGTAGCCGAACTCGCGCGCGTGCCAGAGCCCGTCGACGCCGTCATGGGCGACGTCGACCGCCCACCCCTCGGCTTCCAGCCCTCGGCGCACGCCGTCGGCGAGCCGCACCTCGTCGTCGACCACCAGGACACGCATCCCCCGATCCTGCCGCGCGCCGCTGAAGCAGGCCTGAAGCGGAGCCTGGACGCGACCGCTCACGGGCCAGGAGGCGCGATGCGGCCTGGCACCGCGCCTCCTGGCCGTCATCGGGGCGCGTTCAGGGTCCGAGCGCCGCGACCGCGGCGGATCGAGGATCGCAGATCCCCGCTCAGACGAGCAGGAGGATCCCCGCGACGACGGCCGCGACGGCGATCGCCAGCGCGATGAGCAGCAGCACGAGGTGCACGGTGTAGAACGTCGTCGGCTTTCCGGCGGCGTCGCGCGCGCGGGAGTCCTTCGCGACCCGCTGGAAGAAGCGCGGCCAGGTGATGACGTTGAAGACGGCACCGATGAAGAGGACGAGGGCTGCGAAGACGGTCACCCACCGATCCTAGACACCGCGCCGTGGCGGTCCGGACGCCGTGGCGCTCGACCCGCGCCCCGCTGTGGTCGTCGCGCCCCGAGGAGCCG
>NZ_JAUZED010000032.1 GCF_030705415.1 Curtobacterium sp. A7_M15 | reverse complement strand
GGGAGGGACGGTGCCAGCTGGCACCGTCCCTCCCGTCCGACGCGCCTCAGCGACCAGCCGCCGCGTGGTTCGCGACCTGGGTCGCGGACAGGACGGAGCTGTAGACCGCCGCGTACCGCATCGACCCGGTGAACGCGAAGTTCGACGGCTGCCCGGGCCACCCGGACACGGTGTCGTACCCGACCCGGAAGTAGCCGGTGTAGTTCTCCGGGGTCGTGAAGGCCGCGTTCGACGCGACGAGGGCGCCGTCCGCGTAGAGCCGCATCCCGGTGGCGGCGGACATCGTCGCCACCACGTGGTGCCACGCACCGTCGGTGTACGCCTTCGGTGACGTCACCACCTGGGTCGTCCCGTTGTAGGTCCCGAAGACGAGCTGCCCGGCGGTGTTGAGGTAGATCTGGCGGTCGTGTTGGCCGGACGTGGCGACGGGGTTGCTGCCGAACCCGACGAGCATGCCGCCCGCGACCGTCGTGCGGAACCAGACCTCCTCGCTGAAGGTGGTCGGGTTGGCGTACGACCGCGGCGTCGAGACGAAGCTCGTCGAGCCGTTCAGCACGTACGACGTGCCGGTGTCGCGTGGGCACGCGTTCGGGTTCGGCGTGGTCGCCGTCATCGAGCCCTGGTAGGTGCCGTTCACGCCCTTGCCGGACCAGTCGACGGCGGTCGTCGAGCCCGAGGCCTCGCCGAGACGGTAGGCGAAGAGGGCGGCCTGGGTGTCCGCACCGACCGCCGCGGAGCAGGTGAAGTATGGCGCGGTCGCGGCGCTGTTGCCGGTGTTCGCGACCACGGCACTGAACGCGGACCGTGTCGGCGCGAGGACGTTGGCGAGTCCGACGGCGGCGACGGCGAGGACCAGGACGAGGGCGACGACGCGGCCGTCGCGGAAGCGGCGGAGACTCACGACGGACGCACCGCCTCGACGCGACCGACGGCCAGGCAGAGCACGAGCGGGACGAGGCAGGCGGCGACGAGGAGTCCCCAACCGACCGGCCCGAGGTCGATGGTCGAGGTGAGCTGGTAGTGCCCGTTCCTCGTCAGCTCGTGGATGACCATGTGCCCGACCTGGCCGTCGACCAGGTGGACGCTCTCGGCACCGCGGGCCTCGACCCGCACCGGGAAGATGCCGGACGAGACGATGGTCGCCTCGACGCCGGCGTGGGTGGCGGTGTTCGTGATGGTGGTCACGTTGACGAACGGCTTGAGGACGAACGCCGCGTACGACACCGTGAGGGCACCACCGGCGATGCGGAGGCAGGTGCGGGTGACACGGTCGGTGAAGACGCTCGTGAGCGTCCAGATCACGAGCGTGCCGATGAGCAGGAGCGGCGTGGCCCGGAACAGCCAGCCGAGGTTCGGGACGAGGAGCGCCGGCGTGCCGATGACGTTCTCCTGCGTGAGGGTCCACGGGTCCGTCGCGCCGTTGATGTCACCACGGGCGTGGAGCCCGTCGGCGTCGATCGCGACGATGCGGTGGGTGTAGACGACACCGGGGTTCGCCGCGGTCGTGTAGGAGACGATGTCGCCGACGTGCAGGGTGTCGACGTCCACGGGGAGGTCGAGGACGAGCGTGCCGACCGGCGCGGCCTCGCCCATCGACGGCGTCTCGACGACGAACCAGCGACCGCCGGCGGACAGGAACAGCACCGCGGCGGTGAGGAGGACGGCGGCGACCCCGGCGACCGTCCACGCGAGGACGGTCTCGAACCGCGTGGCGGTGTGGCCGCCGAGGAGCGGACGGTCGAGCGTGCCGCTGAGCGGGACGGCGGCGGTCTGGCTCATGTGCGGCTCCGGGCGTGTGCGGCGGGGAGGTGGGACGGGGCGGGGTGGTGGGTGGCGGGGGGGGGCGGGCGGGGGGGGGGGGGGGGGGGGGGGGGGGGGGGGGGGGGGGGGGGGGGGGCCCCCCGCCCCCGGGGGGGGGGGGGGGGGCCGCCGCGCCGGTCGGGGTGACTAGGCCGTGAAGGTCCAGGTCATCGGCACGGAGGCGGCGAGGCCCTGGTAGGAGTTGCCGGCCGAGGGGTCGAGCGTGACGGCGAAGGTGAACGGCACGGACGCGCCCGCAGCGGGGGCGGCGGGCATCGTGAACGCCGAGGCGGCCGCACCCTTGAAGCTGGCGAGGGTGCCGTTGAACACCGTGGTCGAGCCGGACGAGATGACGAGGTTCATCTTCGCGCAGAGGTCGGTCGCGGTGCCGTTGACCGAACCGTTGGCCGACTGGGTGCAGGTGGCGCCGGGGGTGAGCGTGAACGTGGAGGCGTTCGCGGTGCCGGTGTTCTTGATCGAGATCGCCGTCGTGACGGTGTTGCCGGGCGTCATCGTGGTGCTGCCGCCGAACTTGTTGATCGTCGAGCACGTGGCGGAGTTCGTCGAGACCGAGCCGCCGTCGGTGCTCGTGCAGGTGACGGTGCCGCCGGCGTTCTGCTCCTGCATGGTGAGCGTGCCGCTGGCCGCGGTGTTGCTGCTGTTGGTGATGCTCGCGGCGAACCCGGAGAGGGTGCCCGTGAGCGAGAGGGAGAGCAGCACGGCGGCGAAGATGCCCGCGAGGAGTGCGACGGGGGCGAAACGGACCCGCTTCAGTGCGGAGGTACGGAGCTTGTCGGACACGGGAACCTCTTCGGTCAGGTGATCAGGGATGTGGCGGAGCAAACCGTTCGGGCTCGTTTGCTTCGATCATCAAGATAGCCAGTCATTCATCAAGTTGACCACTCGTATACTGTCCCCAGTGCGAGGGACGCCTCCACACCCGACCCGAAGCGAGGAACCCGTGACCGATCCGGCCGACCTCATCGCGGCGTTCGACGCGGTCGTGCGCGCGAACGCGAGCCTCGTCGGGCGGCTCAGCACCCGTGCCGGCGTGCACGAGAGCGCCCTGCGCGCCCTGGTGCTCGTCAGCGACACCGGCTACTCCACCCCGACCGAGGTGGCCGGGTACCTCGGGCTGACCTCAGGCGCCGTGACGAACATGATCGACCGCATGACGGCAGCGGGCCTGCTCGAGCGCGCGCCGAACCCCAACGACCGGCGGGGATCGCTGCTGCGGCTCCTGCCCGACGGCGAGCGGGTCGTCCGCGAGTACCGGGAGCGGTACGCCGAGGTGCTCCGCGAGGTCGACCAGGCGCACGACGGAGCGGTGCTTGGCGTGCTCGCCGACCTGGCGACGGGGCTCTACCAGCGCGCGGGAGACATGCTGGACTGAACGCCGGCGGGGCTCACCGCCACGTCCGCGCGACCACCCACCCGTCCCCCTCGGGCGCGATGTCGACGACCACGACGTCCTCGCCGTCCGCCGAGCTCACCTGGAACCGCCACCCGACCGTGCGCTCCGGAGCGTGCGTCATCGCCGACGGCAGGAACTCCGCCGCCGCCGTCAGGCGCGTCGGGGTGTCGGACACCCGCCAGCGCCGTTCGCGCCAGACCATCCGCACCGGCACACCGTGCTCCCACCACACCGTGGCAGCCTCACGCGTGAGCATCATCTCGCCCTCCTCGTTCGAACGTGTGTTCGAATGGTAGGCGATCCGACCGACGCCCGCTCGCACGATCCACCGGAGTGCGCACGGCGTACTGTCCGGGGCATGCCCGCTCTCATCGACACGTTCAGCATGTCCAACGGCCTGCACATCCCGAAGATCGGGTTCGGCACCTGGCAGATCCCGTCCGGTTCCGAGGCCTACGACGCGACCAAGGCCGCACTCGACGCCGGCTACCGCCACATCGACACGGCTCTCACCTACGGCAACGAGGCCAGCGTCGGCGAGGCGGTCCGCGACAGCGGCATCCCGCGCGACGAGCTGTTCATCACCACGAAGCTCCCGGCCGAGATCAAGACCGCGTCCGGCGCCCGCGAGGCGTTCGACGAGTCCAGCCGCAACCTCGACCTCGGGCACGTCGACCTCTACCTCGTCCACGCGCCGTGGCCGTGGTCCGCGATCGGCTCCGACCACCGGGACGGCAACGTCGAGGTGTGGAAGGTCCTCGAGGAGGTCTACGACGCCGGCCGGACGAAGAGCATCGGCGTCTCGAACTTCGCCGTCGCCGACCTCGAGGACCTGCTCGGCCGGACCGACGTCGTCCCGCACGCCAACCAGATCCGCTGGTTCATCGGCAACACGCAGGACGAGACGACGGCCTTCGACCGCGAGCACGACATCCTCACCGAGGGCTACTCCCCGCTCGCAACCGGCGGGCTCCTCGACAACGAGGAGATCGCCCGGATCGCGGCGAAGTACGACAAGAGCGTCGCCCAGGTCGCGATCCGCTACCTGCTCGAGAAGGACGTCCTGCCGCTGCCGAAGTCGACGACGCCGTCCCGCATCGCGGCGAACGCCGACGTGGACTTCGTGCTGTCGTCCGAGGACGTCGCCGCACTCGACTCGCTCGAGGACACCACCGCCTGACCCAGCGCGACCAGTCGCGGGACGGGAGGCGCGATGGCGGGGCCGCACCGCGCCTCCCGTCCCACGGGAACACACGACCGGCCTCGCCGGTTGCACCACGTGATGCCGCAGCCAGCGGCAACGACGACCTCAGGAGGCCACCATGACCACCACCGAAACCGCCATCCTCGCCGGCGGGTGTTTCTGGGGAGCGCAGCAGCTCCTCCGTCGCCGTCCCGGTGTGATCAGCACGCGCGTCGGCTACTCCGGCGGTGACACCCCGAACGCCACCTACCGGAACCACGGCGACCACGCCGAGGCGGTCGAGATCGTCTTCGACCCGTCGCAGATCTCCTACCGCGACCTGCTCGAGTTCTTCTTCCAGATCCACGACCCGTCCACGAAGGACCGCCAGGGCAACGACGTCGGTCGCAGCTACCGCTCAGCGATCTTCTTCACATCGGACGAGCAGCGCGAGGTCGCCCTCGACACGATCGCCGACGTGGACGCCTCCGGCATCTGGCCGGGCAAGGTCGTCACCGAGGTCGAGCCCGCCGGTGACTTCTGGGAGGCGGAGGAGGAGCACCAGGACTACCTCGAGAAGCACCCGCACGGCTACACGTGCCACTTCGTCCGGCCGGGCTGGACGCTCCCGCGCCGTGACCAGGCGGTCGGCTCAGCGTGAGATCGCCCGCCTAGTCGCGTGATCACACGACCGACGGGAGGCGAGTGGCGAGATCGCCGTCCGCCTCCCGTCTTGTCTGTGCCACGGTCAGTCGCGCCAGGGAACGGCCGCGCCGTCCGGTCGCAGGGTGAACGGCGCCTCCTGCGGACGAGCCGCGGTCGCGCGGGCGAGCAGCGCCTTCGCTGCCGCAGGGAAGGGGAAGTGGCAGAGACGCACGAGTTCGGCGTCATCTCCGAGCGCGATGGCACGCTTGGTGAGCAGGTCGAGCGCACCGTCGTCGCCTGATGCTGCACGTCGCTCCACGAACGCGAGGTCACCTCGAAGAAACGCGGCACGAACCACGGCCCGAGAGTCGGCTGGAGGCGTTCCGCGGTCAGCATCGTCCATGACCTCGTCCAACCGACCGGCATCGATGAGGTAGCTCTCGTACGCCGATCGCATCGCGTGGTCATCACCGATCGTGGCCTTGATGGTCGACGGTTCGGCACGACTCGTCGTCAGTGCCTCGACGACCGCCCGCTTGAGGAGCCAGCGATGCAGTGTGGGCAGTTGTTCCGCGCCGTGGCACAGTTCGATCAGTCGTTCGGCGTCGCCGCGGAGCAGCAACCGGTTGATCAGTGCGTCGAGCGAGAATCGGTCACCCGCGAGTGCCAGAGTGGTGACGCCGTCCCAGTCGCCCCTGCGTTCGAGACGACGCGCTGACAATTCCGCCGCCCAGTCGCCACTCAGCAACTGAACGACTCCGATCTCGCTCACGGCGAGGTCTTCGACGAGCGCCTTGTACCACTGGGCCCAGGTTCGGCGCTCCTCGTCCTCCTCTTCCTCGCGATCCGGCGAGGCTTCGACAAGGACACCGTCGTCGTCGCTTCCGAGCTCCCGCATGAGCTCAAGGTCCTGCTGGTCACGAAGCACGAACCGCAAAGACTGCAAGGCAGCAGCGTCACCGACCGCGATTATCCGCTTGACGAGTGCTGATCGAAGCGAGGGTCGTGCTTGATGCCCGAGCACAAACGGAACGACCCACTCGGGTACGGCACGACCACCGTGCGCCCCACGCACGAGGAGCGATCGGAGTTCGTCGGTCCGGCCTGCCGCGACGAAGTATCCGGCCGCGACGGCGAGGACGTCGGACCGCTCCCGTGCCAGTCGTCGGATTCGCCCGAACCGGCCTTGGTGGGCCAGCGCGGTGACGGCACCGTAGACCGCCTTCGCACCGTCCGCTGGCCCACGCATCGCGCGTACCGCGTGCTCCGGCGAAACGCCGAGGGCTTGGAGCGCCGCTTGGGCGGTGGGGTTCCAACCCATACCGGATGCCAACCCGCGCAAGGCTGCGACGTCGCGGAGGGCCACGTACCGCGCCACCGCGGCCGGGCTGGAGGGGAAGTGTTCGAGGACGAAGTCCCACTCGCCCACCGCGCCGAGCGCCCATGCGAGCGTTCTGTGCTCGAGCACATCGTCCACCGCGTCGTTCCCGCGAGCGAGAGCGAGTGCGCGAAGCCCTTCGACGTTGTCGGTGGCGAGCAAGTGACTGATCAATCGGTCGTCGACGCCGCGTTGCTCCGGGAGGTCCACGACCGATCGCCAGGCTCCGTGGAGCAGGAGAGCCTCCACCGCGTGCTCGAGTGGGTCCATGTGGGTGAACCCGAGGAAGATGGGGAACGACCGCCGTGCACGGCGCGCGATGTCCGCGATCGCGCCGACATCACCGACCGTCGTCGCACGATCGATCTGTTCGTGCATAGCCGCGGCCAGCCCACGGTCTGCGAGAAGTGCGAGATCGCCGTCGTCCAGTCCACGGACCAGCGATAGCATCCCGAATTCACTGTGATCGTCGGACGGGTGGAACGGATCGATCTCGTTGAGGAGTCTCCTCGCGACGATCGACCGGAGGAGCCCCGTGCGGTGCCCGCTCGTCACGGGAGATGTGATTGCCTGGGTCAGGACGCCGTCCGGGACGCGTGCCCGGAGTACGGGTGCCAGCTTGCGGCGGATGGACCATTCATGGACGGCGAGGTCGATGACATCTTGCAAGCGATTGGTCACGATGTACTGCTCGACAAGGGCGCCCAGTGCCTGGTGGTTGCCTTCGTCGTGCAATCGACGCAGCCCATCGAGATCCCCGCGGAGCAGCAGCAGTTCGGCATGCAGGCTCTCCGCCGAGTAGGAGTCCGCTGCCGCGCGTTCGACCAGAGCTTGGACGTCGGTTGTGTCGAACGCGAAATCTGAGAGCTCCTTGTCGGCCACCCAGCTCCACTTCGCCGCGCGCTCGAGTGCGTCGAAGTCGCCGCGTGCAGCCCATGCCTCGTACAGCTCAGTACGGTCGAAATCCGCTACGCCGCCCGGCTTCGATGACCAAACGGGTCCCGTTGGTTCGCCGAGCATCCTGGTGAGTTCGTCGAGCGCGCGGGACGAACGCATCGCGAGGAGCGACAAGTCGGTACTGCCATCCCAGCGCTTGCCCGAACGCGCGCTGGCGGGTGTCGTGAGCAGAGCCGCTTCTCGTCGGAGGCCCCGGGCGACAGCATCGTTCGAAACCGCACGCACGTCGCTCGTGGACAGTGCGCCGCGTTGATCGACGAGGGCCGACCACACCGCCGCGATGGTCGGGGCCGAACGGCTCTGGCGCAGGTGCGAGTAGTGGAGATAGTCGTGGAGCTCGTACGCAGGCTCCCCTCCGCGGTCCACTTCGCGTAGGGCATGGGTACCGCGCCACGGTTCTGCGGCGCCGGTGAGCCCGGCCATGGCCGACGCACGCGCACCTGAAGCAGTCGTCTCCTCTGTGAGGAGTCGTGCCGCGGCGTCGACCAGGACGACGTGCGGGATCGGATTCGGCAGACCGACCCGCCGAAGTCCCATAGCGGCCGTGAGGACGGCGCGGACAGAGGGTTCGGCGGTCCGGTAGGCGTGCAGATGGTGCGCTCCACCCGCGAAGAACTGGCTGGCAGCCACCCGATCGGCGTCCGGAGCGGAACCAGGTGGAATCTGCTCCAGGACGAAGCGCAGTTGCTCGTCCGATCGCGCCACATCCGCGAGTGCTCGTCGGTCGAAGTCCTCCGCCACCCGCACAGTGGTCGCGAGCTGGAACAGCCGCGCGACTCCACTCCGGTCCGCCGCGCCTTCCAACGTGCCCGCGCCCCCGAGCGGCGCACCTCCCGGGGCGGCGGAGATGGTCGGCACGGACCACATGGTCGCCAGGACCACGAGCCCGCCGAGATCCCCTGCGGTCAGCAGATCAGCAAGGTACCCCACCGCGCGGCGACCGAGCGCATGATCAGCTCCGACGAACTCGGCGCCGAAGAAGTCCTCCAGATCGTCCAGCCAGAGGACGGTTTCCGCGGCGACCCCGCTCTCGAGGTGTCCGACGAGCTGCTCGAGCGACACCGGACGGAGTACTGCCCAGTCTCGGAGCGGCGAAGCTGCCACTGCTTCCCACGCGCTCCGACTCTTACCGCTGCACGACGGGCCCCAGACCGCGACGAACACCGGGTCTCTGGGTGCCTCATCGCCGGCGCCACCGAGGATCGCACGTCGAATCTCAGCGTCGTGTGGACGCTCGACGTACGCAGGGATCGCAGCTTCCTCCTGGCCACCGTCGTGCACTCCGACCGTCACCGCAGGGTGAACGCCGAGCGCCGTGGGGACGAAGGTCGAGAACGCTCGACTGGAGCGAGTTGCTGTCCGGGCCCGATCAACGACATCGACGGGTGGGCCGAGCGCAGGGGTGGCGTTCCCGGAGAGGAGGGTCCGGAGCTGCTCTCCTTGGGTTTCCGCCGTGCGCCGGATGGTGCCCTCCACCTTCGCGAAACCGCGACCGACCGCCCGTCCGGCGCTCTGGAGTGGGTAGGTCTCCTGCTCAAGCGCGATGACCATCTCGCTGTACCGGGGGTGGCCGACCCGGACGCGGAGCATGTCAGCCAGCTCCAGAGCGTCATCTGCCGCGATCGGAAGGATGGCGGTCGTGAAGAAGTCCAATACGGTCTTTCGACGAACCCACCGGACGGCGCGTCCCCATCGCACCTTCACGCCCTCTGCCTTCGCCCTCCGGACGATGAGGGCCGGCAGCACCAGCGGAACGGTCACCCACCGAACAACCGGCCCCGAGCGCAGCACGGGCATCAACAACTTCGGCGCGGCACCGTAGAGCGCAAGGAGGGCGTGGCCAAGGAGTGCTTGCATGGACTTCCGTGTCGGTCGCGCGGATCGGGTGAGACGAATGTACTGGGCCGGAGGGGTGACTGTCAGTACTCATTTCGTCTTCTCCTGGCCACGACGAAGCCGTCGTCGCGAACTAGCGCGACCCACCGAGCAGTTCCAACCAGTCCCCGGGCAGGCGATCCGCCGGCCCGGGGACTGCCTGTTCCACCGGGTGGCTCGTCGGCGCCGCGAGCTCCACGCCCTCGAACGTCGAGCGGTCGCGGTAGTCGTACGACCACGTCTCGCCGGGCTCGTAGCTCTGGATGACCGCGTGCCCGGTCCCCTCCCAGTGCCGGGTGGCGTGGGTGTTCAGCGAGTCGTCGCAGCAACCCACGTGGCCGCACGCGGCGCACCGGCGCAGGTGCACCCACCAGGACCCGGTGGCGTCGCACTCGACGCACCCGGGTCCGCTCGGTGCGACGTCGGGGTGGATCATCTCGGCGTGGTCCGTCATGGCACCATCCTGGCGCGGACCGAGCCGCGCGGCCAGCGCCCGGCGCGGACCGAGCCCCGCGGCCAGCGGATCGCGCGGACCGAGCCCCGCGGCGACCGAACGACCGAACGACCCCGGACGCAGCCCCGCGGCCAGCGCCGTCCGGAGTCAGCCGCGCGGCACCAGCGCGTCGACGGCCGCGAGTTCGTCGTCGGTCAGCGGCGCCCCCTCGAGCGCGTCGAGCGTCCCGTCGAGCTGGCGGACGCTCGACGCCCCGACGAGCGCGGACGTGACGGCCGGCTGCCGGAGCACCCACGTGATCGCGAGCTGCGCGAGCGACTGCCCGCGCGCCACTGCGATGTCGTTCAGGGCACGCGCGGTCGCCAGGTACTCGTCGTCGATGCGATCGGCGCCGAACCAGCGACCCTCTGCTGCACGCGATCCGACCGGGACGGACCCGTCGAGGTAGCGGTCGGTCAGCAGTCCGCCGGCCAGCGGCGAGAACACGATCGCGCCGGTCCCCAGACGGAGCAGCTCGTCGAAGAGCCCGTCCTCGGGGACGCGGTCGAACATGTTGTAGCGCGGCTGGTGGATGAGCAGGTGGACGTTCTCGGCGGCGAGCGCCTCGGCCGCCGCTGCCGTCTGCGCCGGGTCGTGGTTCGAGATGCCGACGTAGAGCGCCTTGCCCGAACGGACCGCGGTCACCAGCGCGCTGACGGTCTCCTCGATCGGCGTCGACGGGTCCGGGCGGTGCGAGTAGAAGACGTCGACGTACTCGAGCCCGAGGCGCCCGAGGGACTGGTCGAGCGAGGCCAGCATCGACTTTCGCGAGCCCCAGTTGCCGTACGGGCCCGGCCACATCTCGTAGCCGGCCTTCGTCGACACCACGATCTCGTCGCGGAACGGTCGGAGGTCGGACCCGACGATGCGGCCGAACTGCTCCTCGGCGGCTCCGGGCGGCGGGCCGTAGTTGTTCGCGAGGTCGAAGTGCGTGACCCCGCGGTCGAACGCGTGCAGCACGATGTCGCGCTGCGTCGTGAGCGGCCGGTCGGTGCCGAAGTTGTTCCACAGCCCGAGCGAGATGCGCGGCAGCAGGAGACCGCTCCTCCCGACGCGCTCGTACGGGAGACGCTCGTAGCGGTCGTCGGCGGGGCGGTGGACGTCAGGCATCGTTGCTCGATCCGGTTCGCGAGGGGTGGGAGGGGTCCGCTGTCGACGGTATCGGACCGCGGGCGCGGTCCGGCGCCTTCACGGCACGGGACGGGAGGCGCGGGTCGGCTCCGTCGGGCGCCGGTACGGTGAGCGGATGGGCAAGGTCACGCTGCAGGACGTCGCCGCGCACGCCGGCGTCTCGATGAAGACCGTGTCCAACGTCGTCCGCGGCTACCAGCACGTGAGCGTGGCCATGCGCGATCGTGTGCAGGCTGCCATCGACGAGCTCGGCTACCGGCCGAACGTCTCCGGCCGAGCGCTCGCGACGGGCCGGTCGAACATGCTCGCGTTCGCGTTCCCCGACCTGCGCCGGCCGTACTTCGCGGAGCTCGCCCACGTCTTCTCGCACGTCTGCGCGGCCCGCGGGTTCCAGCTCCTGCTCGAGGAGACCGGCGACTCGGCGGAGGGTGAGCGCTCGGCCGTCCGCGGCCGCGAGGCCGGCGTGGTCGACGGCGTCGTGATCCACCCGCAGATCCTCTCCCCGGAGGCCATCGACGCCGTCCGTGGGGACACCGCGGTCGTGTTCCTCGGCGAGGACGTCCGGCCCCGTTCGGCCGACCAGGTCGCCATCGACAACCGACGTGCGGCGGCGGACGCCGTCGCGCACCTCGCGGCGCTCGGCTGCCGTCGCATCGGGTTCTTCGGCCACGAGGCCGGCACCGGGTCGAGGACGTCAGCCCTCCGGTTGGACGGGTACCGCTCCGGGCTCGCGGCGGCCGGCATCGACGCGGAGTTCCTCGTCCCGCGCGAGGTCGGGGACGCGCCCGGTGCCGAGGCCGCCTTCGGACGTGCCCTCGACGCCGGGCTCGACGTCGACGGGCTGCTCTGCCGGGACGACCTCGCCGCCGTCGGCGTGCTCCGCGCGATGCGGTTGCGCGGTCTGGAGGCGCCGCGGGACATCGCGGTCGTCGGGTGGGACGCCATCGCCCTGGGGTCGAGCCTCGCACCGAGCCTGACGTCGGTCGCGCCGGACACGGTCGCGCTCGCCGCGACCGCACTGGACCTGCTCGTCGAACGGATGGACGGGAGCGACGTCGCCGGACGCTACGTGACGGTCGGGCACCGGCTACTGGTCGGCGAGAGCGCGCCGCACCCGGGTCGCCCCGACCGCTGAGCCCCGGCGAGCGCGGGGCGCGCCGCACCCGAGCCGCCCCGACCGCTGACCGTCGTCCGCTACCCCTCGCCCGGGTGCACGCTCCCGAGGAGCTCCACCACGACGTCCCGCACCGGGTCGGGGAGCCCCACGGTCCCGAGTTCCACGATGCGGTCCGCGCGGGGCCGGTCCCTCGACACGACCTCCCACGCGGCGAGCTTCTCCGGGTTGCCGGCCTGTGCGCCCTCGAGGACCGTCCGGATGCGCTCCCGTGCGTCCGTCCCGACCACGGGCGGGCCGGCGAGCGCCACGACCCCACCGGTCGCGGTGTCGGCGGCGAGGTCGACCGAGAACCGGTCCGCCGCGGCAGCGTCGACGTGCTGGCCGTCGACCGGCGCGGCCAGGAACGTGACGCGCCAGCGGCGGCGGGCCGCGACGACGTCGAGCGCACCCGACGCGGGGTGCACCCGGAACTCGGCGCGCTCGCGGTCCCACGTCAATAGCGTCTCGACGGTGTCGCCCTCGGCACCCTCGCGGTCCTCCACGAGTGTGAACGACCCGGACGAACCCGGCGCGACGAGGACCTCGAACGCGGTCGGGTTGACCGTGGCGTCGAGTTCGTCCGGCGCGGTGAGCGGCAGGATCCCGCCCGCTCGCAGCAGCACCGGGACGTGGTCGAGCGTGCGGTGTAGGTCGACGAACCGGTCCCCGGCGTAGGCCGTGCCGGTGAAGACGTCGGTCCACGTGCCGGCCGGGAGCCAGGCCCTCGCCGAGCCGTGCAGCGACGCCGGATCACGCGGCTCGACGATCGGCGCGACGAGCAGTTCCGATCCGAACGCGTAGGTGTTCGGCACCTGGTACGCCTCGTCACGGCGCGGCTCCAGGTGGTACAGGGGACGGACGAGCGCCGTGCCGGCGGCCGCACGGTGGTTCATCGTGTGGAGGTAGGGCACCATCCGGTGCCGGAAGCGGAGCGCCTCCCCCATCGCCGCACGCGCTTCGGCGGGGAACGCCCACGGCTCCTTGCGGATGAACGGGTTGTTGGCCGAGTGCAGGCGCATGATCGGCGAGAAGACACCGAACTGCACCCACCTGGTCGCGAGCTCGTCGTCGCGCACGCCACGGGTGTGTCCGCCGATGTCGTGGCTCCACCACGGGTACCCGATGTTCGCTGCGGTCGCGGTGAACTCGGGTTGGAACGCGAGCGACGCCCACGAGACGACGGCGTCGCCGGAGAACCCGACCGCGTACCGGTGGCTCCCGGGGCCGGCGTAGCGCGAGAAGGTCATGCCGGCGCCGCCGTCCCGGGCGGAGTCGAGCAGGTGGAAGTGGTTCAGGAGCCAGAGCGGGTCGACTCCGGGCAGGTCGGTCGTGCGCCCCTGCTGCCAGTCGATCCACCAGAAGTCGACGCCCTGCTCCTCGAGCGGACGGTGCAGGAGCTCGAAGTACGCCGCGACGAACCGCCGGTCGGTGGGGTCGAACGGGATCGGCTGCTCGCTCTCGGGATCGACGCCCATCGCCGCCGCGACCGCGGGGTAGGCGTCCTCGAACGCCCGGACGCCGTCCGCCGGGTGCAGGTTGAGCGTCGTCCGCATCCCACGGCGGTGCAGCTCCCCGAGGAAGGCCGCCGGGTCCGGGAACAGCGACGGCTCCCACGAGTACCCCGTCCAACCGTTGCCGAACCGGGACGGCACGGAGTCGACCCGGTGCCAGTCCATGTCGATGACCGCGACGGAGAACGGCAGGTGTTCCTCGGCGAACCGGTCCATGAGCGCCAGGTAGGAGCTGTCGCTGTACGGGTGGTAGCGGCTCCACCAGTTGCCGAGTGCCCACCGCGGCATCAGCGACGGCGCACCGGACACCGCGTGGTACGAGCCGAGTGCGGCGTCGAAGTCCCGGCCGTACGCGAACACGGTCACGTCCCGACGCCCCCGCACACGGGTGCCGATCCAGCCGTCGTCCTCGAACAGGAACGAGTCGCTGTCGTCCAGCACGGTGATGCCGTCCCGGGCGAGGATGCCCGGTTCGAGCGGCATGCGACCGTCGACGTCGTCGAGGGTGCGCCCCGTGCCGCCGAGGTCGCGCGCCTCCTGCCCCCAGCGCCACCGGTTCGCGTCGGGTCCGATCGTCTCGACGACGAAGCCGCTCGCGGAGAACGGACGGCCGTCGTAGCGCAGCCGGGCCCGGGCCGTGGTGACGACCACGCCGCCGGCTCCGGTGGTCCGCTCGACCCGGAACTCCGGGACGTCGAGTCGACGGCGGAGGGCGAACGTGGACGCGCGGTCCTCGAACCCGCCGTCCTCGCTCCACTCCACCCGGAACGTCCCCTCGTCGAGGACGGTCACCCGCCAGTGCTCGCCGACGACGACGGCCGCCGGATCGGCGACGGGGTCGGACCCCGGGAAGGGACGGATCGTGTCCGTCGTGGTCATCCGTGCTCCTAGCTCTTGACCGCGCCCTGCGTCACACCGCTGATCACCCAGCGCTGCGCGAACAGGTACACGATGATCGTCGGTGCCATGGCCATCAGGTACGAGGCGAAGGCCACGTTGTAGTTCGTGCCGAACTTGCTCTGGAAGATGTTCTGCACGACCGGCAGGGTCTGCAAGGTGGGATCGGCGGTGATGAGCGAGGGCATCATGAAGTCGTTCCAGGACGCGAGGAACGCGAAGATGCCGACCGTCGCGTTCATGGGGCCGAGCAGCGGCAGGATGATCCGCCAGAAGATCTGCCAGGTGGACGCGCCGTCGATCCGGGCGCTCTCCTCGAGCTCGACCGGGATCGACCGCAGGTACGCGGAGTAGAGGAGCACGCTGAACGACAACTGGAACATGGCGTGCAGGATCCCCACGCCGATCGGGTTGTCGAGTCCCATCTGCGCGGTGAGCTTGATCTGCGGCAGGGCGACCACCGGGAAGGGCAGGAACATCGCCGCGAGCAGGTAGACGAAGGACCACCGGAAGAACCGCTTGTGCCAGTTCCGGACGATCGCGTACGACGCGAACGAACTGAGCAGCAGCGTGGCGACGACGGTCAGCGCCGCGACGCCGAGCGAGACCGAGAACGACACCGGGAAGCGGGTGAGCTGCCAGGCCTCGGCGAAGGACCCCGGGTTGAACGGGAACGGCAGGGAGAGGGCGTTGCCGTCGACGGACTGCTTGCTCGTCTTGAAGGCCATCGCGGCCGTGACGTACAGCGGGACGAGCACGGTGAGCGAGGCGAGCCCGAGCACCACGGTGAGCGTCCAGTTCGTGCCGCCCAGGCGTCGGCGGTGGTTCCGGGCCGGTCGTCGGGGACCGCCGGTGGTCACCGCGTGCGTGTCGGTCGGGGGTCGGGTGTCGATGGCGGTCATGCGAGTCGCAGGTTCCTTCCGCGGGTCGCCGCGAGCTGCAGCACGGAGATGAGGACGGTGATGATGAAGAACACGGTCGCGTTCGCCATCTGGTAGGCGTAGTCGCCACCGGTGAAACCGCCGAAGATGGTCATCGCGACGCTGCTCGTCGCGGATCCGGGGCCGCCGTTCGTGAGACCGACGATCACGTCGTACGCACCGAGGTACCCCTTCACGCCGAGCACGGTGTTGATGACGATGAAGCCGCCGAGCAGCGGGAGGGTGATCGCGCGGAGCTGCTTCCACCCCGTGGCACCGTCGAGCGAGCTCGCCTCGTACAGGTCCTCGGGGATCGACGTCAGCCCCGCGGTGTAGATGAGCAGTGCGCCGGGGACCGTCTGCCACGCGGAGACGATGACGATGGCGAGCCACGCCAGGTTCGGGTCGCCCAGGATGCTCTGTTCGAGCGGTCCGAACCCGACGCTCGTGGCCAGCGCCGGCACGGTGTTGGAGAACAGGAAGTTGAACACGTAGGCGACGATGATCCCGGAGATCACCATCGGGATCACGAAGACCGAACGGAGGCCGGCCGCGAAGCGGATCCGCTTCGCGAGGGCGATCGCCAGCGCGAGCGCGATCACCTGCGTGACGATCACCGTCACGACCGCGAAGCCGAGCGTGAACCCGTACGACGACACGATCGACGGATCGGAGACCAGCGCGCGGTAGTTCTCGATCCCGAGGAAGTGCCAAGCGCCGAACCCGAGGTAGTCGGTGAAGCTGTAGAAGATGCCGACGCAGGCGGGTGCCACGACGAACGCGGTGAAGAGCACCAGAGCCGGCACGAGGAAGAGGTAGTACATCCCCTCGGTCCGGTGGAGGGAGCCCACGCGCCGGTGCACGCGGGAGGCCGCGGTCGCCGGCCCGGACGTCGCCGGATCGGTGTCGCGGGACAACGGGGTCTGCATGGTCATGATCGCTCCTGATCGTCCTGGGCCGGCTCAGACCGTCGCCGACCGGCCGGCGAGGCGCCGCCAGTCCGCGTCGAGCCGCCGCAGCATCGAGGTGAAGTCCCCGCTCCGGATCGCCGACTGCAGGTAGTTGCCGAGCGGGATCGACGTCGGGATGAACGTCCCCGCGCCCTGGTAGAACGCGGCGTCGTCGACGTACTGTTGGAGCCCGGCGAGTCGCTCGTCACGCTGCGGCGGGGCGTCCTTCGTGGTCGAGTACGCGAGGTTGTCGCGGTTGTAGGCGTCGATCACCTCGGGCTGCATGAGGAACTCGACGAGCTCCTCGGCCTGCTCGAGGTTCCGGGTCGCCGTGGGGATCCAGAGGCCGAGGTCGATGTTCACCCGCGCCTTGCGCTCCGACGGGTCGTTCGACACGGGCAGCGCGAACGTGCCGACCTCGAGCTTCTCGTCGATCAGTGCGATCTGGCCCAGCGCCCACGGTCCCTGCAGGTACATGGCGGCCTTCCCCTGGCCGAACGCGAGGTTGCCGTCCGCGTAGGCGCGGGTCGCGTGGTCCGGGTTGAAGAACGACGAGATCGTCTTCGCGCGTTCCATCGGGACCGCGAAGTCCTGCTCGAACGAGACCTCGGAGTCCGGACCGACGTCGGTGCCCAGGGCCTTCATCTTCCGGAAGAACGTCCCGGTGTCGACCAGGCTGCCGACGGAGTAGTCGAAGAGCCCCTGCCAGAGCGTCCAGGTGTCACGGTCCGTCGCGTAGATCGGCGTGATCCCGGCCTTCTGCAGGGTCCGGCACACCTCGACGAAGTCGTCCCACGTCTCGGGGACCGGCAAGCCGTGGTCGGCGAAGATGCGCTTGTTGTAGATGACCCCGGCCGCGGCGAGCGAGTACGGCAGCACGCTCGTCCGCCCGGGGTAGGTGGCGTACTGGTTCGTCAGCCCGTCGATGCTCGGGCGGATGCGCGCCGCCGACGGGAGGTCTCCGAGGTCGCGCAGCACCCCTCGCGAGATGTACCGCGCGAGTTCGAGGTTGTCGTTGAAGCACCCGACGTCCGCCGGCTCACCGCGGACGAACTGCGGCGCGATCGCCGTCGTGCTGTCGTGCACCACCGAGATCCCCGGGTGTCCCCGCTCGAACTTCCGGAGGAGGTCGTCGAAGTACGCGATCACCTCTTGTTTCTGCTCGTAGAAGCGCAGCGTCGTCGTGCCGCCTGCTGCCGGTCGCGGTGCGGCGCACCCTGCGAGCGCCATCGTGCCGAGTGCTACTCCACCTGCCGCGCCGGCGAGGAACCCGCGCCGACTGACGGCTGCGAGTGTTCCGGTCCTGCTTCCCACCATCGGGTCTCTCCCTCGTGCGCGTCGTCGCGCCCGTCTTGTTTACAGCGCTGTAAACGTGATGTCAACGTTGTAATCACCAGTTGTGGGACGGGAGGCGCGGTTCGGCCTGGCACCGCCCCTCCCGTCCGCACCGCCGTGCTTCAGGAGGGACGGGGCGGGCCCTCACCGCGCCTCCCGTGACCGCCGTGACGCCGCTACGCGGCGCCCGCGTCGCGCGGCTCGTCCTCACGCCGCATCCGCAGGAGGCTCGCCCCGGTCGCCACACCCATGGCCACGACGATCACCAGCAGCGACACCCCGGTCCCGATCTCGGGGGCCCACTCGACGTGCTCCCCGCCGTTGATGAACGGCAGTTCGTTGCCGTGCAGGGCGTGCAGGACGAGCTTCACGCCGATGAACGCGAGGATCGCCGCGATCCCGTACTTGAGGTACACCAGCCGCTCGAGCAGCCCGCCGAGCAGGAAGTACAGCTGCCGCAGGCCCATGAGCGCGAAGACGTTCGCGGTGAACACGATGAACGCGCTCTCGGTGATGCCGAAGATCGCCGGGATCGAGTCGAGCGCGAAGAGCAGGTCGGTCGTCCCGATCGCGATGAGGACCACCAACAGCGGCGTGAAGTGTCGCGCGCCGTCCTGCACGATGCGGAACTTCATGCCGTCGTACGTGTCCGTGATGCGGACCCGACGCCGGAGCAGCCGGACGATCAGGCTGTCCTTCTCGTCATCGTCGTCGTCGCCCCGGAGCTGCTGGATCGCCGTCCACACCAGCCACGCCCCGAAGAGGTAGAAGATCCACGAGAAGTCCTCGATCAGGCGGGCTCCGAGCAGGATGAACACCCCGCGCAGGACCAGCGCGATGATGATGCCGAGCATCAGCACCTCTTGTTGGATCGCCTTCGGCACGGAGAAGCGCGCCATGAGGATCACGAACACGAAGAGGTTGTCGATGCTCAGGCTGTACTCGGTCAGCCAGCCCGCGAGGAACTGCCCGGCCGGCTCCCCTCCGGCGAAGACGAACATCGCGACGGCGAACAGCAGCGCGAGGCCGACGTAGAGACCCACCCACAGACCGGACTCCTTGAGCGTCGGCACGTGCGGACGCCGTGCGACGACGAGGAGGTCGGCCAGCAGGATCGCGACGATGGCGATCAGGGAGCCGACTTCGAACACGGCCGGGAGCTCGAGCATCCGGGGCCTTCCTGGTTGGTGGGCGGGAGGGAGCCCGACAAGCCTGACACGGGGACGGGCCCTGGCGTGCGCCAGGGCCCGTCCCCGTGGACAGGACGACCGGGATCGGCCCGTCCTACTCCGGTTCGATGTCGGAGAAGAGCCCCGTGAACGGGACACCGGAACCGATCAGGCGGCCGAAGAGGTCCTGGGCTGTCTCGGTGGTCACGGCTGCCGAGGCGTCCTCGTAGCTGTCGAAGTACAGGTCGAGGGTGCGGTAGGCGGGAGTCGGGGTCCCGTCCTCCTTCGGCCAGACCTTCGCCGACTCGGCACGGCGGAGCCCGGGCAGCTGTCGGGCGGTGCTGTCGATCTGCGCGTAGGTCGGTTCGAACGCCGTCGGGTCGTCGGGGTTGTCGATGACGAGGGTGATCTTCGTGGGCATGGTGTCGTCCGTTCGTGAGGGGGTGGTGGTCAGCGACCGAGGGTCTCGAGGAGGCGGAGCCAGACCTCGCTGATGGTGGGGTAGGCGGGCACCGCGTGCCAGAGGCGGTCGATCGGCACCTCGCCGGTGATCGCGATGGTCGCCGCGTGCACGAGCTCGGTGGTGTCCGACCCGACCGCGGTGAAGCCGACGACGACGTCGCGCTCGTCGTCGACGAGGAGGCTCGCCCGTCCGGTGTAGCCGTCGGCGTGCAGGGCGGCACCGGCGACCGCGCCGAGGTCGTACTCGGCGACCCGCACCGTCAGGCCGGCGGCGGCCGCGCTGGCGACCGTGTGCCCGACGGAGACGACCTCCGGGCTGCTGAAGACGACCTGCGGAACAGCACTGTGGTCGGCGGTGGCCACGTGACGACCCCAGGGGGCGTCGTCGACGGGTGCTCCGGTCGCGCGGGCGACGACGACCTCGCCGACCGCGCGGGCCTGGTACTTGCCCTGGTGCGTCAGGAGCACGCGGCGGTTCACGTCACCGGCGGCGTAGAGCCAGCCGTCGCCGAGCGCCGCGCCGTCGGCACCGGTCACCCGGAGCGTCTCGTCGACCGCGAGCCACGCTCCCGGCGCGAGTCCGACGGTCTCGAGTCCGAGGTCGCCGGTGTTGGGCTTCCGACCGGTGGCGATGAGGACCTCGTCGGCGTCGATCGTCTCGCCGTCCTCGAGCGTGACGTGCACCGTGCCACCGAGGTCGCGGCGCACCTGTGCGGGCGACGCGCCGAGCATGACGCGGACGCCGGCTGCTTCGAGCGACACGATGACGAGCTGGGACGCGTACGGTTCCACGTTCGGCAGGACGCCGTCGCGGACGATGAAGGTGACGTCGGAGCCGAGGGCGCTGTAGGCGGTCGCCATCTCGGTGCCGACCACTCCCCCGCCGATGATCGCCAGACGGTCGGGGACGTGATCAGCAGCGACGGCTTCGCGGCTGGTCCATGGCTGAGCATCGGCGAGACCGGGGATCGGGGGGACAGCGGCGCTCGTCCCGGTCGCGACGACGACCGCGTGCCGTGCGGTGAGTTCCTGCACGGTCCCGTCCGCGGCAGTGACCGACACGGACCGGGTCCCCGTGAGGCGGCCGTGGCCGCGGACCAGGTCGACGCCGGCGCTCTCGAGCCAGGAGACCTGTCCCGCGTCGTCCCAGTTCGAGGCGAACCGGTCCCGGCGGGCGAGGACGGCGGCCGGGTCGAGGGTGCCGGTGACCGCGGCGGCGGCGGCGGGAAGGTGCTGCACGGCGCGGAGCGCGGAGACGTCGCGCAGGAGCGCCTTCGTCGGCATGCAGGCCCAGTAGGAGCACTCACCGCCGACCAGTTCCGACTCGACGATCGCGACGCTGAGGCCGCCCTTCACGGCGCCGTCGGCGACGTTCTCGCCGACGGGGCCGGCGCCGATGACGACGACGTCGTACTGGTCCCCGCTCATGCTCGTTCCGCCTTCGCGGCGCGCTGCAACCGGACGGCCGACACGAGGAAGAAGACCGCTCCGAGGATCGCGTAGCCGCCGATCCCCGCGACGGACGTCGCGTTCGTGGCGCCGAAGATGAAGCTCGCACCGGCCAGCACGGAGATGCCGCCGCTGAGGATCATCGGCCACTGCCCGCCGAGGCGACGACGCAGGATCGCGACGATCAACTGCACCGCTCCCGCGGTGACGGCCCAGAGGCCCCAGACGACCATGACCGCGGGGACTCCCGAGGCGACCGCGAAGCCGAGGCCGATCGCGGTGAGGAGGCTGAGCGCCATGTTGACGTACAACAACGGTGCCGGTCCCGTGGCACGGGAAGCGCGGTGGTCGATGACCGCGGCGACCACGTCGAACAGCGGGTAGAGCAGCAGCAGGGTGACGTTCACCGGGCCGAGCCCGGCGGAGGCGGTGGCGATCAGGGCGATCGCCCAGACGAGCTGGAACGCGAACCGGACGAAGTACAGGGTGCGCAGCGTCGCCGCGATCCCCGCCGGACGGGAGGCGGTGGTGGAGGACATGGAGAGCCTTTCGCGTGGTGGTGTCGACAGCGCCGCGCGGACCTTGCCGGGCACTGAGGTGACAAGTAGAGTGACTAGTCACTATACCGACCGTAGGGGGCCATCCTGGGAAGCGCAAGAGCGAGGGCGGGAGCGAATATGATCGGTGCGATGAAGGTGTCCATGCGCGAGCGGCTCATCGAGGCGGCGACCGAGCTGTTCTACGCAGAGGGCCTGCGCGCCGTGAGCGTCGACCGCGTGATCGAGCGGGCGGGCACGACGAAGGTGACGTTCTACCGGCACTTCAAGAGCAAGGACGACCTCGTCGTGGCGCACCTGGAGCGACGTGCCCAGCAGGAGCGCGAGGGGATCGGCGCAGCCGTCGAACACGCCGACGGCGACCCTGACCGGGCGTTCGAGCTGATCGCCGGCGCGCTGGGCGGCATGGCGTGCGAGCCGGGGTTCCGCGGCTGTCCGTTCATCAACGCCTCGGCCGAGTACCCCGATCCCGAGAGCGCCGTGCGGAGGACGGTCGACCAGCACCGGGCCTGGTGCAAGGAGACCTTCGGGCGGATCATCGAGCCGCTGCACCTGCCGGACCCGGCGGGGGTCTCCGCCGACCTGATGCTGCTGCGGGACGGCGCCATGGTGGCGGGGTACCTCGACGGCGAGGAGATGCTCGCCGCCTCCTTCCTGCGGAGCTGCCGTGCGGTGATCCGCGCCGACTGACGCGCGCCCGTCAGTCCCGGGGTTCCAGCCGCACGCGCGGCACGCCGTCGACGAACGTCAGCTCGGTCGCGCCGATGCGCCACGTGTGCCCGTCGTCCGGGTTGCCCTGGAAGAACAGGTACTCCCGCCCGTCGTCGTCGCGGAAGTACCCCGGGTGGCCCGACTCGGACCGGTTCCACGTCCCCTCGGGCCCCGCCGGCACGAGTGGCTGGTCGGAGCCGCGCGTCCACCTCCGACCGTCGGGGCTCGTCGCCCAACCGATCTGCTGCGGTCGGTTGTTGTACGCGCCCGCGTAGAAGACCGTGAACGTCTCGCCGTCCCACCGGAGCGCCGGCGCCTCGATGCACTCCTCCTCCCAGGGCAACTCCGGGGCCAACGCGGGACCGTCGACGGACAACTGCTCCCAGTCCGCACGGCCGTACGCACTCCCGAGCGGTGCGCGTGCCGTGCCCAGCAGCTGCGTCGTCATCGTCGGGTCGCGCGTCACCCACCCGAGCAGCAACCAGTCCCCGGCCACGACCACGTCCGCGTCGATCGCCCGCCCGCAGGTCCACTCCCCCGTCGGCCGGAACACCGGGTTCTCCGGGTTCGGGGTGAACGTGAGCCCGTCGTCGCTGACCGCGTGGCAGATCGAGTCCTCGCGGCCGCGGCCGTAGGTCTGGAAGAACAGGTGCACGCGACCGTCGATCACCACGGCACCCGGCGCGGCCGCACCGCTGCGGTCGTACTCCCCGAACGACGGCAGCACGGCCACGGTCCGCCACGAGACGAGGTCGTCGCTCTCGGCGACGCCGACCGACCAACCCTGCGGCTCGTCGTCGCTCGCCGACGGGAGCGAGCAGTACAGCAGGTACCGGCCGCCGAACCGCACGACGGACGGGTCCTTCGCGTACGAGCGGCCGCGGCGAGACGTGTCACCCCAGGGCTCGCCGAGCAGGCGCACGGTCGGGGGCGGAACGGCGGGAGCGGGCATGCCTCCACTCTGCGCCCGTACGGCGCGCGCGGACCGGCGTTGCCACCCACCGGACGGGAGGCGCGGCTGGCGTCCGGCACCGCGCCTCCAGTCCGGTGGTCCGACCGTCACGGGCGGTCGTAGCGACCGCCCCGTCAGCCTCGCCGATCCGGCGCGATCGCGACGGCCGCCCCGATCGCGCCCGCGTTGTCGCCGAGGACCGCGGGCCGGAGTTCGACCTCGACGGTGTAGTCCTCCGAACGGCCGAGCGTCCGGTAGAGGTCGTCCCGGATGAGCGGGAAGCACACCGCCGCACTCCCGCCGATCACGGTCACCCGCGGCTGCCACAGCGTGTGCAGTGCGGCGAGCCCCCGCCCGACGGCCGCGCCGTACTCGTGGAACACCGCCGCCACCCGCTCGTCCACGGGAGCCAGCGTCATGGCCTCGGCGATCAGTCCGCGGCCTGCCGCGGCGCCGCCCATCGCAGCGCCGAGTCGCCGCTGCAGCGTGGTCCGGGACGCCGCCTGCTCGAAACAGCCCGTGAGCCCGCAGTAGCACCGCTCCGGATCGCTGCTGATCGGGATGTGCCCGCCTTCGGGGTGTGCGCCGTCCGCGCCTCGGACCGGTCGGCCGTCGACCAGCATCGCGACACCAACGCCGGTGCCGAGCGTCAGCATGAGCAGCCGGTCGGATTCGGTCCCGGCGCCGACGCGGTGCTCGCCGAGCGCTGCGGCCACCGCGTCGTTGTCGATGCCGACCGGGACCCCCAAGCGTTCTCGGAGACGGTCGACGACCGGGAACCCGGTGAACCAGGGCAGGGTGGCCGCGTTGTGGATCACGCCGGCGTCGGTGTCCACCGGGCCGCTCGCGCCGATGCCGACCCCGGTGAGGCTGGACCCGGCGGGCACGACGTCCGTGATCAGTCGGGCGAGCCGCTCGGTCCGCTCCGCCTCGGACCCGGCGCCGAGTTCTGCACTCGGGGCGTCGACGGCCGCGACGACCGAGCCGTCGACGACGGCGATCGCGCGGGAACCGGTCCCGCCGAGGTCGACGCCCACCCGGCAGTCCGACGTGCCGCTCACAGGGCCGCCGTCACCTTCTGGCCGAAGCGGAACCGTCCGGGGACCTCGCCGGTTGCGGCGGCGAACCCGAGGGTGAGCAGCTGCGTCCGGACCGACCCGACCGCGAGTCGGGCGAGCGCACTCCCGCCCTGCGGCGTGGCGAGGAGCTCCGTTCCGTCGTACGCGGTCGGACCGACGGTGCGGACCGTGGCGCCCGAGGCGACGAGGTCCCGGGCGAGGCCCGGCAGGAAGGGGTCATCCGAGTTGCCCGGGCCGAAGAGCACCGCGGTGAGTCCGGGACCGGCGAGTTCGTAGGGGCCGTGTCGGAACGCACCGCCCACGAAACCCTCGACGGGGACCTTCGCCGATTCCTTGGTGATGAGGGCACCGGTGAGTGCGGTGGCGGCGTCGTCACCGATGCCGATGTACGCGAACCGCGAGCGCGGCGCGTTCCAGGCCTCCGCTGCGAACGCGTCCGTGTCCGGCCAGGCGTCGAGCAGCCGGGCGACGTCGTCCGCGGTGCGACGGACGTCCTCGTCGACGGCGCCGAGGGAGCCGCCGGTCATGACGGTGAGGGCGCGCTGCTGGGCGGCGAGCGTGTTGAGGTAGCTCTTGGTGCTGACGGTCGCCTCCGGACCGCTGTGCAGCTCGAGGACGATGTCGGCCATCGCGGCCAGCGGGCTCGACGTGTCGTCGGTCGTCGCGATCGTGAGTGCCGGCTTGCGCGCTCCGGTCAGCGCGTCCGCGAGCGCGGCGACCTCGCCGCTCCGGCCGGACTGGGACGTCGCCCAGACGAGCGTCCGGTCGGTGACGCGGTCCGGCACGTCGAGGAGCTGGCCGGCGTCGATGCGCACGACCGGGAGGCCCCGCGCAGCGAGCGCGCGCTCGATCGGCACGGCCGCGTAGTCGGACGAGCCCATCCCGGTCAGGACGATCCGGTCGTGGCCACTCAGGTCGACGGCGGCGAGCGCCGCGGGCAGCGGCGCGTCGGCCTGGCGTCGGAGCGCGGCCGGCTGCTCGCGGATGTCGTCGATGTAGGAGGAGGTCTCGTTGGACATGGTGGTTCCCTCGTTGGTTCTGGGACGGGTGGAGATGGAGAGGCCGGTGCGTTTGGCAGCGCGGCGCGGACGGGCGGTACGCGGGTCAGCGGGCGACGGGGACGCAGTGCAGCGCCGGCCCGTACGCGGCGCGTTCGTCGGGGTCGAGACCGTCGTCGGTGATGACCAGGTCGATGTCGTCGAGCGGGCACACCGTGGCGAGCGAACGACGGCCGAGCTTCGAGCTGTCGGCCACGACGGCGACCTGCCGTGCGGCCGCGATCATCGCCTGCTTCAACGGGATCTCGACCACGTTGATGTTGGTGACGCCGGCTTCGACGTCGACGCCCTCGGCGCCGAGGAAGGCCCAGTCGACGTGCAGGTCCTCGACCGCCCGTGTGGCGGTCGGACCGACGAGCGTGAAGACGGTGTCGAGCAGCAGCCCACCGGTGACGTGCACCTGGTGGACACCCTGGTTCCGGAGGCACATCGCGACCATGAGGTCGTTCGTCACCACGGTCAGTCCGCGGTGGTCACCGAGCGCTGCGGCGACCTGGTAGGCCGTCGAGCCGTTGTCGATCAGGAGCGTCTGCCCGTCCTCGACGAGAGCTGCGGCTGCGGTACCGATCGCGGTCTTCTCCGCGAGGTGCTGCGATCGGCGCACCTCGTACGGGGTGTCGATCGTGTCCGCCGGGTCGGCCGGGAGCGCACCACCGTGCATCCGCCGGATGAGCCCTGCCCGCTCCAGCCGTTCCATGTCCCGACGGATCGTGGACGAGTCGACGTGGAGCGCGGTCGTGAGGTCCACCGCTCGGACGTAGCCGCTGTCCCGCACCTGGTCGAGGATCGCCTGTCGCCGCTCGGCCGGTGTCTGCGGCATCGAGGACCCCCAGGCGTGGTGGACAGGTACCTCGATCGTAGTCACGCGACCACCCGGCGGCGGTCGTCCTCGGCAGGTCGAGCAGAGCCGGTGCGGAAGTGCTCCTCGAGCTCCTCGAGCGTGCGCCCCTTCGTCTCCGGCATCCGGAAGCAGAAGACCACGAACACCAGGCACACGACACCGAAGATCGACAGCGTCGCCGGTGCACCGATCGAGTCGAGGAGTGGCAGCGAGAACACCCCGATGACCAGGTTGGTGGCGAAGATCACGAAGGTCGCCGCGGCCGTCGCCTTCGCCCGCACGTGCAGGGGGAAGATCTCGGAGATGACGACGTAGGCCACGAGCCCCGGACTCACGGCGTAGACCACGATGTACACCGCGAGGCAGACGAGCGACAGCGCGGCCGTGCTGCCGTTCACCGGGAACGCGAGCAGCAGGGCGAGGGCGCCGAGGGACACCGTCATGCCGATCGCGCCGACGAGCAGCATCGGACGGCGGCCGACCCGGTCGACGAGCGCCATCCCGACCGCGGTGAAGACCACGTTGACCACGCCGAGGCCGACGGTGGCGAGCAGGGATGCCGACGACCCCATCCCGACGGACTGCAGGATCTGCGGCGCGAAGTACACGATGAGGTTGATGCCGCACCCGTTCGCGAAGAACGCGACGAGGATCCCGACGACGACCATCGGTCGGACCCAGCCGCGGAGCAGGTCCCGCCATCGACCGCGGTGGGCCGATGCGTCCTCACGGTTCACGGCCTCGATCTCGTCGATCTCGCGGGAGACGTCGTCCCGCCCGCGGATCCGCCGGAGCACTCGCAGCGCAGCGTCCCCGCGACCCTGCACGACGAGCCACCGCGGCGACTCGGGGATGAGCAGGACCCCGAGCGCGAGGAGGATGCCCGGGACGGCGGCGAGGCCGAGTGACCAGCGCCACGCCTGCGAGTCGGCGAGCGCGGCGTTGATGCCGTAGCCGACGAGGATGCCGAGCGTCGTGAGCAGTTGGAACCCGGCGACGAGCGCGCCCCGGATCCGCGACGGGGCGAGTTCTGCGATGTACACCGGCATCAGCACGAACGCGGCACCGACGCCGAGCCCGACCACCACGCGGCCGACGAGGAGCACCGCGAGGTCGGGTGCCACCGCCGACACCAGTGCGCCGAGGCTGAAGAGCACGCCGGACAGCAGGAGCGTCCACCGGCGTCCGAACCGGTCGGCCAGCGGGCCGCCGGCGAGCGCACCGATCGCGCCGCCGAGGGTCGAGCCGCTCACCACGGCGCCCTCGAGGAAGGAGCCGAGGTGGAGGTCGCCCGCGACGAAGCCGCCGGCGCCGCCGGAGATGCCGATGTCGTAGCCGAAGATGAGGCCGCCGAGGGTGCTGACGGCGATCGCGATGTACACGTACCCCGTCATGCGGTCCCGTTGCGCGGGAACTGGTCGTATCGCCATGTCTGGTCGTCCTTGCTCGTTCAGATCGACAGGGAGAGCGCTCACCGGGCATCGGGCGACGGGAGCGGAGGTTCTGACCACAGTGTCGGTGCGCGGAAGCGTGCGGAACAAGGGACGGCGCGTGCACGTTTTCGTGCACGGTTTCGACACACGACGGAAACCGTCGAACGCGTACGATCGCCTCTCCGGAAGCGGTTGTGTGCCATCGGTCCGACGTTCATCAACGCATTTCGTCCCGATCCGGTTCGGGGTTTTGCGTCAACGCGTTTGACGCTCCTACCGTCACATCAATCGATTGACGGACCACGTCGATCGATCGACGCGAAGGAGCGAGCCGTGCTGACGATGAAGGACATCGCCGCCCAGCTGGGCGTGTCCGTGTCGTCGGTGTCGCTCGTCCTGAACGACCGCGACGCCGGTCGGGTGAACGTCGACACGGCGGGCCGCATCCGGGAACTCGCCCGCACGTTCGGGTACGTCCCGAACCAGCTCGCCCGCTCGCTCAAGTCGAAGCAGACGCAGACCATCGGCCTGGTCTCGGACCGCGTCGCGACGGTCCCCTTCTCGAGCGCGATGCTCGCCGGGGCGCAGGAGGCCGCCTGGCGTCACGGGTACGTGCTCATGCTCGTCGACACCGGCGGGAACGAGGACCTGCAGACGCCGGCGGTGCAGTCGCTCCTGCAGCGCAACGTCGACGGCCTGATCGTCGCGGCGACGTACCACCGCACGGTCGAGCGGCCGCAGGTCCCGATGACGACGCCGGTGGTCCTGCTCGACGGACGCCCGGACGGCGACGAGCGGAGCGCCGACTTCGTCGTACCGGACGAGGAGCGTGGCGCGTTCGACGCGGTGACGCACCTCGTCGAGGCCGGACACCGCCGCATCGGGTTCTGCACGGTCAGCGCGTACCCGATCGCCGACGACCTCCGCACGAAGGGGTACCGCCGCGCCCTCGCCGCGGCGGGGATCCCCTTCGACCCCGATCTGGTCGTCACCGCCGTCGACGCGGCGACCGCCGACGGCATCACCCCCGCGCGGGCACTCCTCGAGCGGCCCGTCAGCGCGCGGCCGACCGCCGTCTTCTGCTTCGGCGACCAGATCGCGATGGGCTTCTACCAGGTGGCCCGGTCGCTCGACCTCGCGATCCCCACCGACCTCTCCATCGTCGGCTTCGACAACCAGGAGTTCGTCGCCGAGGCACTCGACCCGGGGCTCACCACCGTGCAGCTCCCGCACCGTGCGATGGGCGACTGGGCGGTCGAGCGCATCCTCGCGCAGATCGCCCAGCCCACGGGCAGCCGACCGGACCCGGTCGGCTGCCGGATGCACTGCCCGATCGTCGTCAGGGGGTCGGTGGCGCCACCGCGCGACCCGCCCTGACCCGAGCCCCACCTTCCCACCCCACCCGAACGCGACGTGCACGGGCACGTCGCGGTGGTCGAGTGCGCCCGCGTGCGCCCGCCACCGAACCAGCGAAGGAGCTGCACCATGTTCCGTTCCACACGCCGAGCGACCCTCCGGGCCGTCGCCGTCACCACCATCGCGCTCGCTGCAGCCGCCCTCACCGGCTGCAGCACCGCGGGATCCGGCGGCGACAAGACCTTCACGATCCTCCAGTACGAGGACAAGACGACCGCGCAGGGCCAGGGCTGGCAGCTCGCGCTCGACATCTTCAAGAAGAAGCACCCCGACATCACGGTCAAGTTCCAGACCACGAGCTTCGACGGGTTCCGCAAGAACGCCAAGCTCGTGCTCGGGGGCAACTCCGTGCCCGACGTCGTCGAGTTCAACAAGGGCAACGCCGACGGCGGGCAGCTCGCCAGCCAGGGACTCCTCGAGCCGCTCGACGAGCCCGTGGCGAAGTACGGCTGGGACGAGAAGATCACCGGCGGCATGCAGTCGTTCGCGAAGTACGACGACCAGGGCAAGGCCGGGAGCGGCAGCTGGTACGGCATCCCGAACGTGGGCGAGTACGTCACCTTCTACTACAACAAGGAGCAGTTCCAGCAGGCCGGGATCACGTCGGAGCCGCGCACGATGGCCGAGTTCACCGACGCGCTCGCGAAGCTCAAGGCTGCCGGCACCACGCCGATCTCCTCGTCGTCGGCGGTCAACCAGGGCTTCAACCAGATGTGGATCTGGTACTCGCTCGTCTCCGCCCACGCCAACCGGAAGCAGATCGACGACTTCATGTTCCTCAAGGGGAAGACCGACTTCACCAAGGGGCCGTGGAAGCAGGGCACCGAGGAGTTCCAGGACTGGATCGACAAGGGGTACGTGGGCAAGGACCTCGGCGGCCTCAGCTACGAGCAGGCGACGGTCAACTTCCTGAGCGGCAAGGCCGCCATGGTCCCGTGGAACCAGAGCATCTTCCCCCGGGTCAAGAAGGACGCGTCCTTCGACTGGGGATCGTTCACCCTGCCCGGCGCGAACCTCCAGATGGGCTCGAGCGGGCACCTCTGGGGCGTCCCCACCAAATCCGCGCACAAGGACCTCGCCTACGACTGGATCAACACCACGCTGAGCGCGAAGGTGCAGGACCGGATGGGCGAGCTCGGCGGGTTGCCGCTGGCGGGTGACACCGACACGATCTCCGACCCCGTCACCAAGGCGTACACCGAGGGCTTCGACAAGACCGTGCAGGACGACTCCCTGAGCTTCTACCCGGACTACCCGGTGCCCGGCTTCCTCGACTTCATCCAGAACAACATGTCGGCGATGTCCAACGGCAACGAGACCGCCGACCAGTACCTCGACAAGCTGCAGGCCTTCTACGACGACGGCAAGAAGACCGTCGACCAGGGCTGAGGCGCAGGAGACGTCATGACCGCGACCACCCCGAGCGTCCGACGCGCGCCCACCGCCGCGCGGACCGGACGCACCAGATCCCGTAGCCACCGTCAGCACTCGTACTGGTGGTACCTCGTCCCGATGTTCATCGGGACCCTCGCCATCGTGCTCGTCCCCTTCGGGATGAACATCTGGTACAGCCTGTTCCAGTGGAAGGGCGGCCTCGCCCCGATGCGCTGGTACGGCCTCGGCAACTACGTCGACCTGCTCGGCGACGCCCAGTTCTGGCTGGCCTTCAAGAACTCGGTCTTCATGATCGTCGGCATCGTCGTGGTACCGACGCTCATCGGCCTCGTCCTCGCCGCGATGCTGTTCGACCACCTCGGCCGCGAGTTCGGCCCGAAGGTCGCGGCCACGCTCCGCGCCCTGTACTACCTGCCGCAGATCCTGCCGATCGCGGTCGCCGGTTTCGTGTGGAGCTGGGTGCTCGCGACGCAGAACGGACTGCTGAACAGCGTGCTCGCGGCGGTCGGCGACACGAGTCCGCCGGACTGGTTGGGCAACCCGGACATCGCGATCTACGCGGTGATGCTCGTGCTCGTGTGGCTGCAGATCGGGTACCCGGTCGTGGTGTTCATGGCCGCCCTGCAGCGGGTCGACCCCGAGCTCTACGAGGCCGCGTCGCTCGACGGCGCCGGCTGGTGGCGACGCTTCACGGCGATCACGCTGCCGCAGATCCGTCCCGAGGTCTTCGTCGTCGTGATCACCGCGACGGTCGGGGCGCTCAAGGTGTTCGCGCCGATCCTGATCCTCACCGGCGGGGGCCCGGAGGGCTCCACGGTCGTGCCGTCGTACTACTCGTACCGGAACTTCTTCGAGCTGTCGAAGGTCGGGTACGGATCCGCCATCGCCACGGTGATGTCGGTCGTCATCTTCGTGATCGCCGGGGTCCTCATGTGGCTGCAGCGTCGCGACGCCGAAGGGAAGGACGCCTGATGAGCGCCGTCGTCACCGAGACCACCACCCCGACAGCCGCACCTCGCCTCGAGGCTCCGCGTCGGAAGCGCCGCGGCGTCACACGGTGGATCGTGCTCGCCGTCGCCGTGGCGTTCGCGCTGCTCATGCTCGCGCCCCTGCTGCTGCTCGTCCTGAACGCGTTCAAGACCGGGGCCGACTACTCGGCGCACGGCCCCCTCGCGCTGCCGACGCACCTCAGCACGGAGGCGTTCCAGCAGTACCTGGCGCTCGTCGACTACCCGCGGGCACTCGTCAACTCGATCGTCATCTCCGGACTCGTCGCGGTCCTCGGCACCGCACTCGCCCTCGTCACCTCGTACGCGCTCGGCATCGGTCGCGTCCGGGGCCGGACGTGGCTGCTCGCCGTGTTCCTGCTCGCCACGATGCTGCCGCAGGAGTCGCTCATCTACCCGCTCTTCTACGGAGCGCAGGCGACCGGGCTGTTCAACACGATCTGGAGCGTCGTCATCGTGTTCACGGTGCTGCAGGCGGCCTTCGGCACCTACCTGCTCTCGAGCGTGATGAGCACCATCCCGCAGTCGCTGCTCGAGGCGGCCGCGCTCGACGGCGCCGGACGGTTCCGGATCCTCTGGTCCGTGGTCTTCCCGGTGCTCCGACCGACGCTGAGCGTCCTCGTCGTGTTCTTCTTCGTCTGGACCTGGAACGAGTTCTACATCCCCCTCGTCCTGCTGAGCGACCAGTCCGCGCAGACGATCCCGATCGCCCTGGCGACCCTGCAGGGCCAGAACAGCATCGACCTGACGGCGCTGAACGCGGGCTCGCTGCTGTCCCTGCTCCCGACGCTGGTGTTCTTCCTCGTCTTCCAGCGAACCCTGAGCCGCGGTGTCACCGCTGGCTCGGTCAAGTGAACGACACCGCTCACCCCGACCCCGCACCGAACCCAGGAGGCCCCGTGCTCCCCGCCCTCACCGAACTCGCCCCGCCCGCCGGCGTGCGATCCAGGACCGTCAACGCCGAGAACCCCACCGGGGCGTTCGGGGTCGCCGCGTCCGCGTCCTCCGCCCTCGGCCCCGGCCGGAAGGGCAGCGCCTGGGGGCAGCTGCCCGCCGGCGGCACGCTCGACCTGCTCGACATCGACGGCCCGGGTGTCGTCCGGCACATCTGGATCACGGTGACGGACCGCACCGAGGCGGGTCCGTTCGTCCTCCGCGACCTCGTGCTCCGCGCGTACTGGGACGACGAGGAGGAACCCTCGGTCGAGGTCCCGCTCGGGGACTTCTTCTGCAACGGCTTCGCCACCCGCGCACTCGTCACGAGCGAGCCGATCACCGTCGCCCCGACCGGCGGGATGAACAGCTACTTCCCGATGCCGTTCCGGAAGCACGCCCGCCTCTCCCTCACGAGCGAGCACGGAGCCGACCTCGAGCACGTCTTCTTCCAGGTCGACCTGACCACCGGGGACGACATCGCCGAGGACACGCCCTACTTCCACGCCCAGTGGCGGCGCTCGAACGCCTCCACCGCGCTCGGCGAGGACCACGTGATCCTCGACGGTGTGCGCGGCCGCGGCCGGTACGTCGGCACCTACGTGGCCCTCGCGTCCCTCAGCCGGTTCTGGTGGGGCGAGGGCGAGGTGAAGTTCTTCATCGACGGTGACGGCGACCTGCCCTCGCTGTGCAGCACCGGCCTCGAGGACTACGCCGGCGGAGCATGGGCGTTCCAGGACGAGCTCCGAGCGTCCCCGGAGCCGATCCCGCTGACCTTCAGCGCGCCGTACTTCGGCTACCCCTTCTGCAGCAGCCGTGACACCACGGGGGCCTCGGAGTTCATCCACGCGGTCGCGCCGATGCACGCGCTCTACCGGTGGCACCTGCCCGACCCGATCTGGTTCGAGGAGGACCTGCGTGTCACGGTCCAGCAGATCGGCACATGGGACCACGGCCTGTTCGAGCGCTCGGACGACGTCAGCACCGTCGCGTACTGGTACCAGTCGGAGCCGCACGCGTCGTTCCCGACCCTGCCCGACGCGGCGGCGCGCGTCCCACGGTGACCGACCGGCGGACGGGAGGCGCGGTGCCAGCCCGCACCGCGCCTCCCG
>NZ_JAUZED010000031.1 GCF_030705415.1 Curtobacterium sp. A7_M15 | reverse complement strand
GCGCCCCGAAGAGTCGGGGCGCAACGCCCGCAACGGGGCGCACGTGCGCAGAGCGGGGCGCACGTGCGCAGACCGGGACGCACGCGCGGGGCCCGGGAGGCGCGGCTCGTCCCCGCCCCGCCGGCCCGGCTCAGGCGAGCGGGAGCCGCATGAGCGTGAGGTCGAGCCAGCGGTCGAACTTGCGTCCGACCTCGGGCACGACCGCGACCGTGCTGAACCCGAGCTTCGCGTGCAGGGCTATCGATCCGGTGTTCTCGCTGCAGATCCCGGCCATCATGACGTGCCGACCCTCGGCCCGGGCCCGTGCGACCAGCGCGTCCATGAGGACCGTCGCGACGCCCCGCCCACGGAACGCCTCGACGACGTACACGCTGTGCTCGACGGTCAGCCGGTACCCCGGGTGCGGCCGCCACTGCGAGTACGTGGCGTAGCCGGCGACCCGCCCGCCGACCTCGGCGACGAGGACCGGGTAGCCGTCGGAGCGACGCTCGTCGAGCCACCCGTCGAACCACGAACGCGGGTGCGGCTCGTCCTGCCAGACGGCGGTGGAGTGCAGGACGGCGTCGACGTGCAGCGCGTGGACGACGTCGAGATCCCGCGGCGCGCAGTCCCGGACGGAGACCGGACCCGACGCGTTCGTCGCATATGCTGTCGTCATGTCTCACATCGTAGACGAGGAGTCAGGTCTCGCGGAACAGGCCCTCGGCGAGCGCCTGCAGCGACTCCGCACCGAGCGGAAGTGGAGCCTCACCGAGCTCGCCGAGGAGTCCGGGGTGTCCCGCGCCATGATCAACCGCGTCGAGCGGGGGGTGTCCAGCCCGACGGCGACGATCCTCGGGCGGCTCTCGGGAGCGTTCGGGCTCACGGTCTCACAGCTCCTGGACGAGTCCCTGGACCACGAGGTGCCCCGGGCGACCGACCCCGACGACGCGCGCGGCATCCAGCGCGGCGCGACCGCCGACTCCTGGACCGATCCCGACACCGGGTACCGCCGACGTCCGGTCTCGAGCGCGGCGTTCCCCGTGGACGTCACCGAGGTGCGCCTCCCGTCCGGCCGCGAAGTGGCCTACCCGGCGTCCGCCTACGCGTTCCTGCGCCACTGCATCTGGGTGGTCGACGGCGTGCTCGAGCTCGTCGTCGGCGGTGAGCCGACGCGGCTCGCGGCGGGGGACCGGATCGAGCTCGGAGACCCCGCGGACGTCGTCTACCGGAACCCGGGGGAGGAACCCGTGCGGTACGTCGTCGTGGTGGTCCGGGTGCAGTAGCCGCAGGAATAGGATCGGTCCCATGCGCATCCACCTCGGAACGGACCACGCCGGCCTCGAGTTCAACAAGACCCTCGCGACGCACCTCACCGAAGCCGGGCACGAGGTGGTGGACCACGGTCCGACCGAGTACGACGCGCTCGACGACTACCCCTCCTTCTGCATCAACGCCGCGCACGCGGTGGTGCAGGACCAGCGTGCGGGCGTCCAGGCGCTCGGCGTCGTGTTCGGGGGGTCGGGCAACGGCGAGCAGATCGCGGCGAACAAGGTCGAGGGCATCCGTGCCGCGCTCGTCTGGAACGAGTCGACCGCGCTCCTCGCCCGTCAGCACAACGACGCCAACGTCATCTCGATCGGCGCTCGGCAGCACACCGAGGACGAAGCGATCCGCTTCGTCGACCTCTTCATCGCGGAGCCGTTCTCGGGCGAGGAGCGTCACGCCCGCCGCATCGCGCAGCTCGCCGAGTACGAGACGACGGGGCACATCGCGGGCAAGCAGATCGACCAGTAAGGCCGAGTAGACAAGAGCAATGCCCGAGGGTCACTCCGTCCACCGCATCGCCAACCAGTTCACCCGGCACTTCGTCGGCAAACGCTGCGAGGTGTCGAGTCCGCAGGGACGGTTCGCCGCCGGAGCCGCCCAGCTCGACGGCACGCGGATGGTCGCCGCACGGGCGGTCGGCAAGCAGATGTTCCTCGAGTTCGAGGGCGACCGGTTCCTCCGCGTCCACCTCGGCCTGTACGGAGCGTGGGACTTCGCCGGCGACCTCTCCACCGCCGGGGCGCTGTCGGACGACGACGGCGAGGAGTCCCTGACGTCGATCGGCGCTCCCCGTCTCGCCCGGTACCGGATGGCCGAGCAGGAGAAGGTCGAGGACCCGATCGAGGCCTTCCCGCCGGAGCCCGTCGGGCAGGTGCGCGTGCGGCTCCTCACCGAGGACACGGTCGCCGACCTGCGCGGCCCGACGGCCTGCGTGGTCGAGGACCCGGCCGGCGTCCAGAAGGCACTGGACAAGCTCGGTCCGGACCCCATCAACGACGACGGTCCCGAGGCCGAGAAGACCTTCGTCGACAACGTGCGGAAGCGCAACGTCGCGATCGGGCAGTTGCTCATGGACCAGGCAGTCGTGAGCGGCATCGGCAACATCTACCGCGCCGAGCTGCTGTTCCGGCAGCGCATCGACCCGTACAAGCCCGGCAAGAAGATCACCGTGAAGCAGGCGAAGGCGCTCTGGCAGGACTGGTCGAAGCTCCTGCACGACGGCGTCCGCGACGGCCTCATGCTCACGATGGACGGACTCTCGCCCGAGGACCTCGAGCGGGCGAAGCGCTCCCGGAAGGACCGCCACTGGGTCTACCACCGCGAGGGCGAACCCTGTCGGGTGTGCGGGACCGAGATCCGGATGGCGGACATGGCCGGCCGCAAGCTGTACTGGTGCCCGAAGGACCAGAAGTAGGACTCCCGCCTACACGTCGCGGTGGGTGAACCGGCCCGCGATCGCGGTCCCGAGGACCCGGGTGCTCCGCACGGTCGTCGAGTCGCTCGTCGCGAGCGGATCGGCCTCGAGCAGCACGATGTCCGCGACGTCGCCGACGGAGACCCCGACCCGGCCGCCCTCGGTCGACCCGCGCCAGGCGGTCAGTGCCGCGAGCCGCTCGGCCGGGTGCCAGGGCTCGCGGCCGTCGCGGTCCCGTCCCACCGCGGCCGCCATCGACACCCACGGGTCGAGCGGCGCGACCGGCGCGTCCGATCCGAGCAGCAGCTCGGCGCCCGCGCGGTGGAGCGAAGCGAACGGGAACGCCCGGTCCGTCATGCCGGCCCAGTAGCGGTCGGCGATGTCCCGGTCGTCCATGGCGTGCTCGGGCTGGACCGACGCTGCCACGCCGAGCCGCGCGAACCGCTCCAGGTCGGTGTCCGCCAGCAGCTGTGCGTGTTCGATCGTGCCCCGCGCGCCGACGGCCTCGAACACGTCCAGTGCGAGGGTGTTCGCCCGGTCCCCGATGGCGTGCACGGCGGGGACGAGCCCGGCGTCGACCGCCCGGCGGACCATCGCGACGAGGTCCTCGAACGCGTACGCGAGCACCCCCGACCCGTCCGTCATCGCCGCCGTCCGCGTCCCGAGCGACCCGTCCGTGATGACCTTGAACGGACCCATCCGGACGAGGCCCCTGGTGCCCGGTACGACGTCACCGGTCCGCAGGCCCCGTGCGATCGCGGACTCCAGCTCGCCCGGGTAGACGCCCGAGTCGACCCGCAACCCGTCGGTCCCGGCCTGGACGCGCCGCGTCCAGCGATCGAGGCCGAACACCATCTCGAGGTCGCGCACCCGCGTCACCCCGCGGGCCGCTGCCGCCTCGACGGCGTCCGCCACGAAGCCGTCGAGCACCTCGTCGGGCACGCGGGAGAGCGCGCCGGTCACGTCGAAGGCGTCCTGCTCGCGGAGCACGCCGTCGTCGCCGGCGACGAGCGTCCGGCCGACGAGCGGAGCGAAGTGCTCCAGCGCCGCGGCGTTGCACCAGACCGCGTGCAGGTCACCGCTGATGACGACGACCGGGAGGCGCGGGTCGACCCCGTCGAGCAGCGCACGTCGTGCGGGGCGGGGCCACATCCCGTCGCGGTAGCCGTGGCCGACCAGGACGCGGTCCGCCACACCGGTCCGTGCCACCCCGGCGAGGAGGTCGGCGGTCGCCTCGGCCGAGTCGCACGCCGACACGTCGACACGACGGCGCACGAGGGCCCACTGGTCGAAGTGCACGTGGTGGTCGACGAGGCCCGGGCCGAGCCACGCGCCGGCCGCCTCGACGACGTCGGTGTCGGCGTCCGAGGGGTCGAGCGTGCCGGCCGGCGCGACGGCGGTGACCCGCCCGTCGACGATCCGGACGTCGGACGGGGCGCCCGACGTCCCCACCCGCCGGACGGTGCGCAGCAGGACTTCCTTCATCGAGCATCCTGAGCCGCCGCACGTCCCGTGTGGGCGCGTTCCATCTCGTCGGCGAGAGCCGGCGAGGCGTACGGGCCGTCACCGCGCAGCCCCGCGACGATCCGGTCGACGACCTCCGGTGCCTTGTTCTGCGAGAGCTTGGCGCGGGCGTCGAAGCGGGTGACCCGGATGCGGATCCCGACGGTGCCCTTGGCCATCCGGCGTGCCGTCTCCTCGTCGACCTCGAGGGAGACCGGCTCGGGCATCACGCGCTCGAAGTGGTCGACGAGCTCGCCGAGGACGCGGAAGTTCTCGTCGTCGGACAGGATCTCCGGCGTCCCCCAGCAGTGCGCGGTGACGTGGTTCCAGGTCGGCACGAACTGCTCGGGTGGGTACCAGGCGGGGGAGACGTAGCCGTGCGGCCCCTGGAACACGACGAGGACCTCGTGCCGACCGAGTTCGTGCGCGACCTCGTCCGGGCGTCCGACGTGCGAGACGAGGACGATCTCGTCGCCGTCGACACCCTCTTCGAGCAGCACGGGGTAGTGGGACGCGACGAGTCCGGCGGCGGTGTGCGACACGATGGTGGCCCACGGGTTCGCGGCGATCAGCCGTCGGACCTCGGTGACGTCGGTCATCAGGAAGTGGGGTGTGTGCCGCATGGCTCGAGGGTGGCACAGGTGGGCACCGGCGCGCGACGGATGCCGTTTCGGCAGTGTTTCAGAACGGTAAAGGTTTCAGAGATCACTGAAAGAAGTCTTGTGGTGGGCATTGCATCGGCCCTAGCTTCCTCGGCAACGACGACCGGGCCGGACCCGGGAGCGCGACCCGAGGAGCACGACATGCGAGGCAGGACGACGATCGCCGCGGTTGCAGCGGCGGCGACGGTGGCGCTGGTGGCAGCAGGGTGTTCGGCCGGCAGCACCGCCGACCAGACCTCCGGAGCGGGTGGCAGCCTGGTGTACGCCACCGGCGAGCCCGACCACCTGACCCCCGGACGCCAGACCGTGGCGTTCACCCAGGTGCTCAGCCTGTTCGCACCCCTCACCGAGACGGACTCGAAGGGGAAGCTGCACGACGTCGCCGCGAAGAGCGTCACCTCGAGCGACAACACCACGTGGACGATCACGCTCCGCGACGGCTGGAAGTTCCAGAACGGCGAGGAGGTCACGCCGGAGAGCTACGTCAAGGCCTGGAACCACACCGCCTACGGCCCGAACGCCTGGGAGAACAGCGGGGAGCTCGCCGCGATCGTCGGGTACGAGGACCTCAACCCGGCCTCGGGCACCCCGAAGACCAAGGAGATGTCGGGACTCAAGGTCACCGGGAAGGACACCTTCACCGTCACCCTCGACCACGCCGACAGCCAGTTCCCGCTCCAGCTCAGCCAGGCGCAGACCGCGTTCTACCCGATGCCCGAGGCCGCGTACGAGGACCTCAAGGCGTACGACGCGAAGCCGATCGGCAACGGGCCGTACGAGATGACCGAGCAGTGGAAGGCGAACCAGCCCTTCACTGTCCGCGCGTGGAAGGGCTACGAGGGCACGAAGGCGAAGACGGAGGACGTCACCTTCAAGAGCTACGCCGACATGAACACCGCCTACACCGACGTCCTGGCGGGCAACGCCGACGTCCTCTTCCTGCCGGCCGACAAGATGACGAGCGCCGGCGCGGACTTCGGGGACCGCCTGCACTCGTTCGACGCCCCCGGCATCGACTACCTCGGCTTCCCGCTCTGGGACGAGCGGTACGCGAACCCCGACGTCCGTCGCGCCATCTCGATGTCGATCAACCGCGAGCAGGTCAACAAGGCGATCTACGGCGGCCTGTACGAGCCGGCCACCGCGCTCACCCCGCCGAACATGTCCGGCACCCAGGAGGGCATCTGCGGCGAGGCATGCGAGTTCTCGCCGTCGAAGGCCAAGGCCCTGCTGCGGGAAGCCGGCGGGTTCGACGGGACGATCACGCTCGTCTACCCGGGCGGCAACGGTCTCGACTCGCTCTACCAGGCGTACGCCAACCAGATCCGGCAGAACCTCGGTGTCGACACCGTCGCGAAGGCCACCACCGACTGGGCGTCGTACTACTCCGAGCTCACCGACAAGAAGATCCAGGGCCCGCACTTCGGTCACTGGGGTGCGCTCTACGCCAGCCAGCAGAACACCCTCCGGGCCCTCTTCACGACGGCGGGCGGCTGCGCACCCTGCACCGGCTACTACCAGTCGGACGAGGTCGACCAGCTCCTCGCGAAGGCGGACTCGGCCGGCTCGCAGGACGAGGCGAACGACTACTACGCCCAGACGCAGAAGGCGGTCCTCGAGGACTTCCCGATCGTCCCGACGTTCTTCGACAAGTACTCCTACGTCGTGAGCGACAAGATCGCCTCGCTGCCGGCCGTCGACGGCAGCCCGGTCGTCCCCGGCATCACCGTCAAGTAGGGGTCGGCAGCACCACATGGACCAGCGCACCATCCTCCGCCTCGTCGCAGCGGTCCCCGACCGCGACGGCTTCCCGCTCGTCGACGACCTGCACGCCCGGTTCGACGCGCTCGCCGCCGCGCACCCGGACCGGGTCACGGTCACGCGGATCGGGACGAGTCGGCTCGGCGAACCGCTCCACAGCTACCGCATCGGTTCCGGGTCGCACGCCGCCGTCATCGTCGGCGGCGTGCACCCGAACGAGCCGATCGGCTCGTGGACGGCGCTGCACCTCGCCACGTGGCTGCTCGAGGACGCGTCGACCGCGGCGGCGCTCGACACCACGTGGCACATCGTGCCGACGATCGACCCGGACGGCATGCGGCTGAACGAGGCCTGGTTCCACGACCCGCACGACCGGGCCCGGTACGCGCGGCACTTCTACCGTCCGGCGCCGGACAGCCAGGTGGAGTGGACGTTCCCGAACAACCACAAGTCGGTGTACTTCGACCAGGTGCTGCCGGAGACGCTCGCGTTCATGCGGCTCATCGACGACACCCGGCCGGACCTGCTGGTGTCACTGCACAACGGCGAGATGGGCGGGGTCTACTACTACCTGTCGGAGGACCTGCCGGACGTGATCGACACCCTGCACGCGGTGCCGGCGGCGCTCGGCCTGCCGCTGGACACGGGGGAGCCGGAGTCGCCGTACCTGCGGGAGCTCGCCCCGGCGGTGTTCGGCATGGACGGCATCGAGGCCGCGTACGACTACCTCGAGGGCCTCGGTATCGACCCCGCCGAGCACATCCACGGAGCGTCCAGCGCGGCATGGGCGATGCGGCACGGTGCGCTCTGCATGGTGGCCGAGCTGCCGTACTGGAGCCACCCGGACGCCGACGACCAGACCCCGACGACGGAGTCCTACGCGGACCTCCTCCGCCGCTGCGCCGGCGCGCTCGGTGCCTCGGGCGCGGAACTGCAGGAGATCCTCGACGCCGCGTCCCCCATGCTCACGATCGAGTCGCCGTTCCTCGAGGGGTCCCGCGCGTTCATCCCGATGATGGGCGGGATGACCGAGGCCGACCGTGCCCGTGCCGACCGCGAGCCCGCGGACCGGACGGCCACCGTCGCCGAGCGGTTCGGCTGCGAGGACCTGGTGCGCTGCTTCCGCCTGCGCTACGGCGGCATGCTGCTCCGTGCGCTCGAGGCCGAGACGACCGCGGGGACCGCCCCCGCGCCGCTGCGGCGGCTCCGCGACCGCCTCGCGGAGCGGTACGCGACCTGGCAGGCCGACGAGGCGACCGGCGCGGAGCCGATCCCGATCAGCAGACTGGTGGGGGTGCAGTTCGGCGCGATCCTCGCCTGCGCAGCGCACGTGGCGGGGCCGACCCGCGCCTCCCGTCCGTCCCTCGCGACCCCGGTGGGGAGCGGCGCGTGATGCGCCCGGCGCTCGCCGTCGGCCGCCGGGTCGGCGGACTGGTCGTCGTCTTCCTCGGCGTGACCTTCCTCATCTACGCGATGACGTTCGCGCTGCCGGGCGACCCCATCAAGGCGCTCGGCGGCGACCGGCCGCTGAGCGACGCCGTGGTCCGGGCGCTGCGAGCCGAGTACCACCTCGACCAGCCGCTGTGGCTGCAGTACGTGCAGTACCTCGCCGGGCTGTTCCGCGGGGACTTCGGCACGGACTTCAGCGGCCAGTCCGTCGGTGAGCAGATGGCTTCGCGCTGGCCGGTCACGATCACGCTGGCGCTCACGGCCTGGGCGATCGAGATCCTGCTCGGCATCGGGCTCGGCGTGGTGTCCGCCCTCCGCCGCGGGACCGTCCTCGACAAGACGGTCCTGGTCGGCACGATCGTGGTCGGCGCCGTCCCCGTCTTCGTGCTCGGTGTCGCGCTGCAGCTCGTGTTCTCGGTCCGGCTGCACTGGTTCCCGGTCGCGGGTGCCACGGCCGGGTGGCCGACGGCCTACGTGCTGCCGGCGTTCGTGATCGCCCTGTTCGGTCTCGCGGCGGTGTCCCGGCTGACCCGGACGTCCATGATCGAGACGCTCGACGCGGACTACGTGCGGACCGCCCGGGCCAAGGGGCTCGCTCCCGGCCGGATCGTCGGTGTGCACGTGATGCGCAACTCGCTGATCCCCACCGCGACCTACCTCGCCACCGACCTCGGGTACCTGATGGGCGGGACCGTGATCGTCGAGGGCATCTTCAACCTGCCCGGCGTCGGGAACCTGCTCTTCCAGGGCATCCGGTCCCACGAGGGCGCCGTCGTCGTCGGCATCTCGACGGCCCTCATCCTGGTGTTCCTCGTCACGAGCGTGCTCGTCGACCTGCTGCACGCCGCCCTCGATCCTCGCGTCCGGACAGGAGCCGCCGCATGACCACCTCCGCCATCGGCGCCACGGTCCCGTCTGCCGTCGCCACGAAGCGGCGTCCCCTGCGCGCCGCCGTCCGTCGTCCGGGGTTCTGGCTGCCGGCCGGTGTCCTCGCCGTCGTCGTGCTCGTCGCCGTCTTCCCGGGGTTCTTCGCCGGCTTCTTCGGTCACGGCGACCCGCGCGTGTGCGACCTCGGGAAGAGCGGCGCGTCGCCGACCGTCGGCCACCCGTTCGGCTTCGACCTGCAGGGATGCGACGTGTACGCCAACGTGGTCTACGGGACGCGCTCGTCGATCGCCGTCGCCGTCCTCACCACGACGCTCGCCGGGATCGTCGCCGTCGTGGTCGGCACCGTCGCCGGCATGGTCGGCGGGTGGGTCGACGCGGTCCTCGCCCGACTCACCGACGTGTTCCTCGGCTTCCCGTTCCTGCTCGGCGCCGTCGTCGTCCTGAACAGCGTGGGGGAGCGTTCGGTGCTCACCGTCTCGCTCGTCCTCGCCCTGTTCGGCTGGCCGACGATGGCGCGGCTCGTGCGCTCGAGCGTGCGGAGTGTCCGGAACGCCGAGTTCGTGCTGGCCGCGCGGACGATGGGACTCTCGACGTGGCGGATCACGACCCGGTACGTGCTTCCGTCGTCGATCTCGCCCCTGCTCGTGCTCGCCACGATCACCGTCGGCGGCGTCATCGTGTCGGAGTCGTCCCTGACCTACCTCGGCATCGGGCTCGAGAGTCCGGCGATCTCGTGGGGGCTGCAGCTCTCCGCGGCGACGTCGCAGTTCCTCCGCGCGCCGCACATGCTCGTCGCGCCCGCCGTGTTCCTCGCCGTGACGGTGCTCTCGGTCATCGCGCTCGGGGACACGCTGCGCGCCGCACTCGACCCACGACGGCGCTGATCCGTCAGACTCGACCCACCGCCCCTCGAAAGGACCACCGTGACAGACACCCTCGCCGCGTACCGGAAGACCCTGCCCTACATCCACGAGTGGGTGTCGTACAAGGTGTGGCAGCTGCGCGTGCCAGGCGTGCAGGTGGCGATCGGGTACGGCGACGAGGTCGTCTTCGACGACGCCTGGGGCTACGCGGACGTCGAGGCCGGGCGACGCCTCACCACCACCGACCTGTTCCGTATCGCCTCGCACTCGAAGACGTTCACCGCCACCGCGCTCCTGCAGCTCGCCGAGCGCGGGTCGCTGCGACTCGACGACGCGGTGGGCACGTACCTCCCGGCGCTCGTCGACGGCGGGTCGCCCCTCGCCGACGCCACGATCCGGGAGCTCATGGAGATGGGGGCCGGCGTCATCCGGGACGGCCACGACGGCGACTACTGGTCACTGCTCCGGCCCTTCCCGGACGAGCAGGAACTCCTCGCGCTCGTCCTCGACCGCGGGCAGAAGGTCCCGACCGGGTCCTCGTTCAACTACTCGAACCTCGGCTACTCCCTGCTGGGGCTCGTCATCGCCGCGGTGTCCGGCCGGCCGTACAACGACTTCGTCCGCGAGTCGATCACGGAGCCCCTCGGGCTGCGGAACACCGGGCCCGACTGGGACCCCTCGCGCGCCGACGACTTCGTGGTCGGGTACACCGGGTTCCACACCGCGCGGCGCCGGCAGCGCATCGAGCACGTCGACACCCGCGCGATGGCCGCGGCGACGGGCTTCCACGGCACCGCCTCGGACCTCGTGCGGTACTTTTCGCAGCACGTCATCGGGCAGGGCTCCTTGCTCGAAGACCACTCGAAGCGCCTCGCACAGCGCAAGGCGTGGAGCGCGACGGACGACCCCGCGGCGCGTGGCTACGGTGCCGGGTTCATCGTCGACCGCATCGGCGGCCGGGAGATCCGCGGCCACTCCGGCGGCTTCCCCGGGCACATCACGCAGTCGATGTTCGACCCGGCGTCCGGCCTCGTCGTCTCGGTGCTCACCAGCGCCGCGGCCGGCCCGGCGACGCTCATCGCCACCGCGATCATCACGCTCCTCGACGCAGCGGCCGACGCCGACGCCCCGGGCACCCCGGTGCCCGACGACGTCGACACGGACACCTTCACGGGGCGCTTCGCGAACCCCTGGGGCGTCAGCGACATCGCCCGCGTCGGGGACCGGCTCGTCGAGGTCGACCCGTCGAGCCCGGAGCCGCTCGACAGCCCGACCCGGCTCGAGGTCGTCGACGCCGACACGCTCCGGATGACCCACGGCAACCGGTTCGGGTCGATCGACGAGGACATCACCTACGACCGCGACGCCGACGGCACCGTCCGGTCGATCCGCGCCGGCGGCGGCATGACCGAGGAGCCCTGGACGATCCCGTCCGAGCGCCCCGAGGTCGCGGCGGGACTGGCACCGTGAGCGGCGACGACCGCGCCGACGTCCGCGCGCACACCGTCGACGACGTCGTCCTCGAACCCGAGCGGCAGACCTTCGTCGAGGAGTTCGCCCTCATGCTCAACGACGCCGCGGGCATGCCCCTCACCGACGCGCGGGTCCTCGGGTACCTCATGATGACCCGCGCCCCGCACTCGTCGTCGGCCGACCTGCAGGCTGCGCTCGGGGCCAGCTCGGGTTCCGTCTCGATGGCGACCAGGCGGCTCGTCGACTCCGGCTTCGTGAAGCGGCACACCGTCCCCGGCGAGCGCAGCCACTACTTCCGCGCCGAGGCGGACGTCTGGGGCTCCTGGCTCGCGAGCGAACGCAAGTACCTCGACCGCCAGCGCGACGTCATCGGCCACGGACTCGCCGTCGTCGAGGCGGCCGGCCGCACCGGCTCCGGCGACGTCGACGCCGAGGTGCGCGAGCGCCTCCTCAACGGCCGCGACTACATGCAGTGGCTGCAGGGGTACCACCGCAAGATGCTCGAGGAGTGGGAGGCGTTCAAGACCGCCCGCGACCACCCCGACCGATCGGAGACCCCGTGAACGACGTCCTCACCGTCGAGCACCTCAGCGTCACGTTCGACGTCGACGGCACCCCGGTCCGCGCGGTCGACGACGCCTCGTTCACCGTGGGTCGCGGCGAGGTGGTCGCGGTCGTCGGCGAGTCCGGCTCCGGCAAGAGCATGACGGCGATGACCGCCATGGGCATCGCTCCGGTCGGTGCACGGGCGACCGGCAGCATCCGGCTCGGCGACCTCGAGGTCCTCGACGCCGACGAGCACACGCTGCGGGCCGCGCGGGGTCGCCGGGTCTCGATGATCTTCCAGGACCCGTCCGCGGCCCTCAACCCGGTCTTCACCGTCGGGTTCCAGCTCGCCGAGGCCGTCCGTCGCGCCGAGGACGGCCTCGACCGAGCTGTCGTCCGGGAGCGGTCCCTGGAACTCCTGCGCGCCGTCGAGGTCCCGGACCCCGAACGTCGGCTCGGCCAGTACCCGCACGAGCTCTCCGGCGGGCAGTGCCAGCGCGTGATGATCGCCATGGCACTCGCCGCCGACCCGGACCTCCTCATCGCGGACGAGCCGACGACCGCACTCGACGTGACCGTCCAGGCCGAGGTCCTCGACGTCCTCCGCCGGCTGCGCGAACGCACCGGGACCGCGATCCTGCTGATCACGCACGACATGGGCGTGGTGGCCGACATCGCCGACCGGGTCGTCGTGATGCGGAGCGGCACGGTCGTCGAGAGCGGCCCGGCGAGCGCGGTCTTCGCCGCGCCCGCCGCCGACTACACGCGCGAACTGCTCGCTGCCGTCCCACGCATGGGCACCGCGGCCCAGGAGGCGCGGGTCGACCCCGCCACGGATCCTGCCTCGGCCGTCCTGGACGTCCGGCACCTCGTGGTCGAGTACGGCGGCGCGCTCCGTGGGCGCTTCCGTGCCGTCGACGACGTGTCGTTCACGGTCGGCCGTGGTGAGATCGTCGGCCTGGTGGGGGAGTCCGGCAGCGGCAAGACCACCATCGGCCGCGCCGCCATCGGTCTCGCACCGATCACCGCCGGCTCGGTCCTGGTCGAGGGGACGGACGTGGCGGGCGCGCACCGTGCCTCCCGTCGGGCGATGCGTCGCCGGGTCGGCGTCGTGTTCCAGAACCCGCTCCGGTCGCTGAACCCGCGGTACACGGTGGGGCAGACGGTCGCGGAGCCGCTGCGACAGATCCTCCGCCTGCCGGCGGCCGAGGTCGCGCCCCGTGTCGAGCGGCTGCTCGCGGACGTCGGCCTCGACGGCGGCTTCCTGGAGCGGTACCCGCACGAGCTGAGCGGTGGACAGCGGCAACGCGTCGCGATCGCCCGTGCCGTGGCGCTCGATCCCGCACTCCTCATCGCGGACGAACCGACGAGCGCGCTCGACGTCTCGGTGCAGGCCCGCGTGCTCGACGTCTTCCGTGAACTCCAGGAGCGCCTCGGGTTCGCGTGCCTCTTCGTGACGCACGACCTCGCCGTGGTCGACACCCTGTGCGACCGGGTCGTGGTGCTGCACGGCGGGCGTGTCGCCGAGCAGGGGAGCCGCGACGCGATCCTCCGCTCGCCGCGGGACCCGTACACACGGCAGCTCATCCAGGCCGCGCCCGTGCCGGACCCGATCGAGCAGGCCGCGCGTCGTTCCGAACGGCTGGCATCGCTCCGGACGTGAGCCCGGGCGGCCGCACGTTCTGCCCGGCTCGTGACCGTTCTGGTTCGCGGGACCCGGGATCTGCGAACCAGAACGGTCACAGCACGGACGGAACACGGACACGGGGCGCGCGCACCCGCCGGAGCGAGCGCCGCATCGAACTCGTGGTGCTGAAACCGGCCCGGGCGGCGACGGTGCTCGGGTCGGCGTCGTCGGCGGCGAGTTCGGCACGGACGGTGAGGGACCGGAACCACCGCCGGAGCTCGTCGGGGGAGCAGCCGGTCGTCGCGCGGAAGCGGCGACGAACGGTGCTCGCCGACATGCCGGTGCCACGTCGCAGCTCGTCGATCGACACGGGACCGGGGGCCTCGAGGAGCCGGTCGATGCAGCGGGTCAGGCCCGCGTCGGTGAGGAACGCAGGCGGATTGTCGCCGAGCACGCTCATGACGACGACACGTGCGAGGGCATCCCGGCGCGATGCCCGCCACCGGCTGCCGACGAGCGACGCGATGTGGGCGAGGGCAAGCACGACGTCCTCGTGCGGTGCCTCGGGCGGTTCGGTGTGGAGGAGCGCGGGGAGCCCGAGCGCCTCGTGGACGAGTGGACCGAACGATGCGGTCCCGAGGTGGACGCCCGTCGGGATGCACCACGGATCGTCGGCCGTCGGCGGTGGGGAGCGGTCCGGTCCGGTGCCGATCGTCGTGGCGGCTCCGGGTGCGACGAACGCCGCGGTCCCCGGTGCGACCGCCCAGACGTCGTCGTCGCGTCAGCGGATCTCGGCGGAGGACCAGAGCGAACCGGCACCCGCACCGACCGTGCGGAGGAGCGGCACGGCGACGAGGACCGCCGCCGCGACGAACGCGAGCGCCTGCAGCGCACTGGGGACCGCGTACACCACGACGAGGACCTCCTGCGCGGTGGACGGCGGTGGCACGGTCTGGGTCAGCAGGGACGTGACGAACCACAGGGCGGCGGCGATCGTCACGATCCAACCGAGCACGCGCTGCGGTCCACGACGGTCACGGACGGTCAGTACGCCGAACGCCACGAGCGCCGCGCGGGCGACCCAGTAGAGCGCGGCGGCCAGCGCCCCCGGAAGGGCCCAGGCGAGGGCGAACGCGAGGACGGCGACCCCGAACGCGACGGCGCGACGGTCGCGGGAGCGGACCGCGGCGACGAGCACGACCGCGCCGCACACGCCGGCCAGCACCGTGGCGACGAGCCGCAGCCCCGGTGACCCGGAGGAGAGCACCGTCGTGTCGGCGAGCCCCTGCAGGACGAAGACGAGCGCCGCGACGGTGGCGGCGGCCGAGACGAACCGGATCCCCGTGGTGTTCCCCATGGCCCCACCGTACGCCCGGGCGGGGGATAACCCCACCCCGGGTCCGGGAGGGGGCAGGATGGGAGATCGAGCCGCCGATCGAGAGGCTTGGTGTCATGACCGACACCGCCCGCCTCGACCAGGCCGAGACCGTCCCGCTGCACGACTCCGTCCCGCCAGGAGCCACCGAACCGATGCCCGCACCGCCGAACCAGACGCCTCCGACCTGGTCGTCGACGCCGCCGGTCGCGCCCGGCGGGTCCGGCTCGAGGACGGGGATGACCGCCGGTGCGTTCTACCGCGACGCGTGGAAGCGACTGCCCCGCGACTTCGGGTACATGGCACTCACCGCGGTGCTGCTCTGCACGCTCTACGCAGCCTTCCCGGCGGCGATCTTCGGCGGTGGCTTCCGAGACCTCTTCAACCCGTTCGTCCTGCTGATGTTCTTCATCGCGCTGTTCGTCGCGCGGTGGCTCGGGCAGTTCGAGAAGCTCCGCATCGGATGGGCCGACAGCCGCCCGATCCGACCCGTGGACTGGACGCCCCGGTGGCAGCAGAACTGGTGGACGCGCACGGGGTCGGCGGTCGCCAACCCGCACTACTGGCTCTACCTGCTGCACGCGGCGGTCGTGTACCCGATCGCGGCGCTGTGCACGGTCGGTGCCGGCGCGCTGCTCCTCGCCGGGTTCACCTGGCCGATCGGACTCGCCGGGGTCGCGTTCGTGAACGGCATGAGCGCGCAGTACTTCGGGTGGGACACGACGAGCGTCGTGGGCTTCGGCTTCCTCGGACTCCTGTCGATGGCCGCCTCGGTGGTGCTCTTCCCGCTGTGGGCCCGCGGCTCCGTGATCGCGCACTTCTGGATCGACTTCGGCCTGCTCGGCGGGTTCCGTGCGGAGCAGCTCGAGCGTCGGGTCGCCGGTCTGCAGGCCTCGCGCGCCGGTGCCGTCACCGCCGAGGGGCAGGCGCTCCGCCAGATCGAGCGCGACCTGCACGACGGCCCGCAGCAGCGACTCGTCCGCCTGCGCATGGACCTGTCCGCTGCCGAGCGTGCCCTCGACACGGACCCGGTGAAGGCGAAGCAGCTCATCGGCGAGGCGTCGGAGCACGCGCAGGACGCGCTCGACGAGCTCCGGGCCCTGTCCCGCGGCTTCGCGCCGCCCATCCTGCTCGACCGCGGGCTCGTCGCGGCGCTCGAGGCCCTCGTCGCCCGGACCCCGATCCCCGTCGGCCTCGACGTGCGGCTGCCCGACGGGCTCGAGCTCGCCACCGAGATCCAGCGCAACGTCTACTTCACGGTGAGCGAGCTGCTGACGAACACCACGAAGCACGCCGGCGCCTCGACCGCCGGGGTGTACCTCGGGCTCGTGGTGGACGCCTCGGGGCTCTGGTACCTCACGGTCAGCGTCACCGACGACGGCCGCGGCGGTGCCCGCCCGCAGGAGGGGCACGGCATCGAGGGGCTGATGGGCCGGATGCGGGCCCTCGACGGCGAGCTGACGGTGTCCAGCCCCGAGGGCGGCCCGACTGAGGCGACCGCACGGATCCCGCTCGGCGCCCTGAACGGCGTGCCCACCACGCGCTCGTGAACCCCCGGGGGCGTCCGCGCTCCCACTAGGCTGGTCGGCATGAGCGACGGCCCGGATGCAGCACGCATCCGGGCCGTCGTCGTCGACGACGCCGTGCTCCTGCGCGAAGGACTCGCGCGGGTCCTCGACGAAGCGGGCATCGACGTGATCGGGCAGTACGCCGACGCGGACTCCTTCCTCGCCACGCTCCCCGAGGGTGCACCCGACGTCGTGGTGATGGACGTGCGCATGCCGCCGACCTTCACCGACGAGGGCGTCCGGGCCGCCGTCGAGACCCGACGCCGGGCACCGCGCACCGGGGTGCTCCTGCTCTCCCAGTACGTCGAGGCCACCTACGCCGAGGACGTCCTCGCCGCGGGGGCGACCGGCATCGGCTACCTGCTCAAGGACCGCGTCACCCGGCTCGAGGAGATCGACGACGCCGTCCGCCGCATCGCCGCCGGCGGCACCGTCCTCGACCCCGAGGTCGTCACGCAGCTCATGAGCCGCCGCCGGGACCCGCTCGCAGCGCTCACCCCGCGCGAACGCGAGGTGCTCGGGCTGATGGCCGAGGGCCGCACGAACGCCGCCATCGCCCGCGCCCTCGTGATCGGCACCGGCGCGGTCGAGAAGCACGTGTCGAGCATCTTCGGCAAGCTCGCGCTCGAGGACACCGGCGAGGACCACCGCCGGGTCCTCGCCGTCCTCGCCTACCTCGGGTGACGGCGCACCGGTGAACCGCGTCCCCGCGCCGCTCCTCGCCCTCGCGGCGATGGTGTCCGTCCAGCTCGGTGCGGCGATCGCGAAGACCCGGTTCGACGACGTCGGCTCGGTCGGTGCCGCGACGCTCCGGCTCGTCATCGGTGCCGTCGTCCTCGCGCTCGTGGTCCGGCCGCGCGTCCGTCACTGGACCCGGCAGCAGTGGATCGGCGCGATCGGCCTCGGTCTGGCGCTCGGCGGCATGAACGTCTTCATCTACGTGGCGTTCGCGCGCATCCCGATCGGGGTCGCGGTCACGATCGAGTTCCTCGGGCCGCTCGCGCTCTCGCTCGTGCACACCCGGCGCTGGCGTGACGTGCTCTGGGCGGTGCTGGCGCTCGCCGGGGTCGTCCTGCTCGGGGTCGGTCCGGCGGCCGTGACCGCGGTCGACGGCGTCGTGTTCGCCGTCCTCGCCGCGGTGTGCTGGGCAGGGTACATCGTCATGAACCGGCACGTCGGCGCCGCGATCCCCGGCGTGGACGGCCTCGCCGTGTCGATGCTCGTCGCGATGCTCGTGTCGCTGCCGTTCGGCCTCGGCTCGGCCGTCGAGGGGGTCGTCCGCGAACCCGTGCTGCTCGTCGTGTTCGGGGGCGTCGCCGTGCTGTCGAGCGTCCTGCCCTACGCGCTCGAGATGCTCGCACTCCGGCGGATGCCGACCCGTGTCTTCGGGGTGCTGCAGAGCCTGGGTCCGGCGATTGCGGCGCTGGCGGGCCTGGTCATCCTGCACGAGGCCCTCGTGCTGCTCGAGGTCGTCGCCCTCGCGTGCGTCACCGCGGCGAGCGTGGGCGTGACCCTGTCCGCGCGTCGTGACCGCGGTGGTCGGAACGGAGGCGCGGATCCCGTCCCGTGATCCACGGAACGTGAGCCGCGCCTCCTGGAAGACCCGCCTACTCGTCGCGGAGGAAGTCCGCGTACGTGGGTTCCGTGTGCTCACCCGTCAGCAACGCCGGATCGTTGACCCGTCGTTCGACGTAGGCCGCGATGACCTCGGGTGGGGTGAGCACGTGGGCGACCCAGGACGGCACCTCTGTTCTCTTCATGGCGCCTCCTTCCGGCCTGTTGCTCGAGGGACCGAAAGTCTCGATCGTCGAGTTACTCGCTGAGCCGGTGTTCCGTAAACGATCCTCGTGATGCCGGGTGAAGTCAACGCGGCGACGCGTTCTGCGGACTGTGCCGCGTCGCATCCGCGCGCAGGGTGCGGTGCTTCACGGCCGAACGCCACACCCAGGCGTTCGCCTGCTGCCCGAACTGCGCCCACTCGACGAGGACGGCGTCGCGGGTCCAGCTCTTCGCGAACGCCTTCACGCGGACGTGGAACGTGGGGAACTGGATCCACGCCCAGACCGGCACGGGAGTGACGGCGTGGCAGACGTCCGGCCCACGGGCGTCCTCCGAGAGGGAGTAGGCGCGCGGACGCTCGACCTCCGGGTGTTCCGGGGGCTGCCACCGGTTCTCGCGACGCCGTCCCACGAGAGTATTCGAACGTGTGTTCGAACCGACGTCAAGTCGAACGGCGCGGCGCGGCCTGACCGGGTCAGGCGTGCACGCGGCCGGTCGACTCGCGCACGCTGAGTGTCAGTGACGGCCCGGGCCGTGACGGCAGCGGCGAACCGGCGTCGATCTGCTCGCGCAGGAGCGTCGCCGCGCGCTGCCCGAGCTCGACCGTGTCGCGCGTCAGGGAGGTGATCGAGGGTCGGACGAGCCGGACCATCGCCGAGTCGTCGAACGACACGATCGAGACGTCACCCGGTACACGGACGCCCATCTCGCTCGCCACGCCGAGTCCGGCGACCGCGAGCACGTCGTTGTCGTACACGATCGCCGTGGGGCGGACGCTCCGCGAGAGCAGCGTCCGCGTCGCGCGTGCACCGGCCTCGGCGGAGTAGTCGGTCGGGATCGACACGGCGTCCTCGAGCCCCTCGGCCGTGGTGAACGAGCGGAGGCGGTCGATCCGCATCGCCGTGTGCTCGAACTCCGGCCGCCCGGCGACGTGCGCGATCCGGCGGTGCCCGAGCGCGTGCAGGTAGCGCAGCACCGTGTCGGTGGCGTCGGAGTCGTCGATCCAGACCGTCGGTGCCGCTCCTTCGGCAGAGGGGTGCGAGCCGACGACGACGGTGGGCATCCCGAGCTCGGCGAGCAGTGCCAGCCGGTCGTCGTCGCGGCGGGGGTCGATCACGATCACGCCGTCGACCCGGTGACCGCGCCACCAGTCCCGGTAGGTCTGGAGCTCCTCGTCCGCGTCTCGTGCGACGAGGAGGTTCATGCCGACGTGGCTGCCGGCGAGCCCGAGCTGGATCCCGGAGATGAGGTCGCCGAAGAAGGACTCGGTACCGAGGGTCCGGGCCGGCCGGTTCAGCACGAAGCCGATCGACCCGGCCCTCGCGCCCCCGAGTGCCCGCGCCGCGGTGTGCGGTTGCCAGTCGAGCTCGCGGGCGACGGCGCGCACCCGAGCGCGGGTCTCGTCGGACACCCCGGGGCGGTCGTTGAGCGCGAACGAGACCGCACTGATGGACACGCCGGCTCGTGCGGCGATGTCGGCGATCGTCGTGCGACGGTTCTTGGCCACGGGGTTGACTATAACGCTTTAGTCGGAAATCATCGCTCCATTCACACGGATCGGTCACCGGAACTGAACCGGTTCAGCACGGTACGCACCACGACGAAGGAGTCACGAGCGATGAAGAACACCACACGCAGGACGACGGGACGCGCCCTCGCGCTCCTCGCCGGCGCGGCCGTCACGGCGCTCGCACTGACCGCCTGCTCGAGCGGCGGCGGGGCGAGCAGCGGTGGCGGGAGCGGCAAGGTCGACGGGTCGATCACCCTGCAGACCTGGGCGCTGACCCCGACCTACACGGACTACCTCAACGGCGTCATCAAGGGGTTCGAGAAGGAGCACCCGGGCGCCGAGGTCAAGCTGCAGGACCAGCCGGGCGACGGCTACGCGGACAAGGTGCTCAGCCAGGCGTCGTCGAACTCCCTCCCCGACGTCATCAACCTGCCGCCGGACATCGCACTCCCGCTCGCCAAGCGCGGATACCTGCAGGACGTGTCGAAGGACGACTCGAAGCTCGCGAGCACCTACGTCGCGGGCGCACTCGACTCGTACAAGTACAAGGGCATGACCGGCACCTACGGCTACCCCTGGTACCTCAACACGGACGTCGACTACTGGAACAAGTCGATGTTCGACAAGTGCGGCCTCGACGCGGACAACCCGCCGAAGACGACCGACGACCTCTTCACGCAGGCGAAGACCATGCACGACAAGTGCCCGGACGACTACCTGATGAGCCGCAAGCCCGGGCTCGGCGACTTCACGCTCGCCGGCGTCAAGGTCCTCAACAGCGACGGCACCAAGTTCACCTTCGCCGACTCGTCGAAGGCCGCCGACCTCATCGACCGCTACAAGACGGCGTACCAGGACGGCTACATGCCCTCCAACGTCCTGAACAGCGACTACCTCGGCAACTCGACGCTCTTCACGCAGCAGAAGGTCGCGTGGACGACCGGTGGTGCGACCGCGCTGAGCGACATGATCAAGAACAACCCGTCGCTCAAGGGCAACGTCGTCGTCAGCCCGGCGCTCGACACCCCGCCGCTGTACGTGCAGGGCCTGTCGGTCTCGAGCAAGTCGAAGCACCTCGCCACCGCCGAGGCGTTCGCGCAGTACATGACGAACGCGAAGAACCAAGAGGCCTTCGCGCACCTGGTGAACATCTTCCCGTCGACGACGTCGTCGCAGTCGGACCCGTACTTCTCGAAGGACGACGGCACCGTGAACGGCAAGGCCCGCGTGCTCGCGAACGAGGCCCTCAAGGAGGCCAAGGTCCTCAACCCGGTCCAGGCGAACTCCGCGATGACGGACTTCCTCGACCAGCAGATCGCCCTCGCCATGAAGGGCCAAGTCAGCGCGAAGCAGGCCCTCGAGACCGCGCAGACCAAGATGAACACCCTGCTGGCGAACAGCTGATGCGCGCCAACCGCTGGTTCACGCCCTGGCTCCTCGTCCTGCCGGCACTCGTCTGGCTCGTCGGGTTCAGCCTCTGGCCGTCGATCAACACCGTCCGGCTGTCGTTCACGAACGCCAGCCCGCTCGGGGGCGTGAGCCAGTGGGTCGGCCTCGCGAACTTCCGGACCCTGCTCGCCGACCCGCAGGTGTGGGAGGCGCTGCTCAACAGCGTCATCTACATGGCGATCTGCCTGCCGCTCCTCACGGTCCTGCCGCTGCTCATCGCGGTGCTCGTGCAGCAGAAGCTCCCCGGGATCGCGTTCTTCCGCACGGCGTACTACACGCCGGTGATCGCCTCCGCGGTCGTCGTCGGCCTGATCTGGACGTGGATCCTCGACGACCGCGGGGTCATCAACGAGATCGTGAAGGCACTCGGCGGTGCGGGCATCCCGTTCCTCACCGACCGGTGGCTGCTGCTCATCAGCGCGATCAGCCTGACGGTCTGGAAGGGCCTCGGCTACTACATGATCATCTTCCTGGCGGCACTCGGGAACGTCGGCAAGGACCTGCACGAAGCGGCGGCGCTCGACGGCGCCGGGGCCGTGCGGCGGTTCTGGTCGGTCACGATGCCCGGGGTCCGCGGGACGATGACCCTCGTCGGCATCCTCGTGTGCGTCAGTGCGCTCCGGGTGTTCAGCGAGCTCTACATCCTCACCAACGGCACGGGGGGACCCGGCGGGCAGGACAACTCGCTCGTCATGCTCATCCAGCAGTACGCCCGCGGGTTCACCGGCAACCTCGGCTACGCGTCCGCCCTGAGCCTCCTGCTCTTCGTCGTGACGCTCATCCCGATGCTCGCCCTCGCCCGCATGAACAGCAAGGCCGACAAGTGACGAACACGACCAGCACCGAACCCGCCCTGGCCGGCGCCCGCGGTGCAGCCAGCCCGACGCCGGACGTGACCGGCGCGACCCGGCCGGGTGGTGCCTCCAAGCCGCCCCGCAAGCGGCGCCGCGTCGTCTGGGGCGTCATGTCCACCCGCGAGAAGGCGGTCCGCTACGTCCTGCTGGTCGTGGTGCTCTTCATCACGATCGGCCCGTTCCTCTGGCAGCTCTCCACGTCGCTCAAGGGCGCGGGCGAGGACATCTACACGGCGAACCCGTCCTTCATCCCGACCGAGCCGACCATCGAGAACTACCTCAAGGTGGCCGCTGCGATCCCGGTCTGGCGGTACATCGGCAACTCGCTGCTCGTCGCCGCGATCGACGTCTTCGGCAACATCGTGTTCGCGACGCTCGCCGGGTTCGCCCTCGCGCGGCTGCAGTGGCGCTTCCGCAAGGTCGTGCTCGGGCTCTTCCTCGCCACCCTCGTGCTGCCCGGCGAGGCGACGATCATCAGCCAGTTCGTGACCGTGAAGGACCTCGGCCTCGCCGACAACCTCGTCGGCGTCGCGCTGCCCGGCATGATCGCCGCGCTCAACGTCCTGCTCATGTTCAACGCCTTCCGGCAGATCCCCGAGGAGATCGACCAGGCCGCGGTGATGGACGGCGCGAACGCGATGCAGCGCCTCCGCTACATCTCGCTGCCCGCCGTGCAGGGCACCATCGCCGTGATCGCGATCTTCTCGTTCATCGGCGCCTGGGACGACTTCCTCTGGCCGCTCATCGTGCTGCAGTCGCCGCAGAACCTCACCCTGACGGTCGGCCTGCAGTACCTCCAGGGCACGTTCGCGACCGACCAGCGGATGATCGCCGCCGGCACCATGATCGCGTTCATCCCGATCGCGGTGATCTTCGCGGTCCTGCAGCGCTTCTTCTTCAAGGGCGTCGAAGAGGGCGGGGTGAAGGGCTGATGCGCTTCGGCGTCAACCACACGCCATCGGTCGGCTGGTTCCACTCGTGGCTCGACTTCTCGCCGTCGGACACAGCCCGGGACATGGAGCAGATCGCCTCGCTCGGCGCGGACCACGTGCGGATCTTCCCGCTCTGGCCGGTCGTGCAGCCGAACCGGACGCTCATCCGGCAGTCGGCGCTCCGGGACGTCGCGACGGTCGTCGACATCGCGGGCTCGTTCGGGCTCGACGTGAACGTCGACGCGCTGCAGGGGCACCTGTCGAGCTTCGACTTCGTGCCCTCGTGGCTCGAGAGCTGGCACCGGCGCAACATGTTCACCGACCCGGACGTGGTCGCGTCGACGGCGGCCTACGTCGAGGCGCTCGCCGCGGCCGTCGCGGACAAGCCCAACCTGCTCGGGATCACCATCGGCAACGAGGTGAACCAGTTCGCGCACGCCCCGCACCCGACACCGCACGACATCACGGCGGACCAGGGGCACGCGTGGGCGGCGGCGATGGTCGCGGCGGCCCGACGGGGACTCGACCAGGAGGCGCGGCTCGGCCCGGCACCGTCCGTCGCCCCTGCCGTGGGGCCGCGTCCAGGGCCCCTGGTCACCGTCGCGCAGTACGACGCGGCCTGGTACGACGACACCCAGCCGTTCGGCCCGGAACACGCGGCCGACCACGGCGACGCGACCGTCACGCACTCGTGGGTGTTCAACGGCTCGGCGGCGCTGCACGGCGCACTCGGAGCCGGGTCCGTCCGGCACGGTGAGTACCTGCTCCAGCTCGCGAGCGCCTGGAACCGCGACCCTGAGCGGCCGAACTGGCTGCAGGAGGTCGGCGCCCCGACGAACGTCATCGACCCCGCGGACGCCGCCTCGTTCACCGAGCAGACGATCCGGCACGTGCTCGACGCGCAGCACGTGCTCGGCGTGACGTGGTGGTGCTCGCACGATGTCGCGCGGTCGCTCGCGGACTTCCCGGAGCTCGAGTACGACCTCGGTCTCTTCACGAACGACGGTCGGCTGAAGCCCGCCGGAGAAGCCTTCGCCACCCTCGCCCGCGAGCTCGGCGACCGCGGTCGGGGCGGCCCGGCCGGTGCCACGTCCGCTCCGCCGGAACCCGCACCGCCGGCCCCCCCCCCCCCCCCGGCCAACCCCCCCCCCCCCCCCCCCCCCCCCCCGGCCCCCGGGGGGGGGCCCCCCCGGCCGGTGCCACGTCCGCTCCGCCGGAACCCGCACCGCCGGCGACCGCACTCGTCCTGGACGACGTGCGCCCGGACGGGACCGTACGCGACGGTGTCCGGGCGGACTGCGCGCCGGGCGGCCGGTTCGCCGCGGCCTGGCTCGACCTCGCCTCGTCGTCCCCGGACGGACGCGGCCCCCAGGTGGTCCTGCGCTCGCGGGCCGACGACCACGCGCTGCTCGCCGCCCGGGGCATCACCCGGTGCGTCGACGTCCCCGAAGGTGCCGCCACCGAGCTCCTGTCGGTCGCCCACCCGGCCACGATGGCCTGAGCCGTCCACCACCACCCGTCCCACACCACCCCGCACCACCGTCCGTCCCGTCGGCCCCGACGCCGGCACCCTCCGACCAGGAAGGTCCCCATGCACGACGACATCCCCCTCACCACCGGCCGGGCGCGACGCGTCCTCGACGAACGCATCCTGCCGGCGGTGCACGCCACCGCGACGCCGCTCGACACCGCGTGGCACGAACTGCCGGGGGAGCCGATCCCGCCGACGTCCGGGCTCGCGCTCGAGTTCACGCCGTACGAGGTGGGCACGCCGTGGGGTGCCGCGTGGGGCACGACCTGGTTCCGGTTGCGCGGGACCGTGCCGGAGGAGTGGGCCGGCCGCCGCGTGGAGGCCGTCGTCGACCTCGGCTTCGACAAGAACATGCCCGGGTTCCAGTGCGAGGGGCTCGTCTACCGCCCGGACGGCACCCCCGTGAAGTCGATCAACCCGCGCAACCAGTGGGTGCTCGTCGCGGAGGAAGCCGTCGGCGGCGAGACCGTCGAGCTCTTCGTCGAGGCGGCGTCGAACCCCGTCCTGCTCGACTACCACCCCTTCCTGCCGACGCAGGAGGGCGATGTTCAGACGTCGTCGTCGACGCGCCTCTACACGAGCCGCCGGATGGACCTCGCCGTCTTCGAGTCCGAGGTGCACGAACTCGCGCTCGACATCGACGTCCTGCTCGAGCTCCAGGCCGAGCTGCCCGAGGGACCGCGGCGGATGCGGATCCTGCAGGCGCTCGACGACGCCCTCGACCGGCTCGATCTGCAGCACATCGCCGCGACCGCGCCCGACGCCCGAGCGGCACTCGCGGACGTCCTCGCCGCACCCGCGGACGCCTCGGCGCACACGATCTCGGCGGTCGGGCACGCCCACATCGACTCCGCCTGGCTGTGGCCGGTCCGCGAGACGATCCGCAAGGTCGCCCGCACCACCTCGACGATGACCGAGCTCATCGACCAGACCGACGACTTCCTGTACGGCATGTCGAGCGCGCAGCAGTACGCGTGGATCAAGGAACACCGGCCCGAGGTCTACGCGCGGGTGAAAGCCGCCGTCGAGGCCGGACGCTTCCTGCCGATCGGCGGCATGTGGGTCGAGCCCGACACCGTGATGCCGACCGGCGAGAGCATCGTGCGCCAGTTCTCGCAGGGGCAGCGGTTCTTCGAGCGGGAGTTCGGCATCCGTCCGAAGGGCGTCTGGCTGCCGGACAGCTTCGGCTACTCGCCGGCCCTGCCGCAGCTCATGCGCCGCGCGGGCTTCGAGTGGTTCTTCACGCAGAAGATCTCGTGGAACCAGGTCAACAAGTTCCCGCACCACACCTTCCTCTGGGAGGGCATCGACGGCTCGCGCGTGTTCTCGCACTTCCCGTCGATGGACACGTACAACTCGCGGCTGTCGGGCAGCGAGGTCGCCAAGGCCTCCCGCCAGTTCCGCGAGAACCGGCTCGCCTCGGGGTCGATCGCTCCGGTCGGCTGGGGCGACGGCGGCGGTGGCACGACCCGCGAGATGACCGGCACGGCGAAGCGCCTCGCGGACCTCGAGGGGAGCGCCAAGGTCCGTTGGGAGCACCCGGACGCCTTCTTCGACCGGGCCAAGGCCGAGCTGCCCGACCCGCCCGTCTGGGTCGGCGAGCTCTACCTCGAGCTGCACCGCGCGACGCTCACCAGCCAGCACCAGACCAAGCAGGGCAACCGCCGGAGCGAGCAGCTGCTGCTCGAGGCCGAGCTGTGGGCCGCGACCGCCGCCGCCCGCACGGACTTCGCCTACCCCCACGACGAGCTCGACGCGCTCTGGCAGCAGGTCCTGCTCCAGCAGTTCCACGACATCCTGCCGGGGACCTCGATCGCCTGGGTGCACCGCGAAGCGGTGGCGAAGTACGCCGAGACGGCCCGCGCCCTGACGGCGATCATCGACCAGGCGCTGTCGGCCCTCGCCGGTACCGGGGACGCGGCCGTCGTCGTGAACCCGGCCCCGTTCCTCCAGGCCGGCGCACCCGCGCAGGGCGCGGTCCTGGCGACCGACCTGCCGCAGCCGACCGCGGTGACGCTGACCGAACAGGACGGCGGCTACGTGCTCGCGAACGACCTCGTCCGGGTCGTCGTCGACGGTCGTGGCCTCGTCACGAGCGCCGTCGACCTGGCCACCGGACGCGAGGCGATCGCTCCCGGTCGGGTGGCGAACCTCCTGCAGCTCCACCAGGACTTCCCGAACATGTGGGACGCGTGGGACGTCGACCGGTACTACCGGAACCGGGTCGAGGACATCGTCTCGACCACCGGGCTGCACGGCTCGGTCGACGCGGACGGCGTCGCGCGTGTCGTCGTCGAGCGGGCGTTCGGCGACTCGACGGTGCGCCAGGAGATCGTCCTCGCGCCGGACTCCCGCACGCTGGAGTTCGACCAGACGACCGACTGGCACGAGACCGAGAAGTTCCTCAAGGTCGCCTTCCCGCTCGACGTCCGCGCCGAGCACACCGTCGCCGAGACGCAGTTCGGCGCGCAGAAGCGGGTGACGCACACGAACACCTCGTGGGAGGCCGCGAAGTTCGAGACCTCGATGCACCGCTACGTGCTCGTGTCCGAGCCGGGCTTCGGCGTCGCCCTCGTGAACGACTCGATCCACGGGTTCGACACCACGCGCGACGCCGTCGACGGGCACGTGACCACCACCGTGCGGCTCTCGCTGCTCCGGGCACCGCGGTTCCCCGACCCCGAGACCGACCAGGGCGTGCAGACGCACCGGTACGGGATCGTCATCGGGACCGACCAGCTCGGGGCGACGGCGGCCGGCGTGCTGATGAACGCCTCCGCGCGGACGGTCACGGGTGCCCGTGGGTTCGACCCGCTCGTGCGGGTGTCCGGCGGGGTCGTGCTGTCGAGCGTCAAGCTCGCCGACGACCGCTCCGGCGACCTGGTCGTGCGGGTGTACGAGCCGTCCGGGCGGCGGGGGAGCGGCGGGGTCGCGGTCGACGGCGACGTCGCCGGTGGTTTCGGCCCTGGCATCGAGGTCACGCTGCTCGAGGAGCCGCTGCCGTCGGCCGAGTCCGTCGACGCGTCCTCGTTCGCCGTCGACGCGTACGAGGTGCGGACCTTCCGCTTCCCGCGCGGCTGAGACCCCGCCGCCGGGACTTCGGGTGTCCCGGCGGCGGTTCCCGACCGGCATCCGCCGGCCGGTTCATCACTCGAAGAGGAGTGCCATGAAGAAGACGATGAAGTTCGGGATCGTGGCGGCCATCGCCGCGATGGTGGCGGTGCCGCTCGCGCCGTCCGCAGCCACGGCGGCGACGACCGCGACGAAGTCCGGGCCGACGAGCATCGCCTACGTCGAGGTCAACAACGACCAGCTCGCGAACGTCGGCCGCTACCAGTTGGCGAACGGGGCGAACGCGTTCGACGTGGCGATCATCTTCGCCGCGAACATCAACTGGGACGGCTCGAAGGCCGTGCTGTACAACAACGAGAACGTGCAGCGCACCCTCGACGACGCCGCGACGCAGATCCGTCCACTGCAGGCGAAGGGCATCAAGGTCTCGCTGTCGATCCTCGGCAACCACCAGGGCGCCGGCATCGCCAACTTCCCGACGCAGGCCGCGGCGGAGGACTTCGCCGCCCAGGTCTCCGCGACGGTCACGAAGTACGGCCTGGACGGGGTCGACCTCGACGACGAGTACTCGGACTACGGCGCGAACGGCACGCCACAGCCGAACCAGCAGTCGATCGGGTGGCTCATCAGCGCCCTGCGTGCCGACATGCCCGGCAAGCTCATCTCGTTCTACGACATCGGCCCGGCGTCGACGTCGTTGTCGTCGTCGAGCAGCGCCGTCGGCTCGCAGCTCGACTACGCGTGGAACCCCTACTACGGCACCTACTCGGCGCCGTCGATCCCGGGGCTCGACAAGTCACGCCTGTCCGCCGCGGCGGTCGACATCCAGAACACCTCGCAGTCGACGGCCGTCTCGCTCGCACAGCGCACGAAGGCCGACGGGTACGGCGTCTTCATGACGTACAACCTGCCGGACGGTGACGTCTCGTCGTACGTGTCGTCGATGACGCAGGTCCTCTACGGGCAGGCCGCGACGTACCACTGACGTCGCCTCCGGTGCGGCGGCTCGCGCCCCGCGTCTCCTCGGCACGGTCCAGGAGGCGCGGGGCGCGTCCGTCGCGCGGCTCGCGGATCGGGATGCTCGGTGCCGCTATCGTGAGCGGACCCGAAGCTTCGACAGAGGCTCACGAACGAGAGACCGCAGCACCATGATCCCGATGAAGGCGCTCGTCGCCGTCGCTGCCGCAGGAGCCATCGTCGCCCTGCTCGCCGGCTGTTCGACCCCCGCCACGTCCGACGGCACCCCCGAAGCCGTCCGCACCACGCCGACGTCGTCCGCCACGCCCTCCCCGACCCCGGAGGCGGTCGAGCCGCCGGACCTCGCGGGCGAGTGGAAGCAGAACAACTCCGCGAGTGCCGACGGCTGGATGACGGCGACCATCACCGCGGACACGGTCACGGCGAGCTTCGTGACCAACGGCGGTGACACGACGTCCCTGTTCTGGGTGGGGAGCTTCACTCCTCCGTCGGATGACTCGTCACACTACGTCTGGACCTCGACCCGCGATGCGGCCGCCACCGAGTCGGCCCTGCTCGCATCGACCGACGCCACGAAGGACTTCTCCTACGAGGACGACGAGATCAGTTTCCCGGTCACGATCGCCGGGAGCACCGCGACCGTCCGGATGTCACGGGAGTGAGCTGAACCGGGCACCTGCAGCACGGCGGTCCCGCCAGCAGCCGCTGCAGCGGGTTCCGCGCGTGCGCGTTGACCGTTCTGGTTCACGGAACCCGGGGGTCGTGAACCGGAACGGTCACGAACGGCACCGAACCTTCCCGACGATGGGCGCCGCGCCGTACGATCACGCCGTGGAGCTCCAGTTCACCGGCGAGGTCATCGAGTGGCGCGGACCCGCGCCGTTCTTCTACGCCGTCGTGCCACCGGACGCCGCCGAGGTCATCCACGACCTCGCTCCGATGCTCACCTACGGCTGGGGTGTGATCCCCGCCCGGGTGACGATCGGGTCGGTGACCTGGACGACCTCGCTCTTCCCGAAGGACGGCGGGTACCTCGTGCCCCTCCGGGCGGCGGAGCGGAAGCGCGCGCGTGTCGAGCTCGGGGACTCGCCTGCGATCACGCTCGAACTCGCGGGTCCGTGACACTCCTCCACAGTGCCGGTGGTCGAGAAGCTGTTCCACAACGTATCCCGCCGACCCTCGGCGCCTCCCCTCCACTCCCTAGCGTCGCAGGCAGTGGAGGGGAGGTGCCGATGGTCGAACGGCCACGACATCCCAAGAAGGAGATCGAGCAGGCGATGCGGGCTGCCGAAGCGCGCGGCTGGCGCTTCGTGAAGGGGCGGAAGTACTACAAGGCGTTCTGCCCGTGCGGTGTGCACCTGCACACGGTCCACATGACGCCGTCGAACCCCTGGTACGTTGTGCATCTGAAGTATCGGTTTGCTCGAACAGAATGCTGGGACAGGAGAACGTCATGACGAACTACCTCGTGCGCGTCGAGTGCGCAGTGTTGCTCGGAGCGTCGGACGACGTCCGGGCTGAACTCACGACGGACTTCGACGCCATCGCGGAGGCGCTGTTCGACCTCGAGGACGTCCACGATCAGGACCTCACCGCCGACCTCGCGACCGGCACCCTCATCTTCTCGATCGGGGTCGTCGCCGACGACGAGTTCGGTGCGCTCGATCGGGCGCTGGGCGTTGTGCGGACGGCGCTGCATGCCGCCGGGCGAGGGACGCCCGGGTGGGAGCGGCACTACCGGATGCTGCGGCAGGAAGTCGAAGAGGAGCCGGTGGGCGCGCGCTAGGAGTCGCGCACGGCTCGCTGCTTCAGCGCATCACAACCAGACGGCGACGCCACCGTGGGAGGAACACGTCCCTCGTCGCGACTGGCTGAAGCTGTAGGTGCCGTCGCCGCACTTCGCGGTGGCTCCCGCGGGCGCGCTCGAAGCGGCTTCGGGGCGACAGACCGTTGCGCCCGCGCTGTTGACGTAGCTACCGTTCGTGCACGTCGGTGCTGCGGGAGCGACCGGGGCGACATAGGTCCCGACTGTGGTGACCTGGTTCACCGGGGGCGTCGTGACCTGATCGCTCTGCAGGACGCGATCGGTCTCCACGCCGTCGGTGTAGGTGACGACGTAGGTCTTCGTGTCGACACCGCGCACGCCGGGCGTCGTGACCGTCGTCGTGCCCTGGGCCAGGGTCGCGCTCTCCACGGTCGTCGCGCCGAACGGGATCCGCGACGTCTCGGTCACCGTCTCCGTCGTCACCACCGGCGTGGGGGTGGGAGTCGCAATCGCCGTGGGCGTCGGCCTCGGCGAGGCCTTCGGCTTCGCGTGAGCGGTCGCACTCGGAGCCGTCGCGGCGGCAAGGTGCGCCGGCGATTGCGGCATCGCGTGGGTCGCACCGTACGCGGAGGTCGAACCGATCAGCGCCACCAAGGCGATGCCCGCGCCGATCGCCGCGCTCGCCCGCTTCCGCGGGATGCGAAGCCACGTCGAGCGTCGGAAGGCGACACCGTAGAGCATCGTCGAGAGCACGACGAGGGCGACCATCACCAGCATCCCCCAGACCCCGGTCGATGCCAACCCGGCGAGGGCGAGGAAGGCTGTACCCACGATGCCGAGCCACGTGATGGTGGGCACTCGACGCCGAGGGCGTGGGGCGGTCGGGCTGGTGGACAGGCGGTCGTTCGGCACTGAGCTCCTTGGTGTGCGAGGGGCTCTCAAGTGTCCAAAACCCGAGTCAGGCGTCCCATCCCCAGTTCTGGGCGTTGTCCAGAGCGGTGCGGCTCACCAGCGCCGTCGGAGCTCGGCCGCGATGAGGTCGGTCGTCGTGCTCGTCGTCGTCGACCCCTGCTGGCCGAGTGCGCGACGGTACGCGCGCTTGCGGTCCGTGACGGCTCGGAGGGCACGGCGTTCCGCGTGCCGGAGACTCCAGCGGACGAGCGCCGTGCCGAGTCGGTTCGTCAGGACCTCGACCGGTGAGATCGGTGGGACGGGGAGGGTTCGGGGCTGGTAGGTGGTCACGGTGTCGGCTCCTCGTCGATGATCGGGACGCTGCGGACCTGGGCGAACACGCGTCGGACGCCCTCGGGGAGATCGGCAGCCTGGCCGCGGATCGCGCGGTAGCGCTCGATGACGGCTTCGAACTCCCGCCACATCGCGCCGTACTCGTCGGGCGTCAGGGCGACGTAGGTCGACGACCCCGAGACGCCCCGCCAGTCGGCCGGTACGGTCTCGGGGTCACGGGTGGTCCATTCGCGCACGAGGTCGTTCTCGGCGTCCATCACGGCCAAGCCTGCGAGTTGCGCGGCCGTCTGCTCCGCGGGGGAGGCCGGGCCGTCGTCCGGGCTGCCGATGCTGATCCGGCCCGCGGTGCGTTCCCACCAGCGCTCGCGCGCGTTGCCGCGGTCGGGGAGCTCGTGGACGAACCCGTGGCGTTCGAGTTGCCGGAGATGGTAGCTCGTCGAGCCGCTCGACTCGCCGAGCCTGGTGCCGAGCGACGTCGCGGTCGACGGGCCTTGCTGCGATAGCAGGTCGAGGAGGCGCGCTCGGAGCGGGTGCGCCAGCGCCTTGAGCGCTGCGACGTCGAGGATGCGGGTCTCGTCGGTCATGCAACGACCGTACACCGCAAAGACATGTTTGCAAACACTTCTTTGCGAATTGGCCAGGCAAACGAAAAGCGCCGACACGATGTGCCGGCGCTCGTTCTGCGGGAGTGGAGGGGATGACGGGAATCGAACCCGCGTGGCCAGTTTGGAAGACTGGGGCTCTACCATTGAGCTACATCCCCGCGACTGCGCACCAGGCGCAGCCCGACCATCGTAGCGGACGAACGAGCACCGACATGCCAGGCCGTGTGATCCCGAAGCCGGACGCCGGAGCCGAGCGCACGATCCGCTGGTCGCGGGTGGTCTCCTACGTGCTGGTCGTCCTCGCCGCGATCGTCCTGTCGTTGCGGCCGGAGCTCTTCGGGGATCCGCAGACACAACCCGCGCACGCACTCCTGCACGCGTGGCGCATCGTCCTCGGCATCCTGCTCGCGGTGGCCGCGCTCGGCGTGCAGGTCGTCGTCGGCGTGCGGTGGCGGACGGGCCTGCGACGCGCCGCCGAGGACGGCACCGACGACGGCTCCGAAGCTGCCGGGAACCACGCGCGCGGGGACCGCTAGACTCATCGGCGTCGCATGCGCCCTTCCGGCGTGCGCGGACACCCCTGGCCCAGTCAAACGGGGCGTAGCTCAGCTTGGTAGAGCGCCCGCTTTGGGAGCGGGAGGTCGCAGGTTCAAATCCTGTCGCCCCGACCAGGACCACACGAACGTCAACCAACAGGAGAACATCCCTTGGCCACCAGCACCGTCGACAAGGTGAGCGACACCCGCGTCAAGCTCACCGTGAACGTGACGCCGGAAGATCTCAAGCCGAGCATCGACCACGCCTACAAGCACATCGCCGAGCAGATCAACATCCCCGGCTTCCGCAAGGGCAAGGTCCCGCCGGCGATCGTCGACCAGCGTGTCGGCCGCGGCGAGGTCCTGAACCACGCCGTCGGCGACGCCATCGACAACTTCTACCGCCAGGCGGTGGAGGAGCAGGAGCTGCGTATCCTCGGCCGTGCCGAGGCCGACGTCGCCGAGCTCCCGAACGTCAAGGACTTCACGGGCGACCTCGTCCTCACCTTCGAGGTGGACGTCCGTCCCGAGTTCGACCTGCCGGACTACGAGCAGTACGAGCTCACCGTCGACGCGGTCGAGGTCTCGGACGACGAGATCGAAGAGGAGCTGCAGAACCTCCGCACCCGCTTCGGCACGCTCGTGACGGTCGACCGTCCGGCGACCACGGGTAACTTCGCCCAGATCGACCTCACCGCGACCATCGGCGACGACGAGGTCGACTCGGCCACCGGCGTCTCCTACGAGATCGGCTCGGGCGACCTGCTCGAGGGCATCGACGAGGCGCTCGAGTCCCTCACCGCCGGCGAGTCCACCACCTTCGAGTCCAAGCTCGTCGGCGGCGACCGCGAAGGCGAGACCGCCCAGATCGCCGTGACCGTCACCGCCGTCAAGGAGCGCGAGCTCCCCGAGGCCGATGACGAGTTCGCGCAGATCGCCAGCCAGTTCGACACGATCGACGAGCTCAAGGCGGACCTCAAGGAGCAGATCGCGAAGTCCAAGACCTTCGGTCAGGGCGCCGCGGCTCGCGACAAGCTCGTCGAGAAGCTCATCGAGGACGTCAACATCCCGATCTCCGAGCAGCTCATCGAGGACGAGGTGCACCGCCACCTCGAGCAGGAGAACCGGCTCGAGGACGACGAGCACCGCAAGGAGGTCTCCGAGTCCAGCGAGAAGGCCTTCCGCTCGCAGATCCTCCTCGACTCGATCGCCGAGAAGGAAGAGATCCAGGTCTCGCAGGAAGAGCTCACGCAGTACCTCATCCAGGCCGCTGCGCAGTACGGCATGGAGCCGGGCGAATTCATCAAGGTCATCGACCAGAACGGGCAGATCCCGGGCATGGTCGGCGAGGTCGCTCGCTCCAAGGCGGTCGCGACCGTCCTCTCCAAGGTGACCGTCAAGGACACCAACGGTGACGACGTCGACCTCTCCGCCTTCACGGCGGGCGTCGCGCAGACCCCGGCGGAGGACGCTGAGTAAGCGTTCCCACCTTCTGGACGGGAGGCGCGGTGCCAGCTGGCACCGC
>NZ_JAUZED010000030.1 GCF_030705415.1 Curtobacterium sp. A7_M15 | reverse complement strand
GGCCCCGCGCCACGAGCGTCACGACGACCGCCGCAGCCGCAGCCACCACCGCCGCGACGGCGGTCGGCGTCGACACGAGCGGCCCGTCGAGCCGTGCGACCGCGACCCACGCCAACCCCCACGCGAGCGACGCCGTCGGCGCCAGGCGCCCCCGACCCCACACCGCGAGGAGCACCCCGACGAGCCCGGCCACGAGCGCCACCACCACGCCCCAGACGTCCAGCGACAGTCCGAAGCCCCGGAAGCCCGCGGCCGTCAGCACCGCCGCCGTGTTCGCCGCGGTCGCGACGCACACCCACCCGAGGTAGAGCCCGAACGTGCCGTCGGTGACGATCGCCTCGACGACGCCGGAGGGGTTCGACCTCCGGAGCAGCACGAACGTCCACACGAGCACGGCGAGCAGCGCGACGATGATCGGCTCGCTCAGCCACAGGAACCCGAACTGCACCGACAGGATCCACGCTGCGTTGAGCAGGAGCGAGAGCACCGCCGGTACGGTCAGCCGGGCGTGGCGCTCGTCGTCGGCGGTGCGGAAGCACTGGCGGACCGCGTAGGCGAGCAACCCCACGTAGACCACGCTCCAGATCGAGAACGCCGGCCCGTCCGGCGCGATCGCCGTCGACGAGGCCGATAGTGCCCCGCCGGCAGCGTCCTGGATCGGCGTCCCGCCGGCGGCGCCCGAGCCGACGAACGCGCCGACCACGGCGACGACGGCGCTCACCGCGACCGCGATCCGCTTCCAGACCCTCTTCATGGCGACCCCTTTCGTCAGCATGCTGATGACCTGCACGGTAGGCGCGCGGCCGGCCCCGGCGCGCAGCGCACGTCCAGCCGACGGGGGACGGGGCGGACGGGAGGCGCGGTGCGGGCCCGACCCGCGCCTCCTGGCCCGCACGTCGGTCGCGTCCGACCCCCGGACGCTCGCCCTGCGTACGGTGGTGACGTGTCTGTCGAACTGAACACCGTCTACGTCGACCGGATCGCCCCGATCCCGAGTCCCTCGCTCGACGACACCTTCCGCATGCTCGAGGACCAGGGAGCCAGCGCGTGCATCGTGCTGCACCAGCCCGACGCCGAGGAGCTCGGCGACGTCGCGGTCGCCCTCGGACTGCACGAACTCGCGGTCGAGGACTCCGCCGAGGGGCACCAGCGTCCGAAGCTCGAGCGCTACGGATCGACGCTCTTCGTCGTCCTGAAACCGGCGCTGTACAACGACCGGCAGGAGGAGGTCGAGTTCGGCGAGGTCCACGCCTTCGTCGGCGAGGACTTCTTCCTCGTGGTCGTGAAGGCCGACCCCCGTGGCGAGCAGACCGTGCCGAGAGCACTCCAGCGGATGAGCGGCAAGCCGGGACTCGTCACCGTGGGGCCGCAGGCGCAGCTCTGGGCGCTGATGGACTCGATCGTCGACGGGTACGTGCCGGTGATCGACGGCCTCGAGGAGGACATCAACCAGATCGAGGACCAGCTCTTCGCGGGCGAGGCCGGGGTCTCCCGCCGCATCTACGAGCTGTTCGGCGAGGTCGTGGACTTCCAGCGCGCTGCCCGACCGCTCATCCACATCATCGAGAACCTGCACCGCGGGGCGGAGAAGTACCACCTCCCGGTGGAGATGCAGCGCCGGTTCCGCGACGTGCTCGACCACGCGATCCGCACGGTGGAGCGGCTCGACACCTTCCGGCAGCTGCTGCAGAACGCGCTGACGGTCGACTCGACCCTGGCGGCGCAGAAGCAGAACGACGACACGAAGCGGATCTCGGGCTGGGCGGCGATCCTGTTCGCACCGACGTTGATCGCGGCGATCTACGGCATGAACTTCACGCACATGCCCGAGCTCACCTGGACGTGGGGGTACCCGCTGTCGATCGTCGCCATGATCGTGTTCGCCGCGGTCCTGTGGGTGGTGTTCAAGGTCAAGCGCTGGTTCTGACCGGTCCGAGCGCGCGCTGTGGCTTGCGGACGGGTGCCCGGAACCACCAGGCTCGACACGTCCCCGCCGACTGGAGCACCGATGCCGCACGACCTCGTCCACCTGACCGCCGGGGGCGTCTCCCTCGTCCTCGACTGCCGCGACCGCGCCCTGCCGGCGGTGGTGCACTGGGGTGCCGCGCTCGGGCCGCTCGACGAGGCGGCGCTCGCTGCCCTGGCCGAGGCGGACATCTCTCCGGTCGCACCGAACGAGGTCGACGTGCCGGTGCGACTGGCCGTCCTGCCCGAACCGCACCGCGGGTGGACCGGGCGGCCGGGGCTGTCCGGGCACCGCGACGGGCGCGACTGGTCACCGGCGTTCACGGTCACATCGCTCGAGGTGACCGGTGCCGCCGACGCCGCGGCCGGTCCGACCGGCGTCACCGCCCACGCCGAGGACCCGACCGCCGGTCTCGCCCTCCGCCTCACCGTCGAGATGCTGCCCTCCGGCCTCGTCCGGACCCGTGCCGCCGTCACGAACACCGCCGCGGGCACCTACACCGTCGACGACCTCACCCTCGCGCTCCCGGTCCCGTCGCGCGCCCGCGAGATCCTCGACTTCGCCGGCCGGTGGGGCAAGGAGCGCACCCCGCAGCGCCGCGAGCTCGTCGTCGGCACCCACGAGCGCGAGGGCCGGAAGGGCCGGACGGGTGCTGATGCCGCGACGGTCCTGAGCGTCGGCGTGCCCGGGTTCGGGTTCGCCCACGGCGAGGTCTGGGGCGTGCACACGGCGTGGAGCGGGAACCACCGGCACGTCGCGGAGCGCCTCGCCACCGGCCGCCAGGTCGTCGGGGGCGGGGAACTCCTGCTCCCCGGCGAGGTGCGCCTCGGCACGGGGGACGCCTACGAGGGACCGTGGGTCTACGCCGCGTACGGAGACGGCCTCGACGACCAGGCCCGCCGCTTCCACCGCTGGCTCCGGAGCCGGCCCCAGCACCCGCGGACCCCCCGCCCGGTGACGCTTAACGTCTGGGAGGCGGTGTACTTCGACCACGACCTCGCCCGTCTGACCGACCTCGCCGAGCGCGCCGCGCGACTCGGGGTCGAGCGCTACGTGCTCGACGACGGGTGGTTCCGGCACCGTCGCGACGACCACGCGGGCCTCGGCGACTGGTACGTCGACGAGGACGTCTGGCCCGACGGTCTCGGCCCGATCGTCGACCGGGTGCGGGCGCTCGGCATGCAGTTCGGCCTCTGGTTCGAGCCGGAGATGGTCAACGAGGACAGCGACCTCGCCCGCGCCCACCCGGAGTGGATCATGCAGGCGGACGGCCGACTGCCGGTCCGGTCCCGCGACCAGCAGGTGCTGAACCTCGCGATCCCCGAGGCGTTCGCCCACCTGCTCGACCGGATGACCGCCGTCATCGGCGAGTACGGCATCGACTCCGTGAAGTGGGACCACAACCGCGACCTCGCCGAGGCCGGGTTCCCGGGCGGCGGTGCGGCCGTGCACGAGCAGACGCTGGCGACGTACCGGCTCATGGCGACGCTCAAGGAGCGGTTCCCGGCGCTGGAGATCGAGTCCTGCTCGTCGGGTGGTGCCCGGGTGGACCTCGGCGTCATCGAGCACACCGACCGGGTGTGGGTGTCCGACGACATCGACCCGCTCGAACGGCAGCAGATGCACCGGTGGACGCAGCAGCTCCTGCCCCCGGAGCTGCTCGGCGCCCACGTCGCGAGCGGGCGGAACCACACCACCGGACGCGTGCACGACCTGGCGTTCCGGGCGGGCACCGCGATGGTCGGACACTTCGGCATCGAGTGGGACCTCGCGCAGGCGACCGACGCCGAGGAGACCGCCCTCGCCGAGTGGATCGCGCTCCACAAGGAGTGGCGGGGACTCCTGCACGGGGGCGACCTCGTGCGCGTCGACGAGGTCGACGAGACCCGGCTCGTGTCCGGCACGGTCGCCGCCGACAAGCAGCAGGCGCTGTTCTTCTTCGTCAGCACCGGCCGGTCGGAGGTGTCGGGGACCGGTCGTGTCACCTTCCGCGACCTCGACCCGGACACCGCGTACCGGGTGGACCCGGTCGTGGTCGGCGACGGGCACGGCATCGTGCCGCCGCCGTGGTGGTCGGGCGACCGGGTGTTCCGTGGCCGCGTGCTCGGGACGGTGGGCCTGCAGCCCCCGCTCGTGCCGGCCGACTGCGTGGTGCCGTTCCGACTCACGGCCGTCTGACGTCGGCGGGCGCTGCCACGGCCCGGGAGGCGCGGCTCGGCCCCGCGACGTCCGCCCTGTCGCCGGGGCGGCGCGGCCGTGCCGATAGGCTTCCGGTCATGCCGCACCCTGGACACGCGACACGTGCGACCCCGGTCTGGGCACTCAAGCTCGCGGTGGTCACCGGACTGGTGGGGGTGGCCGGGGGTGTCGCCGGTGTCTCGGTGTGGCTCGCGCTGCAGCTCATCCAGTTCGTCGCGTTCGGCTACCCGTTCGGCGGCCACCTCGAGGCCGCCGACGCCCCGAGTGCGCTGAACCGCTTCCTCGCGCTCGTCGCCGCCGGCGTCCTCACCGGCGTCGCGTGGTGGGCGCTCCGACGCTGGGGTCGCCCGGTCGTCTCCGTGCCGGCGGCCGTCGGCGGGAAGCCGATGCCCGCCCTCGCGACGGTGGCGAACGCAGGTGTGCAGATCCTGGCCGTCGGGCTCGGCGCCTCGATCGGCAAAGAGGTGGCGCCGCGCGAGATCGGGGCATGGCTGTCCCAGCTTGTCACGGCGCGGGCCGGCCTGACCGCCCGCGAGACGAAGATCCTCGTCGCCTGCGGTGCTGCGGCCGGTCTCGCCGCGGTCTACGACGTGCCGCTCGGCGGTGCGCTGTTCGCGGTGGAGGTGCTGCTCGGCGAGCTCACCTTCGCGACCGCGCTGCCGGCCTTCGCGACGAGTGCGATCGCGGCGTTCGTGGCGCGCCTGGTCATCCCGGACGAGGTGCTCTACCACGTGCCCGCGATGCACCTCTCGCCGTCGTTGCTCGTCTGGGCCGTGATCGTCGGGCCGGTGCTCGGGTTCGCGGGCGTCGGCTTCGTGAAGCTCACGAACCGGCTGCAGGGGCTCGCTCCGAAGGGGTGGCGGCTCATGGTCGTGCTGCCGGTCGTCTTCGCCATGGTCGGACTCATCGCCGTGCCCTTCCCCGAGATCCTCGGCAACGGTCGGGCACTCGGGGTCCTCGCCATGAACACCTCGCTCGAGGACGGCTCCGTCGCCGGGCTCTCGCCGATCCTGTTCCTGCTCGCGTTGGGCGTCATCCGCACCATCACGACCTCGGCCACGATCGGTGCCGGCGCCGTCGGCGGCACCCTCACCCCGTCGATCGCGATCGGGTCGGCGGTCGGCGGCGGACTCGGGGGTCTCTGGCTCCTGCTCTGGCCGACCGACGGACCGAGCCTCACGGCGTTCGCGTTCATCGGAGCCGCAGCCTTCCTCGCGACGACGATGCGAGCGCCCTTCACGGCCCTCGTGCTCGTCGTCGAGTTCACCCAGCAGGGGACCGACATCCTCATCCCCTCGCTCCTGGCGGTGTCCGGGTCGGTCGCGGTCGGCTACGTGCTCGCCCGTCGACGCAGCGCGCAGATGGTCTGAACACTTCGTCACGATCCGGCACACCGGTCGCGCCACCGGCCTACGCTCGGCCGCACGACGGGGCACCGGGCTCCGTCCCGGGACGAGGAGTGACCGATGGCGGGATTCGACGACATCACGAAGAAGGCCCAGGACTTCCTGAAGGACGGCAAGGTCCAGGACGCCCTGAAGAGCGAGCAGGCCGAGGACATCAGCGACAAGGTGCTCGGCGGCGTCGCCGACGCGGTCAAGAAGGCCACCGGGGGCAAGTACGACGACAAGATCGACGGCGCGCGCGACGCCGCCGACAAGCACATCGGCAACGAGTAGCCCATCGACGAGGACGGCCCCGGACCGGCGCGTCCGGGGCCGTTCGCCGTCAGCGGTACCGTCCGACTGGACTCCGGGCCGCGCGCGGACCACGATTGGGTGGTGACTGTCGTGGCGCCCAACCAACCGCTCACCGAGTCCGAGGTCGAGGCGATCAAACAGGACTTCCCGATCCTCCAGCAGGAGGTGAACGGGTTCCCCCTCGCCTACCTCGACTCCGGAGCCACCGCCGAACGACCTCGGCAGGTGCTCGACGCCGAACGACGCTTCCTCGAGCACGACAACGCCGCCGTGCACCGCGGTGCCCACACCCTGGCTGCGCTGAGCACCGACGCGTACGAGGACGCTCGCGCCACCGTCGCCGGGTTCATCGGGGCCGCGACCCCGTCCGAGGTCGTCTGGACGGCGAACGCCACCGACGCCCTCAACCTCGTCGCGTACGGCATCGCGAACGCCAGCCGGGGCCGCGGGGGACCCGACGCCGAGCGCTTCCGCATCGGGCCCGGCGACGAGGTCCTCGTCACCGAGGCCGAGCACCACGCGAACCTCGTCCCGTGGCAGGAGCTCGTCGCGCTGACCGGTGCGACGCTCCGCTGGGTCCCCGTCGCGGACGACGGCACCTGGACGGCCGAGGACGCCGTCGCGCTGATCTCCGACCGCACGAAGGTCGTCGCCTTCGCCCACGTCTCGAACGTCACCGGCATGGTCGCCCCGGTGTCCGCCGTCGTCGCCGCTGCCCACGCCCACGGCGCCCTCGTCGTCCTGGACGCCTGCCAGTCCGCACCCCACCGGCCGCTCGACGTGCAGGGGCTCGGCGTCGACTTCGCGGCGTTCTCGGGGCACAAGATGCTCGGGCCGAACGGCATCGGGGTGCTCTGGGGCCGGCACGAGTTTCTCGACGCCCTGCCCCCGTTCCGCACCGGCGGCTCGATGATCACCACGGTGACGATGGAGCGCACCGACTTCATGCCCGCGCCCGAGCGGTTCGAGGCCGGCACGCAGCCCGTGTCGCAAGCCGTGGCGCTCGCCGAGGCGGTCCGCTACCTGCAGGGGATCGGCATGGAGCGGGTCCGCGCGCACGAGGAGCCCCTCGCCCGTCGGATGCTCGACGGGCTCGCGGCCGTCCCGGGCATCCGCGTCGTGGGGCCGCCGAGTGGTGTCCCGCGCTCGGGACTCGTCGCGTTCGACGTCGACGGCGTGCACGCGCACGACGTCTCGCAGTACCTCGACGCCCAGGGCATCGCGGTGCGCTCGGGTCACCACTGCGCCCAGCCGCTGCACCGTCGGCTCGGCCTCGTCGCCACGAGCCGGGCGAGTACCTACGTGTACACGACCGAGCAGGACGTCGACCGCTTCCTGACCGCCGTCGGCGACGTCCGTGGCTACTTCGGGGCGACCGCATGAGCGCCCTCGACTCCCTCTACCAGCAGGTCATCCTCGACCACGCGAAGGCCCGGCACGGCGACGGTGCACTGCCCGACGCCGACGCCGAGCACTTCGAGCGCAACCCCACCTGCGGTGACGAGATCACCGTCCGCCTGCGGCTCGAGCCCGGTACCGACCGCATCGCCGAACTCGCGTGGCAGGGCGACGGCTGCTCGATCTCGATGGCGTCCGCGTCGGTCCTCACGGACATGGCGGTCGGCCGCACGGTGCCCGAACTCATCGCGCTCACCGACGAGTTCCGCACGATGATGCGGTCCCGGGGCGTCGGAGAACCCGACGAGGACGTGCTCGAGGACCTCGTCGCGTTCCACGGCGTCTCGAAGTTCGTCATGCGGGTCAAGTGCGGGATGCTCGCGTGGGTCGCGGCCGAGGCCGCCGCGCGCGAGGCCACCACGCGCGCCTGAACGCAGGCCCGGCGTCACGGTTCGTCACCTTCCGCCGTCCACCCCGGAACGGCACGTACGGTCGCGGCCGTGAGCACCAACAGCGATCGACGGCAGATCCGGTTCAACGCGTTCGACATGAACTGCGTGGCGCACCAGTCCTCGGGGCTCTGGCGGCACCCGCGCGACCGGTCCCGTCACTACAACGACCTGTCGTACTGGACCGACCTCGCGAAGCTCCTCGAGCGGGGGAACTTCGACGGGATCTTCATCGCGGACGTCCTCGGTACGTACGACGTCCACGGCGACTCGAACGAGGCGGCGCTCCGCACCGGCTCGCAGGTGCCGGTGAACGACCCGATCCTGCTCGTGTCCGCGATGGCGTCGGTGACCGAGCACCTCGGCTTCGGGATCACGGCGGGGACCGCGTACGAGCACCCGTACCCCTTCGCCCGGCGCATCTCGACGCTGGACCACCTCACGAAGGGCCGCATCGGCTGGAACGTCGTGACTGGGTACCTGCCGAGCGCCGCGCGGAACATGGGGCAGACCGACCAGCTCTCGCACGACGACCGGTACGACGTCGCGGACGAGTACCTCGAGGTCCTCTACAAGCTGTGGGAGGGCTCCTGGGAGGACGACGCGGTCGTCGAGGACCGCGAGACCGGTGTCTTCACGGACCCGTCGAAGGTGCACCCGATCGAGCACCACGGGAAGCACTTCGACGTCCCCGGCATCCACCTGTCCGAACCGTCGGTGCAGCGGAGCCCCGTCATCTACCAGGCCGGTGCCTCGCCGCGGGGCGTCCGCTTCGCGGCCGAGAACGCCGAGGCCGTCTTCGTCGGCGCCCCGACCCTGCCCCAGCTGGCGGCGACCGTCACGAAGATCCGGGACGCCCTGGAGGCCGCTGGTCGCGACCGGTACGCCGCTCGCGTCTACTCGCTGCTCACCGTGATCACCGACGCGACCGACGAGGCTGCGCAGGCGAAGTACGAGGACTACCTGTCCTACGCGTCCGAGGAGGGCGCCCTCGTGCTCAACTCCGGCTGGATGGGCGTCGACCTGTCGCAGTGGGACCTCGACGAGCCGCTCGGTGACGTCGAGTCGAACGCGATCCAGTCCGCCGCAGCGAACATCGCGGCCGCCGAGGGGGCCGACGGGTCGAAGTGGACGATCCGCGACCTGGCCCGGCACACGGCGATCGGTGGTCTCGGTCCGGTCGCGGTCGGGTCGGGCGCCACCATCGCCGACCTGCTCGAACGCATCCAGGAGGAGACCGACGTCGACGGGTTCAACCTCGCCTACGCCGTGACCCCGGGTACGTGGGAGGACGTCATCGAGTTCGTCGTCCCGGAACTCCGGGCACGAGGCGCCTACCCGTCGTCGTACGAGCCGGGCTCCCTGCGGCAGAAGCTGCACGGCCGCGGTGACCGGCTCCCCGAGGAGCACCGCGGGGCGTCGTTCCGGGTCGGTCAGCGCGCGGCCGTACGCTGACGGGGTGATCCGGTCGTCGTTCGTCGTGCGTGCCGCCGTCGGGGACGAGGTGGCCGCGTGCGTGGACCTGTGGGTGCGCGCCGTCGCCGTCCGTGACGGCCTGCCCGAGTCGGAGGCGGTGCGGGAACGAGCGCGGTCGAAGTTCGACGTGCCGCGCGTCGCGCTCCTCGTGGCGTCGTCCGGACCGGACCGGACGTCGGTCGACCGTTCCGCGGGGACCACCGGGGTCGCCGGGTTCGCGCTCGTCACCGCGCCGGGGACAGGGCGTGACGGGGACCCCGAGGACGCCGCCTACCTCTCGCTCCTCGCCGTCGACCCCCGGGCACAGGGGCACGGACTCGGACGGTCCCTGTTGCGCGCAGCGGTCGCCGAGGCCGGAGCCGCGGGCCACGGCCGGTCCCTGCTGCACGCGCTGGACGACAACGCACCGGCGCTCCGGCTGTACCGCAGTGCTGGGTTCCGTCCCGTGGGCGACCCCTTCCCGCACGCCCTGAACGGTCAGCCGACCCGGGTCTGGGTCGCCGACGGCGTCGTCGCTGGCGACGGGTGAACCGTCAGGACGGCTGGGGTGCGGGGACGGCGTCCGCGGTGCTCGGCCACGGCGCCCACTTCGCGCGCGGCGCCACGAGCAGGTACGGCTGCGGCGTCGGGTAGCTGACGAGTTCGAGCGTCGATCCCCACGGGGTCCGCGTGTAGACGAACCGGTTCCCCTCGCCGACCTCGAGGCCACGGAGGTCGCGCGGGTCGGAGTTGCGCGTGCCCCCGGCTGCCTCGATGCGAGCGAGCGTGGCATCCAGGTCGTCGGCGTAGATCGCCAGGTGCTGCCACCCGAGGTCCGCCGGGTGCACGGGACGGTGCTGGTCCGGTCCGAGGTACTCGAACAGCTCGAGCCCCGGCCCGTCCGGCAGTGCGAGCATCCGCATCGCGCCCTGCGCCATCGTCGACGGGATCCCCAGGTAGCGGTGCGCCTCGGCCGTGCCGTTCGGCTCCTCCGTGCGGCAGCGCATGTCGTACAGCACGACGGCGTCGAACGCAGCGACGAAGAACGCCGTGGCGGCGTCGATGTCCGGCACCGTGACGCCCACGTGGTCGATCCTGATTCCCGCGCTCATGGGCCGATCCTGACACCCCGGCGCCCGGGCGGGACGGGCGGGTGCCGAGGGTGCGGTGCCGATGCGGCTTCCCGCACGCCGAAGACCGGTGAGGTGAGGCTGCCCTCACCGGAAAACCCCTGGTCAGGGTAGCCTCACCATGCTGGTGCCGGCTCGGTTCGAGTGGCATCCTGGCTCGCATGTCGACCGCAGCGGACCTCGTCCTTCCCTCCACGGACCACGACACCACGAGTGCCGCCCGACTCAACTGGCTGCGCGCCGGGTTGCTCGGCGCGAACGACGGCATCGTCTCGGTCGCTGCGGTGCTCGTCGGCGTCGCGGGCGCCGGCGCGGGGACGGGGCCGGTCGTCGCGGCGGGCACCGCGGCACTCGTCGGGGGTGCGGTCTCGATGGCCCTCGGCGAGTACGTGTCCGTCAGCGGTGCCCGTGACGCCCAACGCAGCGGGCAGGCTGCGCACCAGGCCGAGCTCGAGGCGGAGTCGGAGGACGCCGGGACGATCGCCGCCCACTACCGCAGCCTCGGCGTCGAGCCGGCCGTCGCACGCGCCGTGGCCGACGAGCTCGTCCGCCCCGAGGTGCGCCGTCGACGGGCCGCGGTCGCGCTCCGCGACGCCGAGGACGAGGTGGTGAGCCCGTGGCGCGCCGCGTGGGTATCGGCGGCGACCTTCACGACCGGTGCCGTGCTGCCGTTCCTCGCGATGCTCCTCACCCCCGAGCCGGCGCGGATCGCGGTCACGGTGGTCGCGGTGCTCGTCGCGCTCGCCGCCACCGGGACGACCGGCGCCGCGCTCGGTGGTGCTCCGCGCGTGCGGGCGACGGTGCGCGTGGTGCTCGGGGGAGCCCTCGCCCTGGCCGCGACGTACGCCGCCGGGGCGGTCCTCGGGGCGCACGCGTTCTGAGCGGCGCGCGGTGGGTGGGTGGGAACGATCGTTCCAGGACGGTCATCACGACACACGACCGTTACACGGGGGTAACGGGCCGGGCGCAGTGTCTCCGTAGCGTCGTGGCTGGGGCGGGCACCGCTCGTCCTTCCCACTCCTTCGGAGGACGCCATGGCAACAGAGATCCAGGCCCCGGTCGCCGCACCCGCCCCCGCCGACCTGGTCCTGCGGGCCGGCCGCACCTGGATCGACGGCGTCTTCCGGCCCGCAGCGGTCGTCGTCCGCGACGGGCGCGTCGACGCCGTCGTGGCCGTGGACGCACCCGTCGAGGCCCTCGAGGACCGGACCGTGCCCGACGAGCACGTCCTCCTGCCGGGCCTGGTCGACACGCACGTGCACGTGAACGAGCCCGGCCGCACCGAGTGGGAGGGCTTCGCCTCCGCCACGCGTGCGGCTGCCCTCGGCGGCGTCACCACGATCATCGACATGCCGCTCAACTCGATCCCGGCGACGACGACCGTCGAGGCGCTCGAGGTCAAGCGCGCGAGTGCCGAGGGCCGCGTCGCCGTCGACGTCGGGTTCTGGGGCGGCGCCGTCCCGGCGAACGCCGGATCGCTCGACGGCCTGCACGACGCCGGCGTGTTCGGTTTCAAGTGCTTCACGGCGCCCTCCGGGGTCGACGAGTTCCCGCACCTCGACGCCACCCAGCTGCGCGCGGCGATCGAGGAGGTCGCCCGCATCGACGCCCTGCTCATCGTCCACGCCGAGGACCCGGAGTTCCTCGTCGACCACGCGGCGCTCGGCGGACACTACGTCGACTTCCTGGCCACCCGGCCGGTGGACGCCGAGCGGTCCGCGATCGCACGGGTCATCGAGGGCGCGCGCGAGACGGGGGCGCGCGTCCACGTCCTGCACCTGTCCGACGCCGGGGCGCTGCCGATGATCCGCGCCGCGAAGGACGACGGCGTGCGGATCACGGTCGAGACCTGCCCGCACTACCTCGCCTTCGAGGCCGGCACGATCCCCGACGGGGCCACCGAGTTCAAGTGCTGCCCGCCGATCCGCGACGACGCCAACCGCGACGCGCTCTGGGCCGGGGTCCTGGACGGCACGATCGACATGATCGTGTCCGACCACTCGCCCTCCACCGCGGACCTCAAGACCGACGACTGGGGGACCGCCTGGGGTGGGATCGCCGGGCTGCAGGTCGGCTTCCGCGCCGTGTGGACGGAGGCCCTGCGCCGCGGTGTGACGCTCGAGCAGCTGCTGCCGCGCTTCACGACCGGCCCGGCGGCGCTCGTCGGCTTCACCGACCGCGGTCGCATCGCGCCGGGCGCGCTCGCCCACTTCGCGGTGTTCGATCCGTCCGCCACGGCGGTCGTCGAGGCGGCCGGGCTCGCGCACCGCAACCCCGTCTCTGCGTTCGCCGGCCTGGAGGCGCGGGGCAGCGTCACCGAGACCTGGTTGCGCGGTCGACTGGTCGCGACCGCGGACGACGGCGTCACGTCCGTCAGCGGGGCGCTGGTCGACCGACCCGTGCTCGCGGAAGCGCAACCGTAACGATCGTTCCGATACGATCTCCACCGGAACGAGAGGACCGAACATGCTCCCACTGAACCCGCCCGCCCGTCTGCTCATGGGGCCGGGGCCGATCACCGCCGACCCGCGGGTGCTGCGTGCCCTGTCGACCCCGCTCGTCGGGCAGTACGACCCGTGGATGACCACCACGATGAACGAGACGCAGGAGCTCTACCGGCGCGTGTTCGGCACCGCCAACGACGCCACGGTGCTCGTCGACGGCACCTCCCGCGCCGGCATCGAGGCCGCGCTCGTCTCCCTGCTCGCACCGGGGGACCGCGTGCTCGTCCCGGTGTTCGGCCGGTTCGGGCACCTGCTCGCCGAGATCGCCGGGCGGGCCGGAGCCGAGGTCCACACGATCGAGACCGAGTGGGGGCAGGTGTTCACCCCGACGGCGATCGAGGACGCGATCGCGCGGGTACGCCCGAAGGTCCTGGCGATCGTGCAGGGCGACACCTCGACCACGATGAACCAGCCGCTCGACGAGCTCGGCGCGATCTGCGAGCGGCACGGCGTGCTGTTCTACACCGACGCGACCGCCACCGTCGGGGGCAACCCGCTCGAGGTCGACGCCTGGGGCATCGACGCCGTGAGCGCGGGACTGCAGAAGTGCCTGGGCGGACCGTCCGGCAGCGCACCGCTCACCCTCTCGCCACGTGCCGTCGCCGTGCTCGACGAGCGTCGCAGCGTCGAGGCGGGCATCCGCGAGCCGGGGGACGAGGTCGCCGACGAACCGATCCGGTCGAACTACCTCGACCTGGCGATGATCCTCGACTACTGGGGTCCGCGACGGCTCAACCACCACACCGAGGCCGCGTCGATGCTCTACGCGGCGAACGAGTGCGCCCGGATCCTGCTCGAGGAAGGGCGCGACGCCGTCGTCGCCCGGCACGAGACCGCCGGTCGCGCGATGACCGCCGGGGTGCAGGCGCTCGGGCTCGGCGTCTTCGGCGACATCGGCCACAAGATGCACAACGTCGTCGCGGTCGAGATCCCCTCGGACGTCGTCGGCGACCAGGTCCGCGCCGCGATGCTCGACGACCACGGCATCGAGATCGGCACGTCGTTCGGACCGCTGCACGGACGCGTCTGGCGCATCGGCACCATGGGCTACAACGCACGGAAGGACACCGTCGTGACCACCCTCGCCGCGCTCGAGCAGGCCCTGCGCCGGGCCGGGCACGCGGTGCCGCAGGGCGGTGGCGTGGACGCGGCGCTCGACGTGTACGCCGGGGTCGCTGCTCCCGCTGCCGCGGCTGTCGCGGCCGGGGTGTCCGCGTGAGCGCCCCGTCGGTGGTCCGGGCCTCCGCGACCGCCAGCGCCGACGCAGCGCTGATCGCCGGGTGGTGCGACGAGCTCGCGACCGTCACCGAGGAGCCCGGCCGGATCACCCGCGTCTACCTCTCGCCGGAACACGCACGGGTCAACGCGATCGTCGGCGGGTGGATGCGCGACGCCGGCCTCAGCACCTGGCAGGACGCGGCGGGCAACCTGCACGGCCGTGTCGACGGCGCGACCCCCGACGCGCCCGTGCTGCTGCTCGGGTCGCACCTCGACACCGTGGTGGACGCCGGCCGGTTCGACGGGATCGTCGGGGTCCTCATGGCGATCCGGACGGTGGCGCGGGCGACCACCGACGGTCCGCTCCCGGTCGCGCTCGAGGTCATCGCCTTCTCCGACGAGGAGGGCACCCGGTTCGGCAAGGCGCTGCTCGGCTCGTCCGCGGTCGCCGGAGTCTGGGACGAGTCCTGGTGGGAGCTGACGGACGGCGACGGGCTGACCCTCCGCGACGCCTTCACCCGGTTCGGTCTCGACCCGTCGCGCGTGCACGAGGCCGCGGTCGAACCGTCCGCGCTGGCGGGCTACCTCGAGGCGCACATCGAGCAGGGGCCGTACCTCGAACAGGCCGGTCAGGCGCTCGGCGTCGTCACGAGCATCGCGAGCGCCCGCCGGTTCACCGTCGAGGCCGTCGGCGAGGCCCGGCACGCCGGCGGTACCCCCTACGACCGCCGGCACGACGCCCTGCTCGCCGCCGCCGAGGCCGCACTCGCCGTCGAGCGGATCTGCCGGGCGTCGCAGCACGTCGGCACCGTGGGGACCATGACCGTCGAGCCCGGCGCGGTGAACGTCGTCCCGGGGCTCGCACGGTTCTCGGTCGACCTGCGCGGCGAGTTCGACGAGGGACGCGACGCCGTGTGGGACGAGATCACGAAGGCGTTCGCGCTCATCGGGGAGCGCCGCGGGGTCAGCGTCGAGCCGACCGAGGTCCACCGGGCGCCGGCGGTGTTCTGCGCCCAGCGGCTGATGGACGCCGTGCGCGCGGGCATCGAGTCGACCGGGGAGCCCCGACCGCTCGAACTGTTCTCCCGCGCCGGACACGACGCCATGTCGCTCGGGCTCGTGACGGACGTCGCCATGCTCTTCCTCCGCAACCCGGACGGCATCAGCCACCACCCCGACGAGTTCGTCTCCACCGAGGACATCGCCCTCGGCCTCGACGCGCTCGCCGTGGCCGTCGGACGGGTGGCCGCGTCGTGAGCACCGCGGGCCCGGACGTCCGGGCGCGCATCGACTCGGTCTGGGAGCAGCTGTCCCCGGCCGAGCGCCGCGTCGCCGCGATGGTCCGCCACGACCCCGAACTCCTGCTCGTCGGCACGTCCGCCGAGCTCGCCGCCGAGTCGGGCACGTCGAAGGCCACGGTCTCGCGGCTCGTCCGGTCCCTGGGTTTCCAGGACGCCGCGGAGGTCCGGCAGAACCTCATGTCGGCACGCGGATCCGGCCTCCCGTGGGCCGCCGAGGACGCCGCGCACGTCGACCAGCGCGCCGTGGAGTCGCGCAACCTCGACGCGGCGTTCGCCTCGCTCGCACGGGCCGACCGTCCCCGTCTCGCCCGTCGGATCGTCCGAGCCCGCCGGGTGCTCGTGGCCGGCGAGCGCGGGGCGTACCCGATCGCCCTCCAGCTGCGTGCCCAGCTCGCACAGGTCCGACCGGACGTCCGCATCGGACCGGCGCCGGGGCAGCGCCTGGGCGAGGAGGTCGCCGACCTCGACCGCCGCGACCTCGTCGTCATCGTCACGGTGCGTCGTCACGCGTCGGGCGTCGGGAAGCTCGTCGAGCACTGCGTCGCGAGCGGCGCGGACGTGGTCGTCATCGGTGACCCGACCGCGGCCGTGATCGCGGCGCCGGCGGCCACGGCGATCCTGTGTCCGGTGGACTCCCCGTCCGCGTTCGACTCGATGGCGGCGCTGTTCGCGGTCGTCGCCGCGATCGCGAACGACGTGTACGAGGCGTCGGGTCCCGGCGGGCGCGCACGCGTGGACGCGGTGGCGAAGGCCTACGACGCGCTGGGCGAGCTCGCCGCGCCGTGACCCGTGCCGTCGGCGAGTTCGGCCGCCAGCGAGGCGTTGCGCTCGTGGATCAGCCGCGGCAGGTACCGAGCCAGGGCGGCCCGCTCGGCGACGACACCGAGCACCCCGAGCGGTGCGCGGAACTCGATCTCGTCGACCATGCGCGTGCCGCCGGCCGACGGCTCGAAGCGGTGTTCATGCCGGAACCGGGCGAACGGCCCACGCACCTGTTCGTCGACGAACCGGTGGGGCGCCTCCAGGGCCGTGATCCGACTCGTCATCCGCCACGTGATCCCGAAGTGCCGCGCGCGCCACGTGACGGACTCACCGAGCCCGATCGTGCCGGTGGTGGTGCCCGCGACCGCGCGCTCGTCGGAGGCGGCCATGGACCGCTCGTGCGCACCGATGTCGAGCGACAGCGCGAACGCGCGCTCGGGCGGGACCGCGAGGTCCGTGACGACCCGGAACGCGACGGTCACGACGTCGGCCAATCCGGGCGGACCGAGCGGTCGTCGTCGTGCAGGACGGCCGCCAGCAGCTGGTCGTGGCGCCTGCCGTGCTGGAGCACCGCGGACCGCTGCCGCCCCTCGTACCGCATGCCGAGGCGCTGCGCGACGGCGATCGAGGCGCGGTTCTCCGCCATCGCCCGCCACTGCACCCGCGCGAGCCCGAGTCCGTGGGGAGTCGGCGCGAACGCCCACTGCAGGACGCGCTCGGCGGCCTCGGTCACGTACCCGTGGCCGCGGGCGTCCGGGTGGGTCGCGTACCCGATCTCCGCGCCGCCGCCGGCGAACCCGAAGAGCCCGACGGTGCCGAGCAGCCGTGGGTCGTCGCCGCGGCGGACGGCGAACTCGTAGCGGGCGTCCGACGCCCAGCCGTCCCGCACGACGGCCGTGAGCCAGTGCCGCGCCTCGGCGTGACCGTACGGCTCGGGCATCGCGATGAACGCGACCACGTCGGGATCGTTGGCGTAGGCGACGACGTCGTCGGCATCGGCGAGCTCGGGGACCGAGAGGACCAGCCGCTCGGTCCGGAGCGTGACGGGGTCCATGGGTCGAGCCTAGCGACGGTGCCGGTCGCGGTAGCGTCGGTGACATGACGTTCGACGCGCTCCCGTTCCCGGTCATCGACGGACACAACGACCTGCCGTGGGAGCGTCGGGAGACCCACGGGTCCGGGGTCGACGGCATCGACTCCGAGCAGGCGTCCCTGCACACCGACCTGCCCAAGCTCCGGGCCGGCGGCGTCGTCGGGCAGTTCTGGTCGGTGTTCGTCCCGACCGACGTCCCGGATCCCGTCCGTGCGACGCTGCAGCAGGTCGACCTGGCGCACCGGATCATCGAGCGGTACCCGGAGTCCCTCACGCTCGCACGGACCGCGGCCGAGGTCGTCGCGGCCGTCGACGCCAGGCGGATCGCCTCGCTCCTCGGCGCCGAGGGCGGCCACTCGATCGGTGACGACCTGGCGGTGCTCCGCGACTTCGCGCGGCTCGGCGTCCGGTACATGACCCTCACGCACAACGACGACACCCCCTGGGCCGACTCGGCCACCGGATCACACCCGCACGGCGGTCTGACCGACCGCGGGCGCGAGGTCGTGGCCGAGATGGAGCGGATCGGGATGCTCGTCGACCTGTCCCACACCTCGCCGGACACCATGCGCGACACCCTCGACGTCGCCACGCAGCCCGTCGTGTTCAGCCACTCGTCGACGATCGCGGTGAACGACCACCCGCGGAACGTCCCGGACGACGTGCTCGCCCGACTGCGCGACAACGGCGGCGTGGTGATGATCACCTTCGTGCCGAAGTTCGTGTCCCGGGCGTGGGCCGAGTGGGAGGACGCCGGTTCCGTCGGCGAGCCCCCGGTCGTGACGGTGTCGGACGTGGCGGACCACGTGGAGCACGCGCGCGAGGTGGCCGGTGTGGCGCACATCGGGCTCGGCGGCGACTACGACGGGACGCCCGTGCTCCCGCCGGACCTGCGGGACGTGTCGCGGTACCCGGTGCTGGCGGAGGAGCTGCGGCGTCGTGGCTGGGGCGCGGAGGACCTGCGGGCACTCGCCGGGGGCAACGTGCTGCGGGTGCTCGCGGCGACGGACGAGCGGTTCGCGCGGACGGCGCTCGTGCGCTGACGCGAGAACCGTCGGTGCGTGCGGGAGGTCGTGGGCGGATCAGGCCGCGCGCTCTGCCGTGACCATCGGCTCCGACTCAGGCACCGCCACCGGGGCAGCGCCATCCGGCGCGACGACGCGAGCCGACCGGAACACGACGGCCCGGTAGAGCACGAACCGGACGACCATCCCGAGCCCGACGCCCACGACGTTCGCCGCGATGTTGTCCGCGAGCGCGCTCTCGAACCCGAGCAGGGTGCGCGACGCCCAGAGGCACCCGATGCCGATCGCGCCGGCGACGAGGTTGACCGCGAGGAACGACACCACCTGGCGCGCCGCCTCGCCCCGGGTGGCGACGGCGCTCGACGCCCGGAACGTGAACCACCGGTTGCCGACGTACGACACCACGATCGCCACGGCGGTGGACAGGGTCTTGGCGGTGACGGACTCGACGTCCGCGAGCAGGAGGAGGTTGAACAGGCCGGTGTCGACCACGTAGGAGACCCCACCGACGCCGAGGAACCGGAGCGCCTGGAGGACGAAGGCCCTCATCGTGCGGCACGCAGACGCTGCGGGTGGAAGAGCCGCGTCAGTCCCCACCCGGTCACCCGGAGCAGCGCCTCGACCACGATCGAGCCGGACATCTTCGACTCGCCGCGCTCGCGCTCCACGAAGGTGATCGGGACCTCGGTGACGACCGCGCCGGACCGCAGGGCGCGCCACGCGAGGTCCACCTGGAAGCAGTACCCCGCCGACTGGATGCCGTCGGCGAGCAGCCGCTCCGCCGTCGTCGCGCGGATGGCCCGGTACCCGCCGGTGAGGTCGCGGACGCCGACACCGAGCGCGATCCGCGAGTACAGGGAGCCACCACGGGAGAGCAGGACACGGTGCCACGGCCAGTTCACGACGCTGCCGCCGGGGACCCATCGGGAACCGATCACGAAGTCGGCACCGTCGGCGGAGGCCCGGAGCAAGCGGTGCAGCTGTTCGGGCTGGTGGGACCCGTCGGCGTCCATCTCCACGAGGACGTCGTACCCGCGGTCGAGCGCCCACGCGAAGCCGGCCAGGTACGCCCCACCCAGACCGTCCTTCACCGACCGGTGCAGGACGTTGATCCGGGTGTCGTCCGCGGCGAGCCGGTCGGCGACGGCACCGGTCCCGTCGGGGCTCGCGTCGTCGACGACCAGGACGTGCACGTCGGGGGTCGAGGTGGTCACCCGGGCGACGATCCGTTCGAGGTTCTCGCGTTCGTCGTAGGTGGGGATGATGACGATCACGCGGCGGTCGTCAGCGGTCATGGCAGCTCCGATCAGCGGTCTGCCAATATCCTACATGCGTTATTTTTATGTCGCAACCGGCGGGAGCAGCGGCGTACGCCCGGTGCGCAGCGCGCGTCACGGGGCAGCACCTCCAGGGCTCCCGTCGCTAGGATCGCAGCGCACGCCGTGCCACCGCTGACGGAGGCACGAGACCTGACCGGAAGAGGACGGTACCGATGAGCGGCACGATCCACGACAACATCTCGCAGGCGTTCGGGAACACGCCACTGGTCCGGCTGAACCGCCTCCCGGAGGAGGGCGGCGCCGAGATCCTGGCGAAGCTCGAGTTCTACAACCCCGGCGCGAGCGTGAAGGACCGGCTCGGCGTCGCGATCATCGACGCGGCCGAGGAGTCCGGCGAGCTGCAGGCGGGCGGGACGATCGTCGAGGGGTCCTCTGGCAACACCGGCATCGCGCTCGCGCTCGTCGGTGCTGCTCGTGGGTACCGGGTCGTCATCACGATGCCCGAGACGATGAGCGTCGAGCGTCGGGCCCTCATCCGTGCGTACGGCGCCGAGATCGTCCTCACCCCGGGGTCGGAGGGCATGAAGGGCGCGGTGTCGAAGGCGGAGCAGATCGTCGCCGAGACGCCCGGCGCGATCCTCGCGCACCAGTTCGAGACACCGGCGAACGCGGCCATCCACCGGAAGACGACGGCGGAGGAGATCCTCCGCGACACCGAGGGGCACGTCGACGTGTTCGTCGCGGGCGTCGGCACGGGCGGCACGATCACGGGCGTCGGCCAGGTCCTCAAGGAGCGCGTGCCCGGTGTCCACATCGTCGCGGTCGAGCCGAAGGACTCGCCGCTGCTGACCGAGGGCAAGGCCGGTCCGCACAAGATCCAGGGCATCGGGGCGAACTTCGTCCCCGAGGTCCTCGACCGTTCGGTCATCGACGAGGTGTTCGACGTCGAGCTGGACGACGCGCTCCGGGTCGCCCGCGACCTCGGCACGCAGGAGGGCATCCTCGCGGGCATCTCGTCCGGCGCGATCATCCACGCGGCCGTCGAGATCGCCGCACGTCCGGAGAACGCGGGCAAGCGGGTCGTCGCGATCGTGTGCGACACCGGTGAGCGCTACCTGTCGACGGTCCTCTTCGAGGGACTCACTGCGTGAGTCGTCCCGTCCGACGAGGCGTGCTGCGGACCGTCCGGGAGGACCTGGCCGCAGCACGTCGCGGTGACCCGGCGTCCCGTGGGGACCTCGAGAACGCGATCGTGTACTCGGGGCTGCACGCCGTCTGGACGTACCGGCTGACGCACCGGCTCTGGATCGCCGAGCACCTGCCGGGTTCGCGGTTCGTCGCCCGGGTCGTCGCGCAGGTCGCCCGGTCGGTCACCGGCATCGAGATCCACCCCGGTGCCCGCATCGGCCGCCGGTTCTTCATCGACCACGGCATGGGGGTCGTCATCGGGGAGACCGCGGTGGTCGGGGACGACGTCGTGCTCTTCCACGGGGTGACCCTCGGCGGCCGTGGGGGCGACCACGGGCCGGGGGCGCGTCGGCACCCGGCGGTGGGGGACCGGGTCGTGCTCGGTGCCGGGTCGTCGCTCATCGGCGCCATCACGGTCGGCGCGGACTCCGTCGTCGGGGCGAACACCGTGGTGACGAAGGACGTCCCACCGGGGTCGGTCGTGACGGGCGTCGCCGGGACGGCTCGCCCACGCTCGGGCCACGAGGGCGTCCCGCCCCTCTGAACGGTCCGGTCAGCTCTTCTCGCAGGCGATCCCGTCGCCGTCGGCGTCCAGCTTCTTGTTCGCCGCGTAGAGCGCGTCGTCCTTCTTCACCGTGCCCTTGAGTGCCCGGTACGTCACCTTGCCCTTCGAGGTGACGCGGTTCTTCGTGACGGACTTCTTCGCGATCCCGCCCGAGTACACCTTCTGCACGGCGGTGCAGTTCTTGTAGACGGTGGGGGCGGCCTGCGCGGTCGAGGCGCCACCGACGACGGCGGTCGCGGCGAGCACGGCGGTGGCGGCGGCGATGCTGAGGGTTCGGGTGATGTGCACGGCCTGAGGATAGTTCGCATGCCGAGGTCCCGGTGTACCCCAGAACGAGGTGCACCGTCGGCGGTCCGGTGCATGCTGGGGCGATGGACGGCGAGACGCTGCACGAGGTCGCGATCCGCACCGCGATGGCACTGCCGGCGGTGGCGGAGACCCAGCCCTTCGGCGAGGGAGCGCTCGTCTACAAGGTCGTCGGCAAGATGTTCGTGATGACGTCCGAGCTCCGCGGCGTGCCGATCGTGAACCTCAAGTGCGCTCCACCCCACGGAGCCGCCCTGGTGCGCGACCACGCCGAGATCACCCCCGGCTGGCACATGAACAAGCAGCACTGGATCACGCTGTCACCCGGGGACGGCATCGACGAGACCCTGGTGGAGGACCTCGTCGGCAACGCGTACGACCTCGTCGTGGCGAAGCTGCCGCAGGCGAAGCGGCCGATCGACCCCGTGCGACGGACGCAGCAGGACTGACCGCAGCGCGCTCACGCGGACGCGCGCGCGAGCACCTTCGACACGTCGCGGACGACCTTCGGCGCGAGCCCGCCCGTCCCCGGGCCACCCGGCCCCGTGCCGTGCCCAGACGCCAGCACCGCCCGGGCCTGCTCGGGCGTCAACCCGGCGAAGACCTGACCGATCGTGACACCGTGGTCCGGTCGATGGGTGACGACGACCGGGTCGCCGGCGGACACGGGTCCGGACCGCACCACGCGGAGGTAGGCACCGGGGCGACCTTCCTCCGTGAACCGCTTGACCCACTTGTCCACCCGCATCCGGCGGGCGAAGGTGCCGCAGGGGATCCGCGGGATCGTGACCTCGAGCTCGAGGGTCTCGCCGATCCGCCAGCGCTCCCCGGTCACGGCCCCGGTGACGTCGACACCCGTGGTGCGCAGGTTCTCGCCGAAGAGCCCCGGCGGGACCTCGCGGTCGAGCAGCTGCGCGAAGTACGCCGCGTCCTCGTCGGCGTAGGCGTACACCGCCTGGTCCTCGCCGCCGTGGTGCTTCCGGTCCGCCTGCACGTCGGCGTACAGCCCGAGCGGGCGGACCCGGACAGGGCCCTCGACGGGGCGCTTGTCGATCGCGGTGACCCCGATGGTGCCGGAGTCGGGCAGCAGACGGTCGACACGGCAGACGGCGGTGACGAGGGGCATGTGACCACCATGCCGCAGAACTCGACCGCGCAGAAGTGTGACGATCCGGGCGTCCGGTCCGTCCCATAGGTGAGCACCCGGTTGGAGGAACCCGACATGACCGACACCACACCCGCAGCAGCCATCGTGACCACCGCGCTCGTCCGGGTCGGGCACGAGCACGTCCTGGCGCAGGCACGCGTCCGCTCGCTGGCCGCACGGCCCGTCGGCCCGATGAAGGTCCGCCGCGCGCACGGCCACCCGGCCCACGCCCGCTAGCGACGAGACGGCAGCTGCCGGACCCGGCCGCACTCAGGAACCCCCGACCCGACCCCAGTAGAAGGAAAGCGTGCACCACCAGCCCCTCACCGACCTCGACGACGCCGTCCTCGCTGGTCGATCGTCCGACGGCGACGTCCGGGCGTTCGAGGTCCTCATCCGGCGCCACACCCCGCTCCTCCGTGCCTACGCGCGCCGAACTCTCGGCTCGACCGACGAACTCGACGACGTCGTGCAGGAGACGTTCATCACGGCCTGGAACCAGCTCGACACGCTCCAGGACGGTGCCCGGGTCAAGGCGTGGCTCATGCGCATCCTCAGCCGGAAGTGCATCGACCGCATCCGGGCCCGACGGTTCCACGACGACGTCACCGAGCTCGAGGTGGAGGCACCCGCGCACGACGCGCCCGAACGCGTCGCCGAGGCCCGCTCCCGCGAGGAAGCGGTCGAGACGGCACTCGCGGAACTCCCCGAGGCACAGCGCCGGACGTGGATCATGAAGGAAGTGCTCGAGTACTCGTACGAGGCCATCGCGGAGGAACTGGACCTCCCGCCCTCGACCGTCCGCGGACTCCTCTCCCGGGCGCGCAAGAACATGATCCGTCTCATGGAGGGATGGCGATGACCGAACCCGATCCCGTCCGGCTCGACTCCCTCGAACCCGAGGACCTCGACGGCCACACGATCGACGAGTTGGCCGACTACCTCGACGCCGGCATGCAGCCGGCCGACCCCAGCATCGACCAGTCCCCGGCGTGCCAGAACGCGCTCGCCGCGATCGTGCGGCTCCGGCAGTCCTCGCTCGGCTCGCTCGAGGCCGCCGCCGAACGGGAGGCGCCGGCCGACGAGTCGTGGATCAGCGGCGTGCTCGCCAACATCTCGCTCGAGGCGCGTGCCGGCCGCGACGTACCGCTCCGCCCGGCGGCACCGACCGAGCGCCCGGTGATGACCGAGGGCGCCATCCGCTCGCTCGTCCGGACCGCCGGCGACGCCGTGCCCGACGCCCTCATCGCGCGCTGCACGCTCGAGGGGGACGTCACCGAGCTCGGCGCACCGGTGCGCATCGTGGTCGAGATCGCCGTCCGCGCAGGGTCGCAGATCCAGCGCGTCGCCTCGGCGATCCGCGAGGCCGGGGCCGAGGTGCTGGCGACCGAGACCGACCTGTTCGTCGAGTCCGTCGACGTCGTGGTGCGCGACCTGCTGCCACCGTCCGACGGCGAGCACGGCCACGACGCCGAGGAGGACCGAGCATGAGCAGCCACGACGAGACCTTCGCCGCGATCGAGGCAGCGGTCGTCGCGGTCCCCGGTGTCGCGGAGCTCTACCGGGCTCGCCCGACGCTCGGCAGCGCGGTCGGTGCCGCCAAGAACCTGGCGACCCGCACCACGGTCGCACGCGTGGTGCTCGACGACGACGTGCTCCGCATCGTGATCGGCACCGACGGGTCCGTGCCGGCACCCGAGACGGCACGTGCGGCGCACCTCGCGGCGCTCGCCGCGGCGACCGAACACGGTCTGGCGCTGAGCCGGGTCGACGTGCGGATCGCGCGCGTCGGCTGACGGGACCACCCGCGGCTCGGGAGGCACGGGACGGGCCCGCACCGCGCCTCCCGTCCGTCAGCGGGTCACCGTCAGTGCCCTGCGGACCTCGGCCCGCGGGTCACGGCCGCCGGTCGGCCACCTCGAGCACGACGACCACCGCGGCGACGAGCAGTGCCGTCGCCACGAGGGACACCGTCGGCACGGCGATGCTCGCGAGCACCGCGAGCGCGAGTGCCACGACGACGACGTTCCATCCGAGGCTGAGGGAGGGGCGGAGTGCCAGGGCCCAGATCGACAGCACGAACAGCGCGACCGGCACGGCGATCGTGGCGGCGACCGACGCGTGCGACAGGTCCGCCTCGCCCGCGTCCGCGCTCACCGCGACCTCGATCCCCGCCGGGAGTGCCCCGGCGGCGGCGAACACGAGGTAGTGCCCGTACCCGAACACCAGCGCGGTCGGCAGCGACCGGATGTGGTCGTGCTGCTCGCGGGAGAAGTAGATCCACCAGAGTCCGGCGACGATCACGAGTCCGCACGCGGCGAGCACGAGGAGCGAGCCGAGGTGCTCGGCGTGCGCGATGCCGTCGATGACCGCGTTCGCCGACGCCACGAGCCCCTCGCCCAGGACGATGAGCGTGAAGAGGGAGTACCGCTCCGCGATGTGCCGGGTGTGCCACGGGGTCGTCCGCGTGCCGGCCTCGGCGAAGGGCGGCACGAGGACCTCGAGCAGGATGAGCACCGGGACCACGCCCCAGGCGACGTCGTCCGGCAGCAGGATCGCGAGGACCCAGAGCACCTGGACGACGACGATGCCGCCGGCGTACCGGAGCGCGGTCCGCCGGTACTCCGGCGACGACGCGGCGACCCGGAGCCACTGCCCGACCAGGGCGAGCCGCATGATCACGTACCCGAGCACGACGACCGTGGTCGATCCCTCGACCATCGCGGCGTGCACCCCGGCCGCGAGCACGAGCACCCCGGCCATCTGCACGAAGGTCATGACGCGGTAGAGCCAGTCGTCGGTGTCGAACGAGGTGGCGAACCAGGTGAAGTTGATCCACGCCCACCAGATCGCGAAGAAGACGAAGGCGTAGGCGAGGACGGCCGACGAGACGTGTCCCTCGACCTCGATCTCGTGCAGGTTCGTCGCGGCGAACCCGACGGCGACCACGAAGACGAGGTCGAAGAGGAGCTCGAGGGGGCTGGCGGCGCGGTGTCCCTCGGTCGGGTCCCGGGGTGCCATGCGGCGGAGTCCGATGGTGGTCACCTGGGTATGCCTACACGACGAACGGCCCCGGGTGCAGGACCCGGGGCCGTTCGTCGTTCCGTGCCGCCGTCGGCTCAGTAGAAGTTCGACGCCTGCGAGTGCGACCACGCGGCGCACGGGGTACCGTACGCGTCGCTGATGTACTGCAGACCCCAGGTGATCTGGGTGGTCGCGTTGGTCTGCCAGTCCGAGCCGACCGTGGCCATCTTCGAGCCGGGGAGTGCCTGCGGGATGCCCGTCGCGCCGCCGTTCGCGTTCACGGCCTGGTAGTTCCAGCCGGACTCCTTGGTCCAGAGGCTGTCGAGGCACTGGAACTGGTCGGAACCCCAGCCGTACTTCGACGACGCCATCGAGCTCGCGGTCGACTTCGCGCCGGCGACGGTGTTCGCGGCGGCCTGCGCGCGCGCGGCCTCGGCGGCGGCTGCCCGCTCCTGGGCGGCACGCTTCGCTGCGGCGGCAGCGGCGGCCTTCGCGTCGGCGTCCCGCTTGTCCTGTGCGGCGCTGGCGTCCGCGACCGCCGTCGTGGCGGCGACCGTCGAGGAGATCCGCGAGGTGAGCGCCGCACCGGAGAGCTTCCGGTAGTCGTCGAGTGCGTCGATGCGGCGCTCGAGGACGCGGGTGTCGGTCTTCTCGTTGGCGGAGTCGGCGATCGTCTCGGCGGTGGCGATGGTCGCCGCCGCCTGGGCACGGTCGAGCGCGGTCCCGGCGAGTGCCGGCGCAGCGGTCGCGCTGGCGGTCGGCATGCCGAGGGCCTCGCCGATCGCGGGTTGGGTGCCGACGGTGGCGATGCCTCCGGCGACCGCGAGGACCGCGGCCCCGCCCACGATGAGCGTGGCGGGGCGGCGGAGCGCGCGGCGGAGGCGGCGGTTGGGGGAGTCCAGGGCCTCACGTCGGGTCGAGGCGGTGGTGGTGGGCAGTTCGGTGTTGCGTCCTGTCATCGATTCCGGTGGTCGGCCGGCTCGTGGTGCGTGACTCGGGACGGTGCGCGCGGGGTGGGGAGCGCGCAGGGGTGCGGGCGTCCGGGGGACCGTCGTCGGGAGTTCGCGAGCCGGGGGAGGACCGGACGGTGGTGTGGGGCCCGTCCGTCCGCCGACGGGCGACCGTGGGGTGGCCGCCGCTGGGCGAAGCCGCCACCCTGACCGGTGTTGCTGAGCGCACCGTCCAGTTTGTCTGGCAGAACCGTCCGTCCACCCGTTGGTAACGGTTCGGTAACGGCTTGATCAGGCCCGGGAGGTGTGAGCTTCCTGGACGCGCTCGCCCTGCGCGACGCGTTCGAGGGCGTCGAGTGCCGCGGCGATCGCGTCGACGTCGGCTTCGGGCAGGTCGGCGATGAGCTCGGCGACGATGCCGGTGCGCGTCGACCGGGCTTCCTCGACGGCCGCGACGCCCTCGGGAGTGGCGGTCACCATGAACGCCCGGCCGTCCCGGGGGTCCGCTTCACGCTCGATGAACCCGCGCTGCTCGAGCTCGGTGAGGATCCGGGTCATCGTCGGCTTCGTGACGACCTCGATCCGCGACAGGTCGCCCGGGCGCAGGGGTCCGTCGCGCTGGATGGTCGCGAGGGCCGAGACGAGGCCGTACCCGAGCGAAGCCGAGTCCGAGCGGGCCCGCCGGTTGATGCGGCCGACCGCTGCGGCGAGGCGCGCGGCGATCTCGGTACGGTCCGGCTGGCGGTGGCTCATGTGGTGCTCCGGGTCGCTCGACGGGGTGGTCGGGGCGATGCTACCGGCTCGTCGGGGCGAGTGACCGTGAGCGTCCGGCCCGCTCGCAGCGCGTCGACGCAGACCATCGGGAACGGCGCGTGCCCCACTCGCGAGGGCGGGACGGGCACGTTCCTGTACGGCGACTCAGGTGGAGTCAGCGTTTCTCGCCGGGGAGCAGGTGGATCGCCTCGGTCGCGAGCTCCGCCTCGATGTTGTCCCCGGACGCGGTGGCCTCGCGCAGGCGGCGGAAGTCGGCGGCCATCTGGTCCCAGTCGACGAGTTCGTCGAGGTTCGGCAGTCGCAGTCGGAAGGCGAGACCGTCCATGGTGTCCCGGCAGACGCGCTGGAGGTTCTCGTTGCCGCACTCCTCGACGTAGCGGGCGAACACCGCGAGTGCGTCACGGTTCACCGCCGCGACGTCGTGCGACTCGTAGTCCGCGATCGTGGCGTCGAGCTGGGCGAGGATCTTCTTCTTCGCGCTCGCACCGAGCCGGGGGACCGCCAGCCGGACGACCCCGCCGAACAGGACGCCCAGGGTCTGCAGTGCCTCGACCACCTCGGCCGGGTCCGGTGTGGTGACCCGGGTGTACCGGTTCGGCGCCATCTCGATGAGTCCGGCGCGCGCGAGCTGGCTGAGGGCTTCGCGGATCGGGGTGCGGGAGACGCCCAGCCAGGCGATGAGCTCGTCGTCGTTGAGCCGCTCCCCGGGTTCGAGCGTGCCGTCCATGATGGCCGCGTGGATCTTGAGCCGGACGGTGTCGCGGAGCAGCTGGTGCTCGGTCGGTGCACTGCTGGGGACCGGCATGGGGTTCCTCCGGGATCGTGGCGCGCGGTCGCCCCACCGGTCGGTGTGGACGCACGGTTCACCGTACCTGATATGTGAACGGTGTCCCTGTCGGTCGGCAGCGTGTCAGTCGTGGGGGTGGAGCAGCCGGATGGTGACCGGGTCCTCGGTGCCGCCGTACCAGCGGTCGAGGACGGCCCGGAACGGTCCGGGGTCGTCGGCGGCCGCTGCGAAGAGCGTCATGGACGACCGGAGTTTCAGCGCGTCGACGCCGCCGAGCAGCTCGTCGGCGGTCCGGGCGGGAGCGGTCCCCGCCGCGCTGGTCGCCTCGAGCAACCGCGGCCCGAGGGCGGGGTGGGCGAGGTAGGCCCGCGTCTCGTCGACGCCGTCCAGTGCGTAGCGCTGCGCGGTCGGCGAGCGGCCGAGTCCGCTCAGCTGCGGGAACACGAACCACATCCAGTGCGAGGACTTCCGGCCGCTGCGGAGCTCGGCGAGCGCGGTCTCGTACGTGCCCTGTTGCGCACGGACGAACCGGTCGAGGTCGTGAGGGTCGTCGTTCACCGGACCACGTCCCCCCAGGCGTACCGGACGGTCGTGCCGTCCACGACGAGCAGCGAGTCGGGTTCGCGGTCGAGGAGCCCGGGCATCCCGACGGCGTCCGGCAGGTCGCCGCCGAGGCGCTCGAGGCGAGCCGACCGGATCGTCAGCGGCTCGTGCTGGCGCTGCCAGAACAGCGTCTGGGCGAGGTGCCGGGCGTGGATCCCCTGCCGGGTCGTGAGGTCCGTCGCCAGCTGGTCGTCGACGACATCGCCGACCACGACCCGGACCGTGGCGTCGTGGCGCGGCCGACCGCGCAACCGCGGGGAGCGGAGCAGCGACCGGGCCGGTTGCAGCGACCGTGCCGGGTGCCGGACCGATCGGTAGGACAGCGTGTCGCCACGACGACGTGCCCGCGCGTGCGCGAACGTGTACGGCACCCCGAGCAGGGTGTGGGCGGCGACGATCGCGGGGACGTTCGCGGTGTCGACCGTGCGGTAGGCGACCCCGCGGCGGCCGCGGTCGTCGACGGTGAGCACCTCGACGGTCACCTCGGTCATCGATCCGAGTCGTCCCGACGGCGGGAACGGCGGCACCCGCGTCTCGCGGAAGACGTACGCCGTGAGACCGGCCCACGCACTCCCGTCGACGACGTCGGGGCGGGTGCCGCGGGGCACCAGTCGAGCGAGGGACGCGGGCTCGTGGCGCCAGTGCGCGAAGACGACGTCCTCCCAGGCGTGCACCGTCACCGGGCGATGCAGCAGGGCGACCGCCGCCCGGTCCCGCGCGGGCACGGTCACCGTCGTGGCGCGTGCCGACCGACGCGCACGGCCCAGGCGACGAGGGGTGCCTGCAGCGGCAGGCGGAGCACCGAGACGAGCCGCATCGCGCGCGTCGACCGCGGGCTGTCGAGCAGGTCGTCCGCCATCTTCACGTTCGCCGGGAAGACGGCGAGGAAGAGCACGGCGGCGGCCCAGCCCGCAGCACGGCGCGTGGCGGGGATCGCCAGGCCGGTCGCGATGCCGAGCTCGGCGGCGCCGGACGCCAGGGTGGTCAGGCGCTTCGGGAGGGCGTCCGGGACGATCCGGTCGTAGCCGGTCGGCCGCAGGAAGTGGGTGACGCCGGCCCCGCCCAGCAGGACGGCGAGGAGGGCGGCCGTCCGGGTGGCGCGTCGTTCGCGCTCGCGTCGTCGCATGTCCCCATGGTGCCCGTGGTGCGCCCGGGACACTCGGGGAGCGCTCAGGTCAGGGCAGTGGCGACGAGGTCGAGGACGACGGTCGCCACGTCGGTCTTGCTGCCGGACGCCTCGCGGACCACCTCGCCGCCGGGGACGAGTACCTCGACGGCGTTCTCCTCGCGTTCGAACCCCGCCGACCAGCCGACGTGGTTCACGACGAGCAGGTCGGCCGGCTTCCGGGCGATCTTGGCGCGGCCGAGCTCGATGCGTGCGGCGCGGTCGGGTTCGGTCTCCGCCGCGAAGCCGACGATGATCTGCCCGGTCCGACGGGACGCGACGAGGTCGGCGAGGACGTCGGGATTGCGCACCAGCTCGAGCGTCATGGTGTCGCCCTGCGCCTCCTTCTTGAGCTTGTCGGCTCGCACCTCTGACGGGCGGTAGTCGGCGACGGCAGCGGTCATCACGACGACGTCGGCGTCGGCGGAAGCGGCCTGCACCGCGTCGGCCAGCTCCAGGGCAGAACCGACGGGGACGACGGTCGCGTCGAGCCCGGCGGTGAGGGACGCCTCGACGTTCGCGCTCACGAGCGTCACGTCGGCGCCGCGTCGCGCGGCCTCGGCGGCGATCGCGACGCCCTGGCGGCCGCTCGAGCGGTTGCCGACGAAGCGGACCGGGTCGAAGGGCTCCCGTGTGCCGCCGGCGCTCACGACGACGCGGACGCCGGCGAGGTCGCCGAGTTCGCCACGGGCTCCGGTGCCGGTACCGGTGCCGGTGCCGTCCGCTTCCGTCCCGCGCTGCAGTACGGCGAGTGCACCGGCCACGATGTCCTCGGGCTCCGCCATCCGACCGATCCCGGCGTCGTCGCCCGTCAGGGCCCCGACCACGGGGCCGACGAACCGGACGCCGCGGTCCCGCAGGGTCTGGACGTTCGCCCGGGTCGCCGGGTGCTCCCACATCTGCGGGTGCATCGCGGGCGCCACGACGACGGGTGCCTCCGTCGCGAGCAGCGTCGTGCCGAGCAGGTCCCCGGCGAGCCCGGAGGTCATCCGGGCAAGGGCATCCGCCGTGGCCGGGGCGACGACCACGAGGTCTGCCCGGCGCCCGAGTGAGACGTGGCGCACCTCGGCGACGTCGTCGAACACGCTCGTGGTGACGGGGTTGCGGCTGAGCGCCTCGAGGGTGGGCAGCCCGACGAAGCGCAGTGCGCCCTCGGTCGGGACGACGTGCACGTCGTGGCCGCGCTTGACGAGGTCGCGGACGACGCCGACGGCCTTGTACGCTGCGATGCCCCCGGTGATCCCGACGACGACGGTCAGACGGCCCTCTGCTGCTGCGTTCACACCGGTCACGCTACCCGGGACCCCGTGCGAGGATCGTTCCCATGTGCACCGTCGTCGTCCGCGTCGACCCGGGGTCCGAGTGGCCCGTCACGATGCTCGCCATGCGCGACGAGTCCCCGGAGCGTCCGTGGGACCCGCCCGCCGCTTGGTGGCCCGACCGTGACCCGTCGGTCCGCGGCGTCCGTGACCGTTCGGCCGGCGGGGCGTGGCTCGCGGCCTCCGACGAGGCCGGCCTCGCGGTCGTCCTCAACCGTGGCGAACCGGTACCGACCGACGACGGCACCTGGACCACCCGCGGGGTCGTCCCGCTCGACGCGGTCACCGGTGCACTCCCCGGTCACGACGGCACGGTCCCCACGACGCGCGCGTTCAACCTCGTCCGGGCGACGGCCGACGGCGCCGAGGTCACGACCTGGGACGGCACCGAGGTCCGGACGACCGTGCTCGGCCCCGGCGTGCACATGGTCACGCACGGCGAACCGGACGACCCCGCTGCGCCGCGCGTCGGCCGCTGGCTCGACGCCTTCCGCGCGGTCGGCGCCCCGGTCGGTCCGCCGGTGCTCGGCCCCTTCGACGAACTGCGCGCGGCCGACGCCGGTGCCGACGCCGGCGACGGGTGGGGCGGCTGGTTCGGCCTGCTCGCCGAGTCGGCCTCGCTGCCCGCGGACGACCCGGACGCGATCCTCCGGGACGCCCACGAGGCGGAGGGGCACGTCGCCACGCTGTCGATCGTCGCGGCGGCGGTGGGACCCGGGCGCACCGTGCTGCAGCACGCCCGGCTGACCGAGCCCGGGCGGTTGGACGGTTCGGTCGAGCTGCACCACGCCTGAGCGCACCCGCAGCGCACGGCGCGGCCGGTCATGGTCGGAGCGCGTACGGTCACCGTTCGTGACCACCGCAACCCGGAGCGTGCTCGCCGTCCTCACGGCCGTCGTCGTGGCCGTCTCCCTCGGGTCGTGCGCCTCGGGTCCACCGGCGGCCGCCGACGGGACGCACGGTCCCGTCGGGACGCACGGTCCCGTCGGGACGCACAGCACTGCCGGGACGCGCTCCACCGCCGAGCCGACACGACCGTGGGACGACGCCGCGGGCGTCGACGTCGTGGTCGTCGGTGACTCGATCACCGCCGGGCACGGTCTCACCACCGCCGAGGCGTGGCCGGCCCTCGTCGCGGACGCCCAGGGCTGGTCGCTCACGAACCTGTCGTGCGACGGTGCCGGCGTGGCCGCCCTCGGTGACGACGACGACTGCGCGAGCGACTACGCGACCATCGTCAAGCGTGCGATCGGACTCCGCCCCGAGGTCGTTGTCGTGCAGGCGAGCTCGAACGACCTCGGCCTCGACACCGCCCTCGTCCGGAGCGCCACCGACCAGGTCGTCGACGAGGTGCACCGCCGGCTGCCGCACGCCCGGCTCATCGGACTGAGCGCCATCTGGAACGAGGACGCCCCGCCCGCGCAGCTCGCGTCGATCTCGGGGGCGCTCCGGCACGCCCTGGCCCGCGAGGGTGGCACCTACGTCGACATCGGTGAACCGCTGCGGGGGCACCCGACGTGGATGCAGTCCGACGACGTGCACCCCACGGCGCGTGGACAGCGGGCGATCGCGGCGGCGGTGACCGCGGCGTTCGAACGCGACCACGTGCGGTTCTGACGGTCGACTGGCGGGGGTGAGCCGCGCCTCCTGGACCGCGATCCCGACCGTCAGGCCGGCGGTGCGGTGCCGGTGAGGTCCTCGGCCACGGCCCAGAGGGACCGGGCCAGGTCGGCCTTCCGCGCCGAGCCGGGGATCGTCACGGTCGTGGTCGGTCCGACGAGTCCGAACGGCCCCGACGGCCCGTAGTACGCCCCACCGACCGCGTTCGGGCCGACCGCGGCGTAGAGCAGCGGCTCGGAGCCCTGCGCGACGTCCTGCGTGAAGGGCAGCGCCCGGTCCGACGAGCGGACCGGCTTCGAGCGGCCGAGCGACCGACCCGCCGACTGCAGGTTCGTCCGGGTGTAGCCGGGGTGGGCGGCGGTGCTCACGAGCGGCCAGTCGAGTTCGACCGACAGCCGGTGCAGGTGCAGGGCCAGCAGCAGGTCGGCGAGCTTCGACTGCGCGTAGGCCCGCCAGCCGTTGTAGCCGTGCTCCCACTGCAGGTCGTCGAACCGGATCCGGCCGGGGATCGCCGCGAGGCTCGACATCGTCGCGACCCGGGCGTCGGGCGAGCGCAGCAGGGTCGGGAGCAGCAGGTTCGTCAGGGCGAACGGACCGAGGAAGTTCGTGCCGAACTGCAGCTCGAAGCCGTCCACCGTCTCGAAGCGCTTCGGGGGCGCCATCACCCCGGCGTTGTTGACGAGGACGTCGAGCGTCCGGTCGTCGGCGGCGATGCCCGCGGCGAACCGTCGCACGCTCGCGAGGTCGGCGAGGTCGAGCTCGCGCACCTCGACGTCGGCGTCGGGGTGTGCGGCGCGGATGTCGGCCGCGGCCTGCTCGCCCTTGGCGATCGTCCGCACGGCGAGCACGACGGAGGCGCCGGCGGCGGCGAGGCGGGTGGCGGTCTCCTTGCCGGTTCCGCTGTTCGCGCCGGTGACGACGATGCGGCGGCCGGTCTGGTCGGGGATCTGCGGCATGGGCGTGACGCTACTCGCGGCGGGTGCGGATCGGGTGCCCGCGTGGTACATTCAATGCAAACGCATTGAATTGTGTGACGGTCGTCAGTGGAGGAGACCATGAGCAACGCATTCGGTACCGACCGCCCCTCGGACGTGCCGCCGCCCGCACCCGAGCGGATCGGCCCCGTGCAGCTCGGCCTCGACACGTTCGGCGACGTCACGGAACTGCCCGACGGCAGCGTCAAGTCCGACGCGCAGAGCATCCGCGACGTCGTCGCGCAGGCCGTCCTCGCCGACCAGGTCGGCCTCGACTTCATCGGCGTCGGCGAGCACCACCGTGCCGACTTCATCGTGAGCGCCCCCGAGGTCGTCCTCGCCGCGATCGCCGCCTCGACCTCGCGCATCCGTCTGGGCAGCGCCGTGACCGTGCTCTCCTCGGACGACCCGGTCCGCGTGTACGAGCGCTTCGCCACCGTCGACGCGATCTCCGACGGCCGCGCCGAGGTCATCCTCGGTCGCGGGTCCTTCACCGAGTCCTTCCCGCTGTTCGGCTACGAGCTGAGCGACTACGAGGTCCTCTTCGAGGAGAAGCTCCAGCTGTGGGCGGCCCTCCGCGGGGGCGACAAGGTCACCTGGTCCGGCACGAAGCGCGCGTCGCTCGTCGACCAGGACGTCTACCCGAAGCTCGAGCACGGCCCCATCCCGACCTGGATCGGCGTCGGCGGCTCCCCGCAGTCCGTCATCCGTGCGGCGTCCTACGGGCTCCCGCTCTTCCTCGCGATCATCGGTGGGCAGCCCGCGCAGTTCGCCCCGTTCTCGCGGCTCTACCGCCAGGCGCTCGCACAGCTCGACCTGCCGCAGCAGCCGATCGCGATGCACTCGCCCGGGTTCGTCGCCGCCACCGACGAGGAGGCCGCCGAGCGCTACTGGCCGTACCACAAGGCCGTCACCGACCAGCTCGGTCGGGAGCGCGGCTGGCCGCCCCTGGACGCCGCCGGCTACCGCGCCGGGCTCTCGGCCGGCGGTTCGCTCTACGTCGGGTCGCCGGAGACGGTCGCCCGGAAGATCGCGCGGAACATGCGGATCCTCGGGGTCTCGCGGTTCGACATGCGGTACGCGACGGGGCGGTTGCCGCACGAGGACATGATGCGGTCGATCGAGCTCTACGGCACGCAGGTCGCGCCGCGGGTGCGCGAGCTGCTGGCGGTGCCGGCGCCGGTCGCGTAGGGGCGCGGCGGGTCGGTCGGCAGCGGCCGGCCGCGCCTGCCGC
>NZ_JAUZED010000003.1 GCF_030705415.1 Curtobacterium sp. A7_M15 | reverse complement strand
CGTCGTGGTGAACGTCGGGGTCTGACTGATTCGTCGAGTGATACGGGGCGACTCGCATGATCGGCTCCTTTGCCATCAGCGCTCACGGACGTGAGCATTACCCACACCGTAGGAGCGAGCGCCGACATCCTCGCCCCGCTCGTGCGACAGCCCGACGGGACGGACGCTGCCGTTGGTTCCAGACCGTTTCACCTGTAGAACTTGGCGACACCTCCGTGATGAGAGCAAGCCCCTTGGTGGTGAGCTGCGTAGGAAAGCGTCCCGTCATTGCAGAGTGCGGTCGCGCCGCCACCCTCGTCCGGTGCCGGTGCCGGTGCCGGTGCCGGTGCGGGTGCCGGTGCCGGTGAACCGTCCCCGGTGTGATGCCGTTTCCTTTCGAGTCTGGAAGGAAGATGTTGATCATGCCGAAGAGGATTCCGGAGGAGACGAAGCAGCGTGCGGTCCGGCTCGTGCTCGATCATCTCGATGAGTATCCGAACCTGACGGCCGCGTGCGAGAGCGTGTCGGCGCGGTTGGGGTTCGGGGCTGAGAGCTTGCGCCGGTGGGTGCGGCAGGCGCAGGTCGATGCCGGCGACCGGCAGGGGGTCACCTCGAGCGAGTCGGAGCGGATCCGCCGGCTCGAGCGGGAGAACGGTGAGCTGCGGGAAGCGAACGCGATCTTGCGGGACGCGGCGGTTTTCTTCGCCGGGGAACTCGACCCCCGACGCCGCTGATCCTCGGGTTCATCGAGGAGCAGCGGGCCAAAGGCCGCTCGGTCGGGTCGATCTGCCAGGTCCTGCGGGAGCAGGGCGTGCAGGTCGCCGAGCGGACCTACCGGGCATGGAAACGGGCCCGGCCCAGCGACCGCGACCTCGCGGACGCGGTGGTCATCGACGCGATCCTCGCCGTGCGGGTGAACGAGAAGGGCGAGCCGTCTCCCGAATCGATGTATGGGCGGCGGAAGATGACCGCCCTGCTGCGCCGACGCGGGCTTCAGGTCTCCAAGCGCAGGGTCGCGGACTTCACGTACGTCAGATCGTGGGCCGGGTTCGTCTATGTGTCGTTCGTGATCGACTGCTTCTCGCGCGCGATCGTCGGCTGGCACGCGTCGACGATCAAGACGATCCCGTTGGTGACGACCGCGCTGCGGATGGGGTTGTGGCGACGCGACCATGGTGGCCACCCCGCCGAGGACGGTCTGATCCATCACAGCGACGCCGGCTCCCAGTTCACGTCCGTGGCGTTCGCGGAGACGCTCGCGCTCGAGGGCATCGCCGCGTCGATCGGATCGATCGGCGATGCGTACGACAACGCCCTCGCCGAATCGACGATTGGGCTGTTCAAGAACGAAGCGATCCGAGACGGCTCCCCGTTCCGCCCCGGGCCGCTCCGCACGATCGCCGACGTCGAATGGGTCACCGCCGGATGGGTCGACTGGTACAACGCCAGACGCCTGCACTCCACCCTCGGACACGTCCCGCCCGACGAGCTCGAGACCGTCTACTACGCTGACCACGAAACGCCACACCACCCGGTGCTGGCACCCGCATAGGAGCGGCAGCCAACCGAGGACGATTCATCAGAAGGACCACCGTTTTGAAGGCCAGCCGCTGGTCTTGCTGACCTGACGTCCATGTCGCGGGAGGAATGACGCGCGCCAGGCAGTCTCGGCAGGCCAACGCCTTCTAAGCAGACCCCGCAGGACTGCCCATCGCTGCCGCGCGCTGGGTATCAGGGCGCAGTAGGTTGTCCGTCCGCGAACCATTCGCTGAACGAGCGCTCGAAGAGCTGCTCGATGACGAGCGCGTTGCCGCCGGCGATCGGTTCGTCACGATCCGCCTGGGAGTGCACGATCGAGAGGTTGCGGGCGGTCAAGGGGAGTGCGGCGTCGTGGACGGCGCGTGCGAAGGGGACGGTGAACGCGTCGTTGGCGGAGCTGATCGCCCCGCCGGTGACCACGACGGACGGGTTGAGCGCGTTCACGAGGACGGCGACCGCCGCCCCGGCGCGCTCCGCCGACCGCCCGACGAGTCGGAGGGCGAGCTGGTCGAACCGCCGTGCGGCGAGAGCGAGATCCTCGGGCACGAGGGCCCGTGCCTCGGAGGTCGGGCGGAGGTCGGATGCCTCGCCCGCGTCGAGGGCGTCCTGCGCGTCGCGGATGAGCGCCCAGCCGGCGGCCGTGGCTTCGAGGCAGTCGGTCTTGCCGCAGCGGCAGGTGAGGCCGTCGCCGTTCGCCACCGGGGTGTGCCCGATGTCGCCTGCCGCGCCGGAGACACCGCGGTGCAGGTGCCCGTCGAACAGGAACGCCGCGCCGATGCCGGTCCCGACCTTGAGGTAGATGAGGTCGAGGTGCTCGTCGTCACCGCGGCGGGCACGTTCCGCCAGGGCGAGCAGGTTCACGTCGTTGTCCACCCAGGTGCGTGCGTGGTACTTCCGCTCGAACGCGCCGCGGATGTCGACGGCGTCCCAGCCCGGCATGATCGGCGGGGTGACGGGACGACCGGTCGCGAAATCGACCGGACCGGGGACGCCGACCGCCACACCCCAGATCGGCGAGGAGTCGACACCGGCCAGGAGCGAGTCGATCATGTCCTGGGCGACCTGCAGCGTCGCCTTCGGGCCCTGCGCGATGTCCCACTCGCGGTGGTCACTGCGCAGGATGGTGCCGTCGAGGTCGGACACCCCGACGCGGATGTGCAGGGCACCGAGCGCGCAGACGACGATGTGGCCGCGTTCCGACCGGAAGCGGAGCGTTCGCGGAGCACGACCACCCGTCGACTCCCCGAGCTCGCTCTCCTCGAGGTAGCCGACGTCGATGGCCTGGTCGACGCGCTGCGCGATGACGGTGCGTCCGAGCCCGAGCGTCTGGGCGAGGCCCGGTCGTGTCCGTGCACGACCGGTGCGGACGAGGTTGACCACCGCCAGGAGGCTCCCGACGCTGTCGACTGCCTGTCGAGTCGTCTCGGTGTAGGTGGTCATCCCTCGTCCGCGTCTGTCGTGTCCGGTTACTTCGCCAGCGTAGGCGACATGACCTCGTGCATCGCACGCCGGATCAGGTTGTGCTGTTCGCGGACGAGGGCGATCGAGTCGGCGTCCTCGACGTCGAGGAAGGCGTGCCCCTCCCATTCGCTCGACATGTACCCGCTGAAGCCACCTCGCGCGAACTCCTGCACGAGCCCGCGGTAGTCGATCGCCGGCTCGTTGCCGTCCTCGTCGATGTCGTAGAACTTCGCGTGCACGTGCAGGATCTGCGGCATGATGTCCTGCCACTCCTCGATCGGCACGTGCCCGTGCATGTTGAACGCCAGGTGCGCGAACGAGCCGAGGATCGCCGGCTCGATGTCCCGCGAGCGGAGGTAGTCGAGGAACTGTGCCTGCCGTTCCGTCCCGGGGGCGTCGGTCGCCCAGATCTCCTGCAGACGCTGGACCGCGGCGTCGTCGAGGCCGAGACGACGGACCGCCTTGAGCAGGGCTGGCGACATCGCGTGCATCGTCGACGAGAAGTCGGCGACGAAGCCGAGCAGCGGCGAGTCGAGCTCGTCGAACAGTTCGCGCACCTCCATCGTCGCGGGTGTGTTCGGGCCGTGCGGGGCGTGGATCTCGTAGCCGAGCTTGAGATCGAGCTCCTCGGCGAGGGGAACGAGCCGCTCGAGCAGTGCGCGACGCGTGCTCTGGATGCGCACGAGCGGGAAGCCGAGACGCTTCGCACCGCGCAGCATGTGCGCCGAGAACTCGTACTCCTCGTCGTTGTCCATGTCACGGGTCCGGAGTCGCCCGAAGTCGAGGTTCGCGCCGTACGACGACGGCTCGAATCCGTACTGGTCGAACGCACTCCGCCACTCCCGCTCGAACTCGGCGGTGACGACGGGGTAGGAGCGGATCATCTGCGAGGCGACGATCTCGATGCCGGGGCCGACCTGCTGCTCGGCGACGCGGGCGAGGAGCGAGTCGAGGTCGTAGTGCCCGGCGACCATCTCGTTCGTCGCCGAGTACAGCGTGAGGCCGAGCTTGAACGGCTCGTCGGGTTGCTCCGGTTCCGGGGTTACGTCGCGCGTGTGGACCGTCGGCCGGGGCGCTGCCGGTGCGTCCTGGGGGAGGACCTCGAGGTCGAGCACCTGGTGGACGTTCTGCGGCACGTAGAGCTCGGGTCGGATCTGCATGTAGACGAGCGTCAGCTTCGCGCGGACCTCGACGGTGTGGTGCTCGCCGACGGTGACCGGGGCATCGAGGTCGAGGGCGAGTTCGGCGACGTCCTGGAGGAACCAGAGCGTGTCCACCTGCTCACGGAGCTCGGCGACGCGGTACGACCGGCCGTTCAAGCGGAAGGTGAGCTGGTCCTGCGTGAGCTCCTGGCCGTCGAAGGTCACCACGATCTCGTCCACGACGGAGAGCCACAGGCTGCGGTACCAGGGCAGGTGGAGGAGGAGCTTCGCGCCGTCCGCGTCGGTGCGGAGGCTCAGTGGGTTGATGAAGACGTTGTGCGTTGCCATGGTCGTTCCCTTTCAGAGGATCGGGGCGGTGTGGTCGGAGGGGATCGCGGCGGTCACGCCGCCGCGCGTCCGGAAGGTGATGACGAACGCGGCGATGGCCGCGGCGACGACGAGGATCCCGGCGCTGGCGAGGAAGACCGCCGAGTAGCCCTGGACGAGGACGCCCGGGTCGGGGGAGCCCTCGGTCGCGGCGAGGTAGAGGTTCGTGAGGACGGCGAGGCCGATCGAGCCGCCGATCTGGTTCGCGGCGTTGGAAGCGGCGGCTGCGGCTCCGGCGTCGCGCTCGTCGACGCCGGCCAGGGCGACGCTCTGCGCGGGCATGAAGATGCCGGCCATGCCGACGCCCATCACGACGAGCCCGGGCAGGACCTCGGTCCAGTAGGACCCGTCGGCGCTGACACGGCTGAGCAGCACGAGGCCGAGGGCGGCGACGAGGGGGCCGCCGACGAGCATGGGCTTCGGGCCGGTGCGCGGGATGAAGCGGACCAGGACCGGGATCGTCGCGGCGATCGCGACAGCGAAGGGAAGGGTGGCGAGCCCGGAGGCCAGGGGTGAGAAGTGCAGCACCTGCTGTAGGTGGAACGTGAGGTAGAGCGTCATCCCGACCACCACGCCACCGCTGCACGCCTGCACAAGCATCGCCCCACCGCGGGCCCGGTGCAGGACCACCCGGAGCGGCAGCAGCGGCGCGGAGGTCCGCTGCTGGATGACGACGAACGCAACGAGGAGGAGGACGCCGACGATGACGAACAGCAGCGCGCCGCCCTCGATCCAACCGGCCTCGGCACGCGTCAGCCCGTACACGAGTGCCCCGAAGCCGAGCGCGACCGTGACGGCCCCGGCGACGTCGTAGCGGGAGCGCTCGGACGACCGGCTCTCGCGCAGGACCGGGACGGCGGCGACGAACGCGGCGATGACGATCGGCACGTTGACGAGGAGGCACCAGCGCCAGCTCGTCCACTCGGTGAGCACTCCGCCGAGGATGAGCCCGACCGCGGCACCCGACGACACGATGCCCCCGAGCAGACCGAACGCGACGTTGCGTGCCCGGCCCGACGGGAACGTGACGCTGACGAGCGACAGGGACGCCGGGGCCATGAGCGCGGCAGCGGCGCCCTGCAGCACCCGAGCGCCGATCAGCTCGACGCCGACCGTCGACAGGCCGCCCCAGAGCGACGCCGCCCCGAAGAGCGCCAGTCCCAGGAGGAACGTGCGCTTGCGGCCCCAGAAGTCGGCGATCCGGCCGCCGATCAACAGGACGGAACCGAACGCCAGGGCGTAGCCGGTGATCACCCACTGGCGGAGTTCGTCGCTCAGGTGCAGGTCGACCTGCGCCCGTGGCACGGCGATGTTGACGATGGTCGTGTCGAGGATCACGAGCAGCTGGGCGGCGGCGAGTGTGAACAACACGAGGCGGTCGCGGACCGACACGGTCTCTTCGGGCAAGGGCCTCTCCTTCCGGTGACGCCAGGGGGTTTCCAGCCCGGATCACGCCTCGTCGCGGAGGAGGACCACTCCGGCTTCTGCGCCGGACCGACTTCTGCACGGTACACGTGAAAAGCGTCATCTTCAACTCACTTCAAACATTTCTTGTTGACTTTTGCATGACCCGTGCTTATGTTCTCCCCGTGGCTGCAACGGCCACCGACACGCGGCCAACGGCGGCCGCAGGAAGAGGGACACCCATGACGCAGCGAGTGGTCATCGTCGGCAGTGGACCGATCGGCGCGACGTTCGCCCGCCGCATCCTCGAGGGCGACGACGGAGCGACCGTGCTCATGGTCGAGCTCGGCCCCCAGCTCACCGAGCGACCCGGCATGAACCTGCGGAACGTCGCCGACGCCTCGGAGCGCGACGCCGCACGGACCGCGGCGCAGGGCCCGCAGGCGAACGGCGGAGTGCAGGCGCTCGCCGGGCACATCGTCCAGGAGGGCACGATCACGGCCCGCCACGGCACCCACCTCGTCGACTTCGGCGGTCCGGGCTCCGGTCACGCGCCGTCGTTCCCCGCCGCCGCCCTCGCCACATGCGTCGGCGGACAGGGGGCGCACTGGACCTGCGCCACCCCCGAGCCGCGCTACTCCGAGCGGATCGTGTTCATCCCGGACGACGAGTGGGACGCGCACCTCCGCGACGCCGAGGCACTGCTGCACGTTACCCACACGGCGTTCCAGGACTCACCGATCGGGCGCGCGATCAACGCCCGTCTCACGGACACCTTCGCGGACGAGTTCCCCGCGGACAGCGCGCCGTCCATCCTGCCGGTAGCCGCCGACGAGCGTCCGGACGGCACCGTGTACTGGGCCGGCACCGACACCGTGCTCGGACCGCTGACCGACGCGGACGGCCCGTTCGCTGACCGCTTCGAGCTCCGCGCGGGCACCCTCGCCCGTCGCGTGCTCCACGACGACGGTACGGCGACCGGCGTCCTCCTCGAGGACGTGGCCACCGGCCGGCGGTACGAGGAGCACGCCGACACGGTGGTCCTCGCCGCCGATGCCTTCCGCACGCCGCAGATCCTCTGGGCGTCCAGCATCCGACCCCGCGCCCTCGGTCACTACCTCACTGAGCACCCCCTGGTCTTCAGCGTCATCGGCCTCGCCGAGGAGACGATGCGCCGCTACGCCACGACCGAGGACCTCGAGCGGGAGCTCGCCCGTCGGGCGCTGAACCCCGCCGACCCGGTCTCGGCGGTGAACCGACTGCCGTTCTGGGACCCCGACCACCCGTTCGCCGGGCAGTTCATGTACACCGACCGCACGCCGTTCCCGCTCGCCGAGGGGTCGCCGTGGGCGGGGAACGCGTGGGGCTACGTCACGGCCGGCTACGGGATGCGCAAGCTCCCGCGGTACGAGGACGCCGTCACCTTCAGCGACACCGGGACCGACTATCTCGGCATGCCGACGATGACCGTCGACTACGCGCTCACCGAGCACGAGGAGCGCGAGATCGAGCAGGCGAAGCAGTACCTGACGCGCGCAGCCGAGTCGCTCGGCGGGTTCGTCCCCGGCGGCGAGCCGCGGCTGATGCCCGCCGGCACGAGCCTGCACTACCAGGGCACGCTGCGCGCGGGTGCGGTCGACGACGGCACGAGTGTCTGCGACTCGTGGTCCCGCGTCTGGGGCACCCGGAACCTCATCGTCGGCGGCAACGGGGTCATCCCGACCGCGACCGCCGCGAACCCGACGCTCACGAGCGTCGCCCTCGCCGTCCGCGCCGCCGACCGGCTCCTCGCCGAGAAGACGGCCGAGCACGCCGCGACGTCCGACCACGCGGTCGCCGTCGGCGCCTGACGGCAGGGCCCGGAGACGTCCGGCCCCGGCCGGACCCGCACCACCAGCGCCACTCCACCACCCGCTCCACCACCACCCGAACCGAGCCGGTCCCCGCTACCATCGCGGAACCGGGACCCCACAACGATGTGCAGGGAGATCCCAATGGCCACCACCTCCGACCCCACGAGCGTCGCCGCCGGCAGCGCTCCGATCGACGCCGCCACCGCGCCACCGGCGTTGCCGCTCCACGTCCGCATGGCGTACGGCCTCGGCGACGTCGCCAGCCAGTTCGTCTGGACCATAACCAGCTCGTACCTGGCGCTGTTCTACACCGACGCCGTCGGGTTCCCCGCGGCCTCCGTCGCCGCGCTCATGCTCATCGCCCGCGTCTTCGACGCCGTGATCGACCCGTTCATCGGCGCGATGGCGGAACGGACCCGGACCCGGTGGGGTCGGTTCCGCCCGTGGATCCTATTCGGCATGTTGCCCCTCGCGGTGCTCGTCGTCCTCGCCTTCACCGCACCGTTCGGCGACGGGACCCTCGGCTTCGTGTTCGCCGTGGTGACCTACGGACTGCTCGGCGCGCTGTACTCCGCGGTGAACGTGCCGTACGGCGCGCTGTCCGCCGTGATGAGCGAGCGGACTGCGGACCGTGTCTCGCTCAACTCGTGGCGCATGGTCGGCACGAACCTCGGCGGCATCACGCTGTCGCTGATCATCCTGCCGATGGTCGTGTTCTTCTCCGGCGTCGGTGACGGCCACACCCAGACCGTGCACGGGTACACGCTCACGGCCGCGGTCTTCGCGGTCGCGTCGATCCCGCTGTTCTTCGCGGTGTTCAAGACGAGCAAGGAGATCGTCAGCCCGGAGCGCGGCGCGGGCATCAGCCTCCGGAGCACCGCCCGCGTCGTGTTCACGAACGGCCCGCTCATGCTGCTCTTCGTGACGCTGCTGTTCTCGCTGATGAGCCTGTTCGGTCGGCTGTCCGTCGTCCTGTACTACTACATCTACAACGTCGGGAACTTCGGGCTCGTGTCCATCCTGATGGCCCTCGCCCCGGCTTCGACGATCGTCGGCATCCTGCTGTTCGCTCCGCTCGGTCGACGCTTCGGCAAGCGCAACATGCTCATCGTGTCGCTCGCGGCGCAGGCGGCCACGCTTGGCGTCCTGTACTTCGTGGACTACCGCAACGCAGCGGTCGTCATCATCGTCACCGTCCTCTACGGCCTCAGCAGTTTCGCGATCCCGCTCTCGCTCGCGATGGTCGCCGACTGCGTCGACTACGCCGACGACCGCACCGGCATCCGCAGCGACGGCACCTCGTACGCCCTGACCAGCTTCGCCACGAAGCTCGCCAGCGCGATCGGCGGGGCTGCAGGGCTCGCACTCCTCGGGGCCTTCGGCTACGTCGCCAACCGCCCGCAGACCTCCGAGGCACTCGAGGGGATCGACCTGGTCGTCAACGTCCTCCCCGCGATCGCCGCCGCGCTCGCCATCGTGCCGATGCTCTTCTACCGCCTCAACGAGCGCGAGTACGCCGAGATCCGGAACCGTCTCGACACCCGCTCGCTCCAGGTGCCGAAGGGCGTCTGAACCACCGGAGGACGCGCGGCCCGCCCGGGTCGTGCGTCCTCCCGCACGCGACCACACGACCGCCACCGTCCTGCGCGGGCCTCACCGCGCCTCCCGAGAAGGAGCTCACCATCGCCGAGCCAGCAGTCCGCGTCGCCGTCATCGGCACCGGCATGATCGCCGCCGTGCACGTCCGGGCAGCCCGTGCCGCGGGCGCCGAGGTGCTCGGCGTCCTCGGTCGGACGGTCGACCGGTCCCGGAAAGCCGCCGCGGCCCTCGGTCTGCCGACCGGGTACGCGTCGCTCGACGAGCTCCTCGCCGCACGGCCGGACGTGGTCCACGTCTGCAGCCCGAACGACCAGCACCACGCGCACGCGCTCGCGGTCATCGCCGCCGGCGCACACGTCGTCTGCGAGAAGCCGCTCGCGGTCTCCGTCGACGAGGCCGAGGAGCTGGCAGCGGCCGCATCGGCTGCGGGCGTCGTCGCGACCGTGCCCTTCGTCTACCGCTACCACCCGGTCGTCCGCGAGATCCGCGCGCGCATCGTCGACGGTCGGCTCGGACGCGTCCTCGGCGTGCACGGCTCCTACCTGCAGGACTGGATGCACGACGCCGACGTGTCCTCGTGGCGGGTGTCCGCGTCCACCGGGGGGCCGTCCCGCGCGTTCGCCGACATCGGCTCGCACTGGTGCGACCTCGTCGAGTTCGTCACCGGGGAGCGTTTCACCGCCGTGTCCGCGCACACGGACGTCGTCCACGAGGCCCGTCCCGCCGGCGGCGCCCCGTCGTTCGGTGCGGACCGGCCAGGAGGCGCGGCGCACCTCCCACGGGTCACCGTCACCACCGAGGACACCGCGGTCGCGACCTTCCGCACCGGACGCGGTCGGCTCGCCAACGTCGTCGTGTCGCAGGTTGCCGCCGGCCGTAAGAACCGGCTCTGGTTCGAGGTGGACGGTTCCGTCTCCTCGGCGGTCTTCGACCAGGAGCAGCCGGAGTCCGCGTGGTTCGGCACCGAGACCGGCGCCGAGGTCGTGGTCCGCGACCCGTCCCGCGGAGCACCCGACCAGCGTCGGCTCGGCATCGTGCCCGCCGGACACCCGCAGGGCTACCCGGACGCCTTCGCCGCGTTCGTCGCCGACACCTACCGCGCCGTGGTCACTGGCGTCGTCCCGGAGGACCTGCCGACCTTCGACGACGGCCTCCGCTCCGCCCACATCGTCGACGCCGTGGTGCGTGCGGCGGCCACCGACACCACGACCGCCGTGCACGAGACCCTGGAGACCGTCCGATGACCAGCCCGAACCCCGTCACCCTCTTCACCGGCCAGTGGGTCGACCTCCCGCTCGAGGAGGTCGCGCGGCGCGCCGCCGAGTGGGGGTACGACGGGCTCGAACTCGCCTGCTCCGGCCAGCACCTCGACGTGTGGCGCGCCGCGGAGGACCCGGCGTACCTCGCGGACCGGAAGCGCATCCTCGACGACCATGGTCTGCAGCTGCATGCGATCTCGAACCACCTGACCGGGCAGGCGGTGTGCGACGACCCCATCGACTTCCGCCACCAGGCCATCGTCCGTGACCGCGTCTGGGGCGACGGCGACGCCGAGGGCGTCCGGCAACGCGCGGCCGAGGAGCTCCGGCTGACCGCCCGCGTCGCCCGGGCGCTCGGCGTCGACACGGTCGTCGGCTTCACCGGCTCGGCGATCTGGCCGTACGTGGCGATGTTCCCGCCGGTCCCGGACAGTGTCATCGATGCCGGGTACGAGGACTTCGCCGCCCGGTGGAACCCGATCCTCGACGCGTTCGACGCAGAGGGCGTGCGGTTCGCCCTCGAGGTGCACCCGTCCGAGATCGCCTACGACCACTGGACCAGCGTCCGCGCGCTCGAGGCCATCGACCACCGGCAGGCGTTCGGCTTCAACTGGGACCCGTCGCACATGCTGTGGCAGGGGATCGACCCGGTGTCGTTCATCACCGAATTCGCCGACCGGATCTTCCACGTCGACTGCAAGGACACGCGGTTGCGTCGGCGGAACGGCCGCAACGGGATCCTCTCCTCGCACCTGCCCTGGGGCGACCCGCGCCGGGCGTGGGACTTCGTGTCCACCGGGCACGGGGACGTCCCGTGGGAGGACTCGTTCCGGGCCCTCCGCGTCATCGGCTACATCGGCCCGGTGTCGATCGAGTGGGAGGACGCCGGGACCGACCGGTTCCACGGCGCCGCGGAGGCGGTCGGCTTCGTCCGATCCCTGCTGTGGCCGCTGCCGGCCGGCCGTTTCGACCAGGCATTCGCGCAGAACGTGTGACTGCAACACGCCTGCATGCTGCTCAACCCGTAACGCCCTACAACGTCCGATGGGATATCGGACACTGGTCGGCATGTGCTCGCAGGTCATTGGATATCCGCTGAGTGCCATAAGTCTCCTGGCTTGTGTCGTTATTACGGCTACTCCGCGATCCCTAGGGCGTGTCTTGTAATTGACGACCTGCGTGACGTGTTCCGCGCAGACCACGACGACCAAACCTTCGAGAAGGCGTTCGAGGCGCAGTTCGGCGACGAGCGGTCGATCGAGACCGACAATCTCAAGTGGGCGGCGTGACGAAGCGGCTGCGCTGAGCCGGTCGCGAATTGGCGCTTCTGGGGAACAAGGAGCCCGTAGCCAGTCGGCTGCGGAATCCTGTCGTGACGGAGACGCGCGCGACCTACGCAGTCGCCTTGTCGATGCGGTCGTATGCAGCGCGCACGAGAGCGGTTACGTCGGCGCCTGCATGAGCGACGTCGCGCACGAGGATCGCTGACGAGTTTGTGTGCTCGACGCGACGGCCGAGCGACTGCGTCTGGTCGCGGTCGAGTTCGCGGACCCAGATCAGGTCGTATGTGGCAGCGTCGAAGAGCAGGAACAGCGCGGCGTCGAACTCCCACGAGCGCACGGCCGAGAAGTTCTGTGTGCGCTTGTCGTCGGCGCGCACCGTGCGTGCCTTGACCTGGATGCGCCGGCCGTCGTCAGCAATGAGGTCATAGCTCTTCTCGGAGTTCGGCGCGAGCGATCCGCCGTAGGCGCGCATGGCGAGGCTCTCCGCGAGGTCTCCGAGCGGGGATTTCCTCGTCCGGACGAGGCCGCGGCGCCTGAGCTCGTCGAGGATCGCGACGTAGCTTGCGAGCAGTTCGCGGATCGATAGGTCCGCCGGATCGAACGGCGGCCACGGCACAGCTGCCGGTACAGTCATCGCTGCAGCCTACGAGCGACGTCGAATTGAACGACGGGACTCTCGCACCCGAATGGCAGCGAGGCCTCGTCGTTGGTCGGGCCAGGGGCGCGATCAGTATCCGTAGGTGGTTGACGGTGCGGAGGCGGCTGCGAGCACGGCAACGACGATGAGGATGACGTAGAGCAGCGTGATCGCGCCGCCGACAATGACCGCTGCGACCGCGAGTCCACGACCACCCTCACCGCGACGCTTGACCTGCGACGAAGCCGAGGATGAATCCGATCAGCGGCGCGACGAACGCGAGCACGAGCGAGATGATCGCGAGGGTGTTGGTCCGCGGCGCGACGGAGGGGGCGGGTGCGTAGGGCTGTGGGGATGGTGTTGACACGGTCGAAGACCGTAACGCACTCGGATTTTCTGTGAGAACCGCCACACAATAGGTCGCCCAGCGTCGACCACAGCGCCCACCTTGCACGTGCCGACGCTGCGGCCGACACCGGGCTTGTATGCGCTTTCACATACTGTCGTCACGCCGCTACGCTCTCGTTGTCCTGATTGCGCGTGCCGCGGACTGCGGTCCAAGCCCTGCTGGCGGGACCTGTGAGCCGAGAGGAAGATCAGTGGGTTTGTTTGGGAAGAAGAGCCGCGATGGGCAGGCTACGGATGCGATGCGTCAGGCAGAGAACATCGCCAAGGGCCGGGGGCTGACCGGGCGGATCGCGAAGACGATGATGGGTGCGGAGAACGCCTCGCGGCTGCAGGACGCGATCACGGCAGCGCAGACTTCACACACCGCAGCAGACCTGGCCGCGTCGGGCGGGACGCAGGTTCCGGCGACGGTGATGAGTGTCGTGGACACGGGGCAGATGGTGAACTTCGACCCGATCGTCGTGATCACCGCGACTGTGCCCGATGGGAGCACCGTGCAGGTGCAGACGCTGGTCTCGAAGCTGCAAATCCCGCGCGCGGGAGACAGCGTCCTGTTGGTCGCCCGCCCCACACAGCCAGGTGCGTACGGGTATCTCGGCGTCGCACCGGCCAGCTGACCGAACATGAGCCAACTGCCAAACACTGCGTTCGAGGCGAAGCGACTCGCAGCACCGCGAGCAGTGCTGCGCGTGGTGCCCCATGGTGAACGCCCGGACGTGCTCCCATCCGATTCCGGCGCGTTCGTCGGACCCGGTACCTCGCCCGTGGGTATGGTCCTCAAACCGGTACTCATGGTGGCCGTGACCGTCGCGTTCGTCTGGATCGTGACGGTGAACGCGTGGGACGACGAAGGGTTCTTTCCCTGGTTCTGGAACCCCGTCTGGGTCGTGTTCCCCTGGGTTTTCCTGACCCCGTTGTGGGTCGGGTTCCTTCGCTCCCTCGCCCGGAAACCCGCGAACGACCGTTTCCGCAAGTCGTACCGGACGCTCCGCAGCACGACGGCGGCAACGGTTGGGCGTGTCGTCGACGTGCGACTGACCCGGGCGGACTCCGGGGGAATCGCTGACTACGTCGTCGCCGTGGACACCCCGGGCGGCGACCTCGTCGTTGGGCGGATCGCACCGTCCGCGACCTTCGCCCCGCACGAAGCCCCCGAACCGGGCGACACGGTGCACGTGTGGCGCATGCCCGACGGCTGGACGCTCGTACAAGCCGCACGCGGCCGGCAACGACCCGCAGCAACATCCAAGGCTGACGCGTTCTCTCTCGCAGCGGAACTCGAGCAGCTCGCCGAACTCCACAGCCGCGGCGACCTCACCGACGAACAATTCGACCAAGCCAATACCCGGCTGCTGAGCCGGTAGCCCGGATGACAGGGCTCCACGACGGTGCACCATCGTGAGCTGCATGCGACCAATTTGGCCAATCCGCTCGCGCCACCCGGCCCGCAATGACACGTCCTTGGCGACATCGAGAGTATCGGGGACTGTCATCCCTGCTGCCGCGCGTATCTGATTCGGGAAGCTCCCCCTGAAACCTCTTCACGCGCGCGTGGCGGCCGAGGAGATATGGCACCGACGGTTCGGGTTCCGGCAGTGCCAAGAGGCGAGGAGACTGCCCACCCCAGGGCCGTTTCCTCCTCCACGCTCTGGGGGCCCAGCCATCAGGTGCGCAGGACGCTCCTGATCACGCCGGGGCAGCACCAGGGGCCGGAGGCCGAAGTCGGTCAGTGACGCGTTTGGCTGTGATGCTGGTGGGGTGTCTCGGTTCCAGTTGCTCTCGGACGACCAGTTCGCGGTGATCGCTGACCTGCTGCCCGGCCCCACGGGCCGGAAGGGGCGACCGTTCGCGGACGCACGAAGCATGGTCGAGGGCATCATCTACCGGTACCGGACCGGGATCGCGTGGCGAGACCTGCCGCGCACGTTCGGTCCCTGGCAGACGGTCTGGGCCTGGCACCGACGGCTCGCCGGGGACGGCACCTGGGACGTCGTGCTCGACCGGCTCCTCAGCGCAGCGGACGCCGCCGGGCAGGTGGACTGGTCGGTGTCAGGGGACTCCACGATCGCTCGTGCGCATCAGCACGCGACGAACATCACCCGCACCACAGGGGGCTTCGTCGAATTACACGGAACCGGGACTCGAGCCGCCTGATCACGGGTTCGGTCGCTCCCGCGGCGGGTTGTCCACGAAGGTGCACCAGCTCGTCGACGGCCGCGGCCTGCCGTTGGTGACGCTGGTCACGCCCGGGCAGGCGGGTGATTCACCGATGCTGCTGCCCCTGCTGGCTGAGCTGCGCGTGACCCGCCCGGTCGGCAGCCCGCGCACCCGGCCGGAGAAGGTTCGCGGCGACAAGGCGTAATCGTCCCGAGCGATCCGGCAGCATCTGCGCGGCCGCGGGATCGAGGCGGTGATCCCGGAACCCCGTGACCAGCGAGGACACCGGAAGCGGCGTGGCTCACGGGGCGGCAGACCCGTCTCCTACGACCCGGTCGACTACAAGCAGCGCAACGTGATCGAGCGCGGCTTCTGCCGATTGAAGCAGTGGCGGGGCCTGTCGACCAGGTACGACAAACTCGCGATCGTCTACCGCGCCGCGGTCGTCCTCAACGCCGTCATCGCCTGGCTACGCCATTTACAAGACACGCTCTAGTCGGCCAGAGCCGACGCGATCACCTGGATGGAGGCGCGGGTGGCGTCCTGGATAGTTGGTTGCTCGCCCCTCGCCCACGCTTCGATCGCAACCGTGAGCGTCGCGGTCGTTGCCGCGGCGAGTGCGGCGGCGGCGATGCGGTCCAGCTGGGGACGTCGGGCGGAGAACTCGGCTGCGAGGACATCCTGGGCGGCGCGGCCGGCTCCGAGCCACGCCGTCCGGAGCGGTGCGGTGTCGACGATGACGCGGAGAAGCCGCCGATGCCACTCCAAGTCGCCGTCGTTCATTGAGACGGACTCGACGAAGCCTTCGATGACCGCCTCCACGAGGGGCCGCTCGCCGTGATTTTGGATGCGCGCCAGGAGCTGCGCCGGGCCAGAACCGAGCTCGAAGGTGATCGCCTCGTCCTTACTGCGGCAGTACCGGTAGAAGGTGCGCATCGACACGCCAGCCCGTTTGGCAATCTGCTCCACGGTCGTGGCCTCGTACCCCTGCAACTCGAAGAGCTCGGCGGCGGCGCGCTCTACATCACGACGAGTCGCCTTGCGACGGCGTTCGCGCAGCGGCATGGACGAGGAGTCCGCAAGCAAGGGCACCGCTCCAGTATGACCTGTGTCGATTCGGCATACACGGACAAAGTGGCAGACTGTGCCAAGTCCAGAGACCCCGAACTCGAAGGAGAGAGACATGTCCGAAGTATCGTTCGACGGCCGCGTAGCGATCGTCACCGGAGCCGGCGGCGGGTTGGGCCGAGCCCACGCCCTCGAACTCGCCCGCCGCGGAGCGAAGGTCGTGATCAACGACCTCGGCGGCGACATCAGCGGCACCAATGGAGGAACCGCGATGGCCGACCAGGTCGTCGCCGAGATTACGGCCGCGGGCGGTGAGGCGGTGTCGAACTACGACTCCGTCGCAACGCCCGAGGGTGGAGCCGCCATCGTGAAGACCGCGGTCGACGCCTTCGGAAAGGTCGACATCCTGGTCAACAACGCCGGCAACATCCGGAATGCGCCGTTCACCGACCTCACCCCGGAAGCCGTCGACGCGCTGCTCGCCGTCCACGTCAAGGGTGCGTTCTACGTGACCCAGCCCGCGTTCGAGAACATGCGCGAGCACGGCTACGGGCGCATCGTGTTCACCTCCTCCGCAGCGGGCCTGTTCGGTTCCATACAGCAGGCGAACTACGCCGCCGCGAAGGGCGCCGTCTTCGGGCTCGCGAACGTGGTCGCGCTCGAGGGGCGCCCGCACGGCATCCTCGCCAACACCATCCTCCCGGCCGCCGACAGCCGGATGGCTGCCGACATGAACCCGGAGCAGTTCGCCGGCATGCCCACCACCCCGGCCCACGGCGAGCCCGAGATGATCACCGCGATGGTCGCCTACCTCGCCAGCGAACTGAACACCTCCACCCATGAGCTCTACTCGATCGCCCGAGGCCGCTACGCCCGTGTCTTCATGGGCGTCGGACAGGGCTGGCACGTCAAGGTCGATGAGCCCGTCGCGACCCCGGACGACGTCGCCGCACACATCGACCAAATCCGGAACCTCGACGGCTACGCCGTCCCCGGATCGATGATCGAAGAGTTCGCGCTGGTGAAGTGATGACTGACACCACCACCAACGAAACGTCCGCCGCGCCGCGCCGCTACGTCGTCACTGGTGCCGCGTCCGGCATCGGCAAGGCCACCAAGGACCTCCTGGAGTCCCAGGGCCACCGGGTTGTCGGAGTCGACCTCCGTGGCAGCGACATCGACGCGGACCTCTCCACCGGAACCGGTCGCGCCGTCCTCGTTCCCGCCGTCACCGCAGCGGTCGGGGACACCATCGACGGCGTCATCGCCGTCGCCGGCGTCGCCATGCCGACGAGCCTGACGGTGAAGGTGAACTACTTCGGTGCGATCGCGACGCTCGAGCAGCTCCACCCGCTCCTGGTCCGTTCGGACGCGCCACGCGCCGCGGTCGTCGCGTCGTTCTCAGCCCTGCAGGACAACGACCCCAACCTCATCAACCTGCTCCGCGGGGGCGACGAAGCTGCGGCCGTGGAACGCGCGGACACGATCGCGGGGAACGGGCGTGGTGACCTCATCTACGCCTCGACCAAGCGAGCGATCGCGGAGTGGGTCCGCCTGGCCTCAATTACGCTCGAATGGGCCAGCGCGGGGATCCCGCTCAACGCAGTCGGACCCGGTGTGATCCTGACCCCGATGACCGAGGAGCTCCTCCGGACCCCGGAGGGCCGCGAGGGGCTCCTCGCAGCCGTTCCGATGCCCCTCAACGGCCCAGCACCCGCGGCCAAGATCGCACAGACACTCGCATGGCTTACCGACGCGGACAACACCCACATCACCGGTCAAGTGCTGTTCGTCGACGGCGGCGCCGACGCGACCATCCGAGGCCCACGCGTCTTCGGCTGACCCGCAATGTTGGGGCGTCCCCGTCACGACGCCCCAGCACTGCAGGCCCCGATAGACAATCAGCGGTTCAAGGGGTCGTTGCAAAGGGTGGGTGTTTCGGGTTCGAGAGTAGCTGCTCGAAGGCTTCTGCTGGGGTGCGGTGGTCGAGGGTTTTGCGGGGTCGTCCGTTGAGTTCGGCGGCGACTTCGAGGAGCCGTTCCGGGGTGTGGACGCTGAGGTCGGTGGGCTTCGGGAGGGCGAGCTGTTCTTCGCCTCCTCGAACGACCTCACCACCCAGTTCGACTACTCCGGTGACCCGGAACTCGTCGTCATCGACATGACCAGGTCGCACGTGTGGGACGCCTCCACCGTCGCAGCCCTCGACGGCATCGAGACGAAGTACCACCAGCACGGCAAGCGCGTCGAAATCCGCGGCATGAACGACGCCAGCCAGGCCTTCCACGGCCGCCTCGCCGGCAACCTCGGCACCGGTCACTGAAAGCCCCTCCACCTCCGCCCGGCCCCAACTCTGGGGCACCGAGTGAACGGGGGAGCACCGGGGTCGGCGTCCCCCTTTCCGCCGGCCCTCGCGGGCACCGTCATGTCGTCCACGGACGGTGCCCGCACCTCAGCACCCATGAGGAGCCAGCAGTGACCAAAGCACCCACCATCCACGACGTCGCCGCAGCCGCCCACGTCTCCCACCAGACCGTCTCCCGCGTCCTCAACGGCGCCACCAACGTCCGCCCCACCACGAGGGCACGCGTCGAACACGCCATCCACGCCCTCGAATACGTCCGAGACGACCAAGCCGCAGCACTCGCCCGACGTCCAAGACGACAAAGCGACGGCTAACCGACCGTCCCAGTGGTGACCGGCGAGCAGAGTCGAAGCAACGACTACCGAGCGTCGAGGTGCGCCAGCCCAGCGGCAATCGCATCATCAGCGGTCAGCCTGCCCGCGGCGACTCGCTGATTCAGCTCGCGCAACACCGGGTCAACCACCTCGTGCCCAGCCAGTCCCAGTGCAGCGTCCGCGAATCGCAGCCGACGCTCCGCCTCACCGGTATCGCACAAGAAGAGCAAGTAGCAAGCGCCGCAACGCGGTGGCTCACTGGCGAGAATCCGGGAAGCGGGTTCTCGCCAGTGCTTTGTTCAGGCGATCTCCGCCCCTGCGCCTGCAGCTACTGCTGCGTCGGCTTCAGCTTCGGTGGCTGAATCTGCGAGTTGGGGGGCCGAACGGCTGGCGGCCGCTGTACGTTCGCGGGCTGGATGCCGAATTGACCGTCTGGCTCTCGGGCCTTGTCTGTCATGAATCGGGCTGCGAGTTCGTCGGCGGCTGGATGCGCGAGCTGGACGGGCGGACCGAAGGACGGAACTGCACGTGCGCGGCCTGCATGCCACGCTCGGTGACCCGAGAAGTGGCGAGTTGCGACTTCGCGTACTTCGCCGTCACGAACTTGCCAGTGATCGAGCTTCGCGATGAACCGCCGCTGCTCTTGCTGCTCTTCGCCATGCTGCGCCTCCTCGTAGCATTATTACCTGGAGAGGGGTCCGATGCCTACAAGTGCGCTGGGGGTTGCCTTCTACGTCTTCGCCCTCTTCCCGGGGGTCGCGTTCATCTTCGCCCGCGAAGGGCACCAGCCCGCGGTCAAGCGGTCCGCGCTTCGTGAGACTGCAACGTTGGTCTTCATCAGTGCCATCTGTGACGCGCTTGTCGCGATCGCCGTCGCGGTTGTGTCCATCTGGTGGGTGCAGCTTCGCGACCGGCTTCACGAGGTCGTCATCGGGGACCTCAGTTGGGCGCAGAGCAACGTGGCGCCGTCGATCTTCATCGCGGTCGGCGCAGCAGCGATCGCTACGCTGCTCGGCTACTTCCTCGGTTCACAGTGGGCGGACCAACACCGACTCAGCTTGATCTGGAACTCCGCGATCCCCCGAAATACCTCAGCCTGGGCCCGACTCTTCAACGATGCGCCGGACGACGCGGTAGTTGACGTGGCTCTGGTGCTGAAGTCAGGTGGATGGGTGAGCGGCACGCTCTACGAGTTCGATAACGACCCCGACCCCCACCCGCACCGGGCCATCGTTCTTACCCAGCCGCGGTACCGACCTGAAGGCAGCGACGAAGCCGTCCCGATCGAAGGTGCTGACTACGTCGTCGTAGAGGCAGGCGAGATTGAACAGCTCCACGCGGCCTTCGTGCAGGTTGAGATCCCGGTCGATACTGACAACTCGTCTGGACACAGCGAGAGCGCTTAGCAGGACTGCAGGCGTTCGCGTCGCGTAACGCGGCGGCCATTCACTGTCTCGATAGCCGATCGGCTACCGAACGGAGTCCCGGCCGTCACCCAACAAGAGCGAGCTCGAGCTTGCGAACTTCGTTGTTTAGGAGCGATTCAAGGACGCCCCGATCGAGTTCGCGTCATAGTTCCGGTACCGTCAGGGCTGCACTGCTCAGGTCTCTCAGCGATGCGGCGCCGTCCGCAACAACGAGTCCTTCGTTGACGCGAACTTCCAGGTCGACTAGACCGTCGCTGTTCCCAGCAGCATCAACCCGCACGGTGACGCGGTCAACGGAGTAGGCGTCATCCAGCGATTGTGTGACCCCACGATGGCGATCAAGGGTGGTGCGGGTGACTTCACCCGCATGACGGCGTAGTAGGCGCCGACGACGAGTGCGACGACACCGACTTGGACAAACAGCATGATGCTTCCTAGCGGTTGATTTGGTTGGTGAGTCGATCCCAGTTCCCGGACGCGATCGCGGTCTTGTCGGCGTCGGTGATGTCGGTTGCCTCCAGGAACTGCCGGGCGCCGGCTTTTGAAGCTGCTTCGAACGGGTAGTCGGTGGAGAACAGCACCCGATCGGCGCCGGCAACGTCGATCGCCCACCGCAGGTACCGGTCGCTGAGAATGCCGCTGGGGGCGACGTAGAGGTTGTTGCGGAAGTACTCGATGAGGGGCCGCTGCAGGTGGGCGACGTCGGCGAGATGCTGGATGCGTTCCAGGAAGAACAGCACGAGTTCTCCCCAGTGGCCGACGATGATCTGCAGGTCGGGGAATCGATCGAAAACACCGGCGACGATCATGCGGAGGAACTGCACGCCGGCGTCGTAGTGCCAGCCGACGCCGAAGGTCGCGAAACCTGCGTTGACGGCGGGGTTGAATCCGGCGTAGTACGCCTCCCGCACCGCGATCGGTGGGGATTGCGGGTGCAGGTGTAGCGGCGCTTTGAGAGCGGCGGCGCGTTCGTAGATGGGCCAGAAGTCCTGGTGATCCATGTTCTTGTCCCCGGTGCGGCCGAAGACCATGGCGCCGTTGAAGCCCAGCGTGCGGATGGTGCGTTCCAGTTCATCCGCCGCGGCAATCGGGTTGGCCGTGGCGAGGGTGGCAAGCCCTTGGAACCGGTCGGGTCGGCTGGCGACGACCTCCGCGAGGCGGTCGTTCGACGCCGTCTGCAGCGAGACCGCTTCGACGGCGGGGAGGTTCTGCACCCCGGGGGTAGTTAGGGACAGGACCTGCACGTCCAGTCCGGTGGCGTCCATTGCGGCGATCCGTTCCTCACCGAGCTCGAGCAGGCGCCAGCTTGTTTCCCCCTCCGACGCCGGACGGAACGCAAGATCCCGGTTCGCCGGATCGAGCTGTCGGTTGGCGGCGAGGACGTCGGGCGTGACGAAGTGCTCTTCGAGACCGGTCAGTTTCATGACTGCTGGAGCGCGGGGACGAAGATGTCCTCGCTGGTCAGGAGGGACTTCGACAGGCCCTGCTCGTAGTGGTATCGGAGGAACGTGTCCACGGCCGTGCGGTTCTTCTCGAGCCCGTAGGGCCACCAGTCCTCGCCGAGGAGGGCGCGGTTCTCGGCGAACAGCTGGCTGAACCAGGGGGTGATCACGGACATGTGCTGCTTGGCGGCGTTGCTGCGGTAGTGGTCCTCAACCTGGTCTTTCGCCGCCAGGTACGCCTTGTAAATCGCTTCCACGAGCCCGGGTTCCTGGGCGAGCTCCTTACGGATGGCGATGACGTGCATCATGGGGAAGATGCCGGTGCGGGCGTAGTAGTCACGCTCCACGGCCTCGTAATCCGGGAACAGCCGGCGGATTTTCGTCGAGCCCTCCAGGACGGCCTTGGGCACATCGACCGAGATCAGCGCGTCGATCTCACCGGACTCCAGCATCGAGGACAGCGTCTGCCCATCGGCTGCATGTCGAACATCGACGCCCTCCGGGACCGGCTGCGGGATCCAACCGAAGGACGGGATCGGGAAATCGGTACCACCGATGACCCACTTGCACGACGCCGGGTCGACTCCGAAGTCGTCGGAGAGGATGCCCTTTGGCCACACGCCGGCATCGTGGCCGTACAGCGCGAACTCGCCGATGGTCTTGCCGACGAGATCCTCGGGCTTGGTGATGCCCGCGTCGACGTTGACGTAAATGGCCGAGTGGCGGAAGTTCCGGTTCGGGAAGATCGGCAGGGCCAGGAACGGGGACTCCTCGGTGTCCCAGCTGCGCAGGAAGTACGTCAGTCCGTACTCGGCGACGTCGTACTGCCCCTGCGCCATCTTGTAGAACGTGTCCGAGATCAGCGGGGAGGAGTCGAACGTGGCATCGACACCATCGATGGTGACGCGGCCGTCGAAAAGGGCCTCGGTGTGCTCGTAGCGGTAGCCGCCGACGCGCAGAGTGCGGTTGGTCATGGGTTCGTCTCCTCTGAGTTGCTGCCATCAGATCGCATCCGTGAACGATCATTCACGGTTAGAATGGGCCCCTAACAAACGCCTGTCAAGACGAACGGGTATTCATTTTGGATCGGAGACGAGAGATGCCGAAGATCACCCAAGCGCGACGAGACGCCAACCGCGCCGTCATCGTCGCGGCTGCGCGACACTGCTTCTCCCGCGACGGCTTTCATCAGACCTCCATGCCCGACATCGCCGCGGCAGCAGGCCTGTCCACCGGCGCGACGTACCGCTACTTCACGAGCAAAGAGGAGATCATCCTCGAAATCGCTGGCGATGCGTTCCGGATGATCTTCGAGCCCGTCCTGCGTCTTTTGGAGCTGGATCAGCCAGCAGGGATCGACGACCTGGTCACCGCCGCAGTTGAACCGATGGAGCGTTCAACGGAACGAGACGCGGCCGGAGTGGTGATCCCCCCCGGGGAGCTTCTTCGATGCGCGGTGCAAGCATGGGCCGAGCTGCTTCGCAATGACGAGCTCCGTGACACAGCCAACCAAGGGTTCGAAGCCGTCCGCAGCCGCATGAGCACAGCGCTGCGGCAAGGACAAGCAGCCGGCACCGTGCCCACCGAACTGGATGCTGATCGGAGCACCCGCGTTGTCATGGCACTCCTCCACGGCTTCGTGCTGCAACGAGCCGCCTTCGGCCTCGACGACACCGCAGGGTTCATCCAAGACGTTCGAGACGTCCTCGAGGTACGAACAGGTTCACCGCGATAGCGTCCCGATAGCCGACCGGCTATCGGACATGCGAAGCAGGTGGCCACCCCTCGCAAAAGTGACGCGGCGCGCCAGTTTGCTGTGAGTTAGGTGCGGAGAACAGGCATCCTTGAGAGGGAAACAGCGAGGATGCCTCGACGCGTCAACCAGCGGTTGCTACTCGCTCGCGTCGAGATCAGGGGTGCCCATGTGGCGAGAGCTGTCAACGGAGGAGTTTCGGAACGCTTTCCGAAATCAGCTGGCCGATGACTTCGAAGGTCATGCGCTGCAGCCGTTTCTTGTGAGCGAGGACCAAGACTTTAAGGTGCGTTCACGATCGAGACGCATCGGAACCGCGACGGTGTCCATCAACCGGCTGTCGCCCTTCAAGACGACCTCGTTGCGGTCTCAGTCAGCGGACGTCCTGCACATCGGGTTCGTTCTGCGAGGCAGCTTCGCGATCGAGATCGATCAGGTACCGCTCAGCTCAGTAGCGCCGGTGCCCTACGTGCTGCCGAGCTGGGAAACGATTTCCATCGAGTGCTCCCAACCCGTGCAGGGTATCGACATCGCGGTGACAGCAAGCCGCCTCGCTAGCCGTGGCGTGCGTCTACAGCGCCGCGAATTCGGACTTCTGTCGGCACATTCAGCCATCCCGCTGCGTCTGTTCGCCGCGGCGCTTCTCGACGCGCCCCCGCCGTCGTCGATGAGCGCGATCGATGTCCTTGCCACCGATCGAGCGCTCGACGACCTACTCGTTGGTGCGCTTCTGGCGGAACGGATCGCCACGAACGGCAGCACTGAGTTCGCAGCCGGCCTGCTCTTGCAGGCAACCTCGCACATGAGGGCGTACCACCGCGATCAGGAGCTGACGCCGCAGCTCGTAGCGGAAGCATTGAGCGTCTCGCTCCGTCATCTCCAGCGAGCCTTCGCCGCCGCTGATCTGAGCGTTGCAGTGGTACTTGCCAACTGCCGCGCGGACAGCGCTGCTTTGCTCCTTGCCGGAGCGGTTCCGATGCGGCTCGACGAGGTCGCTTGTCGATCAGGATTCCGGTCGACACATGAGCTCCGCGTTGCCTTCCGGCGCCGGTACGGGGTGCTCCCGTCCGCCTTCACTCCCCGCTGAGACGCCTCCACAGTGCAAGTTTGCGACAGCGCTATGCAAATTCGCGACATGCGCCTTTCGTTTCTATCGTTCCTGAGCGACGGTGACCTTAAGCGGGTCTTTGAGTAGATCCATCGCAAATCAGGTACTCCGTGCATGCGAACAGGTGTGTTTCGTGACGTTGCAAAAACGCGCGCCGTCAGCTCCTCGGATCATGGTACTTGCGGTAACTGGGGAGGGGAAACCATGCAATCTCGGTACTTGAGTCGGCAGGCGCCTCGGACTTTTGAAGCGCGACTGCGGGTGTCCAATGTGACCGCTGCAGGTTGGGGCACGCGATCCACGCTGAACCAACATCTGACTTACTCACCCTTCTGTCAGAACCTGGCCGAACTTGCCATGCCGATCGCACAGCCGTTCCAACGCCACAATTTCGGCTGCGGTTGCTGACTCCACCTTCACGCTGATCATGACGACCTCCCCTGCCGCGGCACCTCTCGGGGGGCCGGTGCGAGGTATCGCTGTCTGCACGGCAGTCGTCGGAGTCGTGGTGCTGAGCCTTGGATCCGCGACGCTCCGTGAGAACGGATCTGGACTCGATCCCTACACCGCGGCCAACATCGGCATAGCGCATCACGTAGGCCTCACCCTCGGGCTCTGCCAGCTCGCCTCCAACGGGGTGCTGTTCTTGATCGTCGTCCTTACCGGGAGGTCTCGCCTCGGCCTCGGCACTGTTCTCAACGCGGTACTGGTGGGGTTCCTGGTGCAGTGGTGGTCTGCGCTCCTGCACCCGGTGCTCACCAGTGCGAACAATGACATCGCTCGACTGGCGATCTTCGTCGCGGCGATCCTGGTGTTCGCGTTCGGGGCGGCGCTGTACCTCGGTGCTGGCCTGGGCGCCTCACCGTACGACGCCGTCGCGCCCGTAATCGTGGATCACACCGGTTGGCGCTATCGACCAGTGCGCATGATGCAGGACATCGTGTTCTTGCTCATCGCAATTGCAACTGGGGGTCCCGTGGGGGTAGGCACCATCGTCACAGCCTTCTTTTCTGGACCGCTCATCGACTTCTTTACACAACGCCTCGTGCGGCCAATTGTCGACCATCGAACCAATCATGCGCACGCCAACACGGCCACGCAAACAGACAGCAAACCGTAAACAAACCAGTCACGCGAAAGGGTTCATCATGAACGAATACGTTGTTGCCTTGACCTTCCCCGACCAGAACGCCTCATTCGAGGCGCTGGCGAAGCTGCGAGAAAGTTCGGGGGAACTGGGCGTGCAGTCTGCCGGCATCCTCGAGCGCAGCGCCGACGGCCAAGTCCGGCTCATCGACGCGGAAGACGATGTCACCGGCAACGCTGCGCTCGGCGGCTCTCTGATCGGCATGCTCGTTGGCGTTCTGGGCGGCCCCATCGGGATTCTGTTGGGGGCAACCGCAGGTGCCGCGACCGGCGCGCTCTTCGATGCCGACCGCCTCGACGCCGGCGATGATGCGCTGACAAAGTTCAGTCGTCTCGTGGCCCCCGGAACAAACGCCGTCGTCGCAGAGACCCGCGAAGAAGACACCGCCGTCCTCAACGGATTCGTTCGCGAGCGCAATGGGAACATCCTCCGCCGACCCGTCGAGGACGTCCTCAGCGAACTCGAGCAGCAGCAAGCGGCTGCCGAAGCCGCGGCAGATGCTGCGCGGAAAGCGGCCCGGGAAGAACGCCATGAGGCGCGTCAACGCACCCGCGCCGAACGCATCGAGACATTGCGTGCAAAGTTCTCACACCACAGCTGACCTACCGCATGCCGCCGCGCGGCCCTCACCAGTTCACGGTTCGAGAAGGGAAACCTCATGCACTGGATCGGTTCGGTATTAACTGAGCACCCCGAGATCGCGGTATTCCTCGCGCTCGGCATTGGATTCTTCGTCGGCAAGTTCAGCTACAAGGGCATCGGCCTGGGGTCGGTCACCGGCACTCTCCTGGCCGGCGTTGTCATCGGGGCCATGCTGGGCCCGGATCTCAACGTCGATCCTGTTGTGAAGCAGATCTTCTTCCTGCTGTTCCTCTTCTCGCTCGGCTACAAGCTCGGCCCCCAGTTCGTGGCCGGCTTGAAGGGGTCGGGCCTGCCGCAGGCGCTGTTCGCGCTGCTGCTGGCGATCGTCGGCTTCGGTACGGCCATCGGGATCAGCACTACGCTCGGATACAACCCTGGACTTGCAGCCGGTCTCGCCGGCGGGGGACTGACGCAGTCGTCCATCATCGGTGTTGCGCAGGACTCCATCGCAGGACTGCCAATCAGCAAGGAGACCGCACAGACGTGGAGCGATCTCGTTCCCGTCGCCTACGCCGTCACCTACATCTTCGGCACGGTCGGCGCAGCGCTCTACGTTTCCCTGTTGGCTCCACGCTTCCTCGGCATCAAAGACCTGCCTGCCGCCGCGAAAGCGCTGGAGACCAAGCTCGGGGTGCACGACAAGAACCCCGACGTCACCAGCGCCTACCAGCAAGTGGTGCGCCGTGCCTACCGACTGCATGACAGTTTCGTCGCGACCACGGTGTCCGCCTTCGAGGCGGAAGCACAGCGACGCTCGGGCGTGGCGCTATTCGTCGCCCGCATCCGCCGCGACGGCACGATCATCGAGCCGACGCTGACCGACCCAGTAGAGCCCGGCGACACCGTCGTCGTGTCCGGGCACCAGACGGGGCTCATCGAAGACCACCTCGACACGGTCGCAGATGAGGTCGACGATCAGGCACTGCTGGACTTCCCGATCGAGGAACTCACCGTTGTCCTGACCAATCGCGAGCTGGACGGGCAGACCGTCGGGCAGCTGCGGCAGGATCCACGCGCGCGGCGGATCTTCCTGCGCAGCATCACTCGTGGTGGTCAGGACGTTCCATTCGGTACGGAGACAACCGTTCACGCTGGCGACGAACTCCGAGCACAAGGACCCCTGCCGCTCCTGGAACAGGGAATCAAGTACGTCGGCTTCCCGGAGCGAACAGACCCGAAGACTGACATGATCACCGTCGCTCTCGGCATCACCGTCGGCGCCATCATCGGAGTTCCCGCCATCACCATCGGGAACGTACCGCTGTCGCTGACGACCAGCGTTGGCGCCTTGATCGTCGGACTGATCCTCGGCTGGCGGCGATCCAAGAGCCCCACTTTCGGGCACGTCCCCGCCGGAGCCCAATGGTTCTTCGAGACCGTCGGGCTGACCGCATTCGTCGCAGTCGTCGGCATCAACGCCGGCCCGGGCTTCGTCGACGGCCTCCGCCAATACGGTCTGCAACTCTTCCTTGCCGGCGTCGCCGTGACGCTCGTGCCGCTGATCGTGATGACCTTCGTCGGCCGATTCGCATTCCGATCGACCGACCCGGTACTCATCCTCGGCATGCTCACCGGCGCCCAAACCACGACCGCAGCAGTCGGAACACTGCAGGAAACCGCGAAGAGCAGCATTCCGCTGCTCGGATTCACCGTCCCGTATGCCATCGGCAACATCGTGCTCAGCATCGGCGGCGCCGTCGTCGTCGCCGTGATGGCTCATTAACACCTCGTCAGGAGAAACGTCATGCCCATCGCCAGTGTGTCCCGCGACCAGATCGCACGCTTCGAGACCCTCTCACCGTTCGAACTCAAGGCCGAACTCCAACAGATCGCGGGCGAGCACGAATCCCGCACCGCGTTCCAGATGCTCAACGCCGGACGCGGCAACCCGAACTTCATCGCTCCGACCCCCCGTGCAGCGTTCTTCGCCCTGGGCCAGTTCGCACTGACCGTGTCACGCGAGAACGCCGAATGGGACCCAGAGCTCATCGGAGTCCCCGAGAAGGACGGCATTGCTGACCGCTTCGACACCTGGTTGACGGAGCATGACGGAGAGCCCGGTATCGACCTCCTGCAGCGCACACTCCGCTACGGCGTCGATGAACTCGGTTTCACACCCGACTCGTTCGTCTGGGAACTCGCCGACTCCATCATGGGTGACCACTACCCGGAGCCGGACCGGATGCTCCACCACACAGAACAAATCGTGCACCGCTACCTCGTGCAGGAGATGTGCAACCGAATCGAACCAGACAGCCCCTACGACCTCTTCGCCGTCGAAGGCGGCACCGCAGCCATGTGCTACATCTTCGACACGCTGCTGGAGAACCGGCTGATGCACAAGGGCGACAAGGTCGCCCTGATGACCCCGATCTTCACTCCCTACCTAGAGATCCCCGAGCTGGACGACTACGCCTTCGACGTCACACACCTGCACGCCACCGCAGTGGACGCCAACGGTGTGCACCTCTGGCAATACCCTGACGAGGAACTCGAGAAGCTCCGTGACCCGTCTATCCGAGCCGTGTTTGTCGTCAATCCGACCAACCCGCCTTCAGTGCGGATCGCGGAAGAGACACTGACTGCGATCGCTGACATCGTCCGCACCGACAACCCCAACCTCGTCATCGTTACCGACGACGTGTACGGCACGTTCATCGACGGATTCCGGTCGCTGCTGTCCGAGATCCCACGCAACACCATCGGCGTGTACTCGTACTCCAAGTACTTCGGCGCCACCGGCTGGCGCCTCGGAGTCATCGCCGTGAACCAGGACAACATCTTTGACGAGCAGCTCGCAGCACTTCCCGAAGACGACCTGGCCGCACTCGACCGCCGATACGGGTCCCTGTCGCTCAACCCACGGGCGATCAAGTTCGTCGACCGATTGGTCGCTGACAGCCGATCGGTCGCGCTGAATCACACCGCCGGGCTCTCGCTGCCGCAGCAATGCATGATGCTGCTGTTCTCGGCCTATGCGCTCCTGGACACCGACGACCACTACAAGCACGAAACCCAGGGGCTGATCCAGCGCCGTCTCCGCCTCCTCCTCGACGGAGCGCAGGTGGAACTCCCGGAAGACCCGAACCGGGTCGGCTACTACATCGAACTCGACATGCTCTCCTACGCGGAGCGGCTGTGGGGTCCGGAGCTGTCGCAGTACCTGCAAGACACCTACGAGCCGACGGACATCCTCTTCCGGCTCGCCGACCAGACGGGCATCATCTTGCTCAATGGCGGAGGGTTTGAAGGTCCTGCTTGGTCGGTCCGCGTGTCGCTGGCGAACCTCCGTGACGACGACTACGTCCAGATCGGCAAAAGCCTGCGCGCGGTCGGGATGCAGTACCTCGACGAGTGGAAGCGATCGAATGCTTCGCTCACGCAGCCCATGGTGATCCCTGCGGATGAACAGCCGTGACCGATGTCTAATCCTGCGACGAAACCGGACAGTGCAACCTCCCCGGTGCTGCGATTAGCTGGCCTCGCAATCGGCAGCGGACCAGGCGCCGTCCTCCCGGCACTGTCTGCCACGGCACAGCCCGGTGCACCTGGCGTGGCGTTCGTCGAGACGGAGGAGACACCCGTCATCGCCTCGCTGGTCGCAGCAGGTCGCATGGTGGCAGAGCGAGGACGACTGCTCATCGACGGAATCGAAGACCGCGCCGCGGTCCGAACACGATCCGCACTGGTGGACACCCCGGGCGTTGCCGAACCCTTTCCAGTGCTCACCCTCCGGCAGATCATCTCTGAGGAGCTGATCTTTGCAGATCAGCACGCTTCCCCGGATGCCGTCAGCACGGTACTCGAGGCGCTCGGAGCGCAGCCCTTCGAGCACACCCAAATCCAGCACGTGCCAACGCATCTACGAATACGCCTGCTGAGCGAGCTCGCGTTGCTCCGTGACGGAGTCGACATTCTTGTCGTCACAACCCCCGAACGCCACGGCGGGCCGATCGACGCATGGTTCAACGAGATCTGGACGATCGCGCAGCGCGGTATCGCCGTGATGCTCATCACCTCGTACCCGATCAGTGGCCATCCTCTCCGCTCGTCCCCGGCAGCCGATCAGTCGACGCCAATCAGTAAGGAGGTCAGCGGATCGCTGACCTCTACCGGTCACCTTCACGATCCTCAGGAATGAGTCCCAATGACCCTGCTCGCTCTCATCCGAACGGAGCTCGCACGACTCACCGCGACACCGATGGCTCGACTGGCGTTCGTCGCGCTGATGATCGTTCCGCTCATGTACGGCGGCGCGTACCTCTGGGCCAACCAGGACCCCTACGCACGCCTCCACAACATCCCAGCAGCGATCGTCAACTCGGACCTCGGATCCACGAACACTGACGGCCAGAGCGTCAACTACGGCAAAGACGTCCAAGACCGAGCCGTCAGCGGCAACACATTCGCTTGGCACACCGCCTCAACTCGGACGGCTGCCGCTGGAGTGCGGAGTGGACGCTACGACTTCGTCGTCACCATCCCGAGCAGCTTCTCAAGCGACCTCACCAGCGCTTCGACTGAGAAGCCACGGCAAGCCAAGATCATCCTCACCACGGCGGACACGAACTCCTACCTCGCGTCCACCATCGCCGAGCAGGCAGGCAAGACACTCCGCCAAGCAGTGCAACAACAAGTCGGCAGAGAAGCCGCGAAAACACTGCTCGTCGGCCTGTCAGACATCCGCGACCAACTCGGCTCCGCCGTGTCAGGTGCCGACAAGCTCGCCGCCGGCGCCACTACCGCACAACGCGGATCCAGCACCCTCAAAGACGGATCCGCGGCCGTCAGCGACGGAGCCTCAGAGCTCGCCGCCAAGACACGACGCCTTCCTGCGCAAGCCAACGAGCTCAACGACGGTGCGCAGCAACTCGCGACAGGTGCAAGCGCGCTCGGAGAGGGTCTTCAACAACTTGACCGCCGGAGTGCTCAACTGCCAGCGAGCACGTCCGCCCTGGATGACGGGGCGCAGCAACTCGCAACCGGGCTGAACACGATCGACGACGGCACAGCCAAGCTGCCCGAACAGACCGCTGCCCTCAACACCGGTGCACAACAGCTCGCAGCCGGGCTGAACACGATCGACGACGGCACAGCCAAGCTGCCCGGGCAGACCGCTGCCCTCAACACCGGTGCACAACAGCTCGCAACGGGGCTCACCGCCCTCAGTAATCAGACGACGAACCTGCCAACACAGACGAGCGCCCTCAACGACGGCGCCCAGCAGGTCGCCGGTGGGACCACCGACCTCCAGCAGCGGCTCGTTCCCCTCGTCAACGCTTCGAATCTCACAGCGGAGCAGAAATCTGCCCTCATCAGCGAGATCGAGTCCGTCCGCGCAGGGAGCCAGACGGTCGCCGACGCGACCGGGCAAATCGCGTCAACGGCGCCGGCCCTCACCGCAGGGATCAGTCAGTCCGCTGCTGGCGCCTCACAACTCGCCAACGGCACGAAAACACTGTCCGAAGCAGCCCCCACACTTGCGGCCGGAGTTCAGAAAGCATCAAGCGGAGCAACGCAACTCGCCGACGGCACTGGACGGCTCGCGAAGGCAAGCCCAGCACTTGCGTCGGGAATCAGCGACGCCTCGAAGGGAGCACAGCAGCTCGCCGGCGGCACAACAGCGCTCGCATCGGCGGCGCCCGCGTTGACAAACGGCATCCAGGAAGCGGCGAGCGGAGCAACCCGACTCGACACTGGCGCCTCACAACTCGCTGCTGGCACCAAAGCACTCGCGGCCGCTGCCCCCGCCCTGCAACAAGGCACCGCACAACTCGCCGACGGAGCGTCCCAAGTCGACACCGGAGTTGGCTCGCTGCAGAACGGCCTCGCCAAACTCACCGACGGAGCACGTGAACTGTCGTCAGGGCTAGCCAAGGGGCAGCAGCAAATCCCAGCATCCGACACTGCGAGCCGCAACAAGCAATCAGCCGTCATCTCGAACCCGACCGACGTCACCGATGACAACATCGCCGCCGCCGGCACGTACGGCGCTGGGCTCGCCCCGTTCTTCATCTCGCTCGCCGCCTGGATCGGGATGTACGCCCTTTTCCTGATCCTCAAACCGCTCTCGAAGCGGGCGATCTCAGCTCTGCGCGGACCGATCAGCATCACCCTCGGCGGTTGGCTCACGCCCGCCATCCTCGGTGTCATTCAGATGATCGCTCTGTACTGCATCGTCCGTTTCGCGCTCGGTTTCGGCGTCGTCCATGTCGCCGGCACGATCGCGATCATGATCCTCGCCTCGGCGACCTTCGCAGCCATCATCCTCGTCTTGAACGTGCTCCTTGGCTCCGTCGGGCAGTTCCTCGGCCTCGTTCTGATGCTGCTCCAACTCGTCACCGCAGGCGGCACGTTCCCGTGGCAGACCCTGCCGCCGCCGCTGGCCGCGCTCCACCACCTCCTTCCCATGAGCTACTCCGTCGACGCACTTCGGCAGCTCATGTACGGCGGATCGATCGCTACCGCATGGTCAGACGCGGCAGTGCTCATCGGATGGCTCGTCGCGGCCCTCACAATCACTGCCCTCGCCGCCGCGCGACAGCGGCGAACTCGCCAGCTGCGAGATCTCCGCCCGAGCCTCATCGGCTGACCCGACACCAAACGCAGCCGCACTTACACCCCAGGAGACACACATGAAAGCAGCACGCTATTACGACCGCGGCGACATTCGCATCGAGGACATTCCGGCCCCGACCGTTCAGCCAGGCTCAGTCCTGATCGACGTCGCCTGGTGCGGAATCTGCGGAACAGATCTCCACGAGTACCTTGACGGGCCGATCTTCGTTCCCCCTGCTGGGCACCCGCATCCGGTCTCCGGAGAATCAGCGCCCATCGTCCTCGGCCACGAGATGTCCGGCACGGTGGCCGCTCTCGGCGAAGGGGTCTCCGACCTGAAAGTCGGAGAAAGCGTCGTCGTTGAGCCGTACATCATCCGAGCAGATGCCGACACCTCCGCGACGTCGGAGTACCAACTCTCCCGCGACATGAACTTCATCGGACTCGCCGGTCGCGGGGGAGGACTCTCCGAACAGATCGCCGTCGAACGGCGCTGGGTGCACCCCGTCGGCGCTATGCCGCTCGACCAGGCGGCGCTCATCGAGCCCTTGTCGGTAGCGCACCACGCCGTCAAACGCAGCGGCGCGCACGCAGGCGATGTGGCGCTGGTCGGCGGCGGCGGTCCCATCGGACTCCTCACCGCTGCAGTGTGCAAAGCCGAAGGGCTCACCGTGATCCTCAGCGAAGTCAGCACCGCACGGATGCAAAAAGCCCGTGCAACGAGCGTTGCGCACCATGTCATCGATCCCACCGAGGAGGATGTCCCCACCCGCGTCGATGAACTCACCGACGGTCGCGGCGCTGACGTCGCCTTCGAGTGCGCCGGCGTGGACGCCGTCCTCGACACCTTGCTTGTGGCTGTTCGACCCGGAGGTGTCATCGTCAACGTGTCCATCTGGGGACACCGGCCAGTGGTCGACCTCGAAAAGCTCGTCACCAAAGAGGTTGACCTTCGGGGCACGATCGCGTACGCCAACGATCACGTCGCCACAATCGACATGGTGCAATCCGGGGCCCTTGACCTCGCTCCCTTCATCACCAGCAAAATCGCGCTCGACGACCTCATCGACGAAGGGTTCGAGCAACTGATCCAGCACAGCGACCAACACGTCAAAATTCTTGTGCATCCATGATAGATATGGGAATCACGAAAGAGGCTATTGGTCCGCGCGACCAATCCGCACCATGGATGAACGCTTCTCCGGCGACAGCAGTACGACGTTTCTGGACTGGTTTTTTCATCACAACGGGGCGGGCATCACGGAGTGAGTACTGGTGGTGGCTGCTCATTGCCTCAGCAGTGGGAACAGTAGGTGTGCTGTGTTGCATGCATCGATGATGCAGCAGGGCGACTGTCGATTGCGATCGGTGTGGGTTGGGTGATACTCCTGATCATCCCGACAGTAACGCTGACCAGCCGACGGCTTCACGACGCCGATCTGTCAGCCTGGTACAGCTTCCCGGGATGGTGCGTAGCAGCTTTCGGCGCATTCCTGTTTCTACTCGGAGCGGTATCGATCCCGGAAGGGGGAGAGCTTATAGCTGCTCGAGCAAGCACTCTTTGGGCTTGCTCCACAATCTCGTTTGCAGCCGCCATCCTCATAGCGGGCACACTTGCTATTTTCCCTTCGCGTGGTGCTGGGGAGCGCTTCGACGCTTCGAACTGAACCGTTATCGATCCGAGGTTCACAAACAGACTCCTGCGTACTGAGACGCTCGGGCTGATGGCTGATGGCTGATGGCTGATGGCTGATGGCTGGTCAGCGGTTTCGTCGAAGTGCGAACGCGACGAGCGTGATGCCGATGAGGGTGGCAATGGCGCCGCTGCATGCCCAGATCGACCCGACCATGCTCGCATGGTTGATGCTATGGATCACCTCAGCGGTGGCTGGGTGGAACGTGTCGGCTTGTTCGGCGGCAGCGTGTTGGAGAAGCAACCCGATCACTGCGGCGACGGCTCCCGCGACGAGAACCATCATGCCGGCAATCAGCCATCCGGGACGGGGCGAATCGCCTGAGAATCGTCGTCCGGGCGCTGGCTGCAACACGCCACCATCGTCTCGTTACGGCCAGGTTCAGCACAATGGGGGTGTGGGGGAGCTGCAGCGACGGTGGGAAGCGATGGCCAAGTCTCTATCCGCGTTCGGGGCGGAGCGCGGTCATGTTGACGTGCCGCGGTCTCACAGAACGGCTTCAGGAGCGCCGCTGGGCGCATGGCTGCATCGTCAGCGCACGCTTGCCGCGGACGGCCGGTTGCCGCCCGACCGACGGGAACGTCTCAACGATCTCGGAGTGCGGTGGACGGTCTACGCACGGGAAGCAGGGATTGCCGCATTCGCGGCGTTCGCCCGACAACATGAGCACGGTCTGGTTCCACACACGTTCCGCACGGCTAGTGGCTTTCCGTTGGGAACGTGGGTGCAGTCCCGACGGAAGCAGTGGTCGGCTGACCCCGATCGTGCGCTCCGATTGTGGCCGGAATTGGTGGCGTTGGGGTTCGTGTGGGAAGTCCGCAATGCTGAACATGCCTGGGTGGCCGCCATCGCAGCGCTAACGCGGTATCGCGACGGCCATGGAGACGTGCTGGTCCCGCAATGGTTCATCACCGAGGACGGACTGCACCTGGGCCGGTGGGTGGACTCCCGACGGGTGGAGTACCGGTCGGGCGTGCTGACACCGTCACGCGTCGCCCAGTTGGAAGCACTCGGAATCGTGTGGAAGCTTCGCGAGTCAGCGGACGACCCTGCGCGGCAACGCCGGGAGGATGCGCACTTTGCCCGGATGCTGGACCGCGTCGCTGCCTGGTCGACACAGCACAACGACCGCATTCCCGGTGTTCGGGTGGTAGACGGTGACGGGGTCGCGATCGGCCGATGGCTGCTTCGACAGCGGCGACTCTCCCAGCAGCGCCGCCTCACTCAAGACCGGATAGCACAGCTCGACGCGTGGCACGCTGCATGGTCAACAGGCCGCGGAACCATGCCCGGCATCTGAAGCTCTGGTCCAGCTGCTTCACTGATCGGAGGAATCACCTTGCATCGTCGCCCCGTGTTGCGTCGTCCTGTCCGTCGACGTGCTTCCGATCCCGGCAGCTCGTCCACTTCACCGTTCCGGACGGGATTCTGGTTCGTTCTCGGTGGTGCCGCCGCGGTCGGGGTCGCCGTCGGGATGGTGCGTCTTGGTGGCGTGATGACCTGGGTGAGACTAGCGGTGTTCGTAGCGTTGGGCTGCAACCCGGTTGTGCGGGGGCTGATCCGGCACGGACTGTCACGATCTCAGGCGGTGCCGGTCGTGGTCGCCGGTGGCGGGCTGCTTCTTGCAGGTGCGGTGGCCCTGGTGATCCCGACCGTGCTCGCCCAGATGCGGAAGCTCATCGCGGATGCACCCCAGCTGGTCGCGTCGATCGGCGATCAGGCATGGCTCGGGCACCTGCAGAGCCTGCTGCCCATCGGCGTGAACGTCGAGGTGCTGCTCGAGCAAGGTCAGCACGCGCTGACGCGTCCGGCTGTGCTGGAGAAGTTGACCAGCGGAGCCGTGTCGACCGGGATCGGCGTCTTCGGGACGGTGTCCGCGATCGTGACGATCGGGGTGCTGGCGTTGTGCCTGCTCGCGACGTTGCCGCAGGTAGGTGCCGGGATGCTCGCCCTCGTCCCGGCGAGGTCTCGAACGTTGGTCACGTCGCTGGTTCCGAAATCGCCGTCTCAACCGGCCGGTACGTCGGCGGGATGCTCCTGCTGGCGGCGCTGAACGCCGGCCTGGGGTTCGTGGTGATGCTGATCGTGGGCGTGCCGTTCGCACCCGCGGTCGCTGTCATCGTCTTCTTCGTCGCCCTGATCCCGCTGGTCGGATCCGTCCTCGCGACAATCCTGACCGTCCTCGTCGGGTTGACGGCCGGGCCATCGACAGCGATCGCTATCGGCTTGTACTACCTGGTCTACATGCAGATCGAGGCCTACGTCCTCACCCCTCGCGTGATGGGGAAGGTTCTCGCTGTACCGGTGCTGCTCGTCATCATTGGTGCTCTCGTCGGTGGAACGCTGCTCGGGCTCACCGGTGCGCTGGTCGCGATGCCGGTCACGACCGCCAGCCTGCTGATCATCCGACGCGTCGTCATCCCCGCACAGAACGCCAAACAACACTGACGCCTGCGCCTACATCACATTCTCGAGCTGAAGTGGGTGGAGGGGTACCGCTATTTCTGTCAGTTGACTAAATTTCGTGTTGGGGACACAAAGATGTGTGTTCGTGACGAAGCGCAGGGAGCGTCATGAGGCAGCAGCAAGGTGGCAAACCGTCGAAACTGGTCGGGGCACTCGTCGTGCTCGGACTTATCGGGTTCGGTGCGGCTGCAGTGCCGCAGCCGGCGTACGCGGCGGGATCGACGCTGGATCAGGAGACGTTCCAGAACGCGACCGTGCAGGATCCACGCTGGCTGCCGCTGAACGACGCCTGCTTGACCGCGCAGACGGCGGGAACCGCGGCGCCAGCGGATGCCTCGGCGCTGGGAGGGTGTACACAACTGACCGACAGCGTCATGAACCTCGGTTCCGGCACGGACGGTTACTTGCAGCTCACCGACAACGGGTACTTCCGCTCCGGCGGTGCCGTCTTCGACCGGGCGTTCCCGTCGTCGGCCGGGTTGGTGGTCTCCTTCGACCAGTACCAGTACGCGGCGACCAGCACCGGCGACGGACCCGCGGACGGCATCGGGTTCTTCCTCTCCGACGGTTCCTACACACTGAACCAGACCGGCCCCCAAGGCGGTTCACTCGGCTACGCCACCCAGGGCGGGTCAGCCGGCCTCGAGCACGGTTACCTCGGCGTCGGCTTGGACGTGTACGGCAACTACGAGAACCAGCCGTTCGTCGGAGTGCGCTGCCCGGACGGTGTCGGCGTGTTCTCCCCGGGCTCCGTTGCCCTCCGCGGCTCTGGGGATGGCCTCGGCGGGTACTGCCTGCTCGGGTACGAACGCTACGGCCAGCTCCGCAACGCCCCCGCGGTCGCGCCCGGCGGCGCGCAGGGCACACCGCAGCGAGTAACGGTCACGATCTCCCCGACCACCTCGGCCGATCCCTACCCGTCGGTCACGGTGGAGATCAACGGCACGGTCATCCTGACCCAGCGAGCCAACACCCCGGCGCCCGCAACACTGAAGTTCGGGTTCGCTGCCTCCACCGGCGGCGGCCACGAGGTCCACATGATCCGTAACGTCGCTGTGTCGACGGTCAACGCCCTAGGTGCGATCAACCTGGTGAAGACCGTCGACCACACCGACCGCACCGGCACCCCAAACACGATCTTCACCGAGGGTGACCGCATCCCTTACTCATTCGTCGTCACCAACTCCGGCGCCGAAACCCTCACAGGCGTCGCGGTCACCGATCCCAAGATCGCCGACATCGTCTGCCCGGCGACAACGCTCGCAGCCGCGAATTCGTTCGTGTGCACGGGCACGTACGGGCCATTGACCGCCGCCGAAGCGTCCACCGGTACCTTCACCAACACCGCAACGGTCACCGGCATCGACGAGGACGGCACACCAGTCACAGCCAACGACACCAGCACGGTTCCGACCTACACGCAGGGCACCGTGTCGGTCACGAAGCGTGTGACCGGGAACGCCATCTCGCAGCTCCCGGCGGATGCGCCGTTCTCGGTGCGGTACTCCTACCCGGCGGGCGTCTACCAGCCAGCGAACGACCCCACGCAGACCTACCCGGCCGGATCCGGCACCCTCACACTCATCCGTGACCAGACGGCGACGAGCCCGCCGATCCCGACCGGCGCGGACGTCACCTTCTCCGAAGACACCCCCGCAGCGATCCCCGACACCACCTGGTCAACACCCACCATCGATCCGAACCACGCCGTCGTTGGGGACACCGGCCCGACGGCTGTCGTCGTAACGAACACGTTGCAGCAGGTTCCGGGCAGCATCTCGTGGACGAAGACCGATCCGGACGGCACCCTCCTGGCAGGCTCCGAATGGTCCCTCACCCCGGCAGACGGGGGCGACGCGGTGCAGGTCGCCGACAACGGCACAGGTGACGCCGACCCCGCTGCAGGGGCACTCCGCGTTGAAGACCTGTCATGGGGCGACTACACCCTGACCGAAACCCGAGCACCCGACGGGTTCCTTCCTGACATCACACCCCGCACCATCACAATCGGTCCCGGCGCGCTCACCGCGGAACTCGGCGCGATCAGCAACGACCCCGCCCCCGCGGTGACCGGCACCGTGACCTGGACGAAGACCGACACGGACGGCGTCCTGCTGCCGGGGTCGGACTGGACCCTCACCGGACCCGACGGCAGCACCGTCATCGCCGACCGCACCGGCCCCGACGACACCGCCGCCGACGAGGACCCGACGGCGGGGGCGTTCCGCGTGACGGGTCTGCCGATCGGTGCCTATACCCTCACCGAACGGACCGCTCCCGACGGATACGAGCTCGACCCGACGGCGCACCGCTTCGCCCTCACTGCGGACGATCCGAGCCTGGACCTCGGCGCGTTCACGAACACCGCGAACAGCGTCGTCCCGCCGGTCACTCCGACACCTACACCACTGCCCGGGTCCGGGGTGGAACCGCCCGGAGGGCTGCCTGAGAGTGGTGTCCTCGCGTTCACCGGCAGCCCGCTCGGGGTCGGCACGATCGTGCTCGCGATGCTTCTGCTCGGTGGCGGTGCCGCACTCCTGGTCCGCAACCGACGCGCACACTCGACGAAAGCTGACGCCTCATGAGCACCGCACACGACACCACCGGCTTCACCCTCGACGCGCACCGACTGGAACACACCGCCCTCCGCACCTTCCGGATCGCGTTCGGGATCAGCGGCGCAGCAGCCATCGTCATCGGCATCGTGCTGCTGATCTGGCCCGCACACACCCTCGTCGTCGTCGCAGCCGCCGCCGGCATCTACTTCGCCGTCACCGGGATCATCCGCGTCGTGGTCGCCATCACCGCGACGACGACCAGCACCGGCCACCGCATCCTGAGCATCGTCCTCGGCCTATTCCTCCTGGCCGCCGGCATCATCGCGCTCCGCAACCTGCAGGTAGCCGCCGTCACTCTCGTCATCGTCGCAACCGCCGTGATTGGCATCGGCTGGGTCATCGAAGGTGTCCTCGCGCTAGCGGAGAGCCGCGGCCCGAGAAGTGGGTGGTCGATCACCTTCGGCGTGCTCAGCATCATCGCCGGCATCATTGTCGCCGTCACCCCGGTGTGGTCCGCGATCTGGCTGCTGACCTTCACCGCCATCAGCCTGATTATCCTCGGCATCATCGCCATCATCCGCGCCGCCACCCTCGGACGGAAAGCTCGCACAGAACGCCCCTAATCGCATCCCGCCATAGCAGCACTATCTACATCACTCGGAGGGGGAACCGATGACAACCAATAATCAGCAGCCGCTGCTCGAGCCGCTCTACGGTGCGTCGTTCAGCCAGGCGTTCGTGCGATTCTGGCAAAAGTTCTTCATTTTCTCCGGCCGGGCATCGCGCAGCGAGTATTGGTGGTGGTACCTCTTCGCAGCACTCGTGAACACGGTCCTCGGATCGCTGTCGAACATCGACGGCCTGGCGGGACGGATCTTCTCAGCAGTTAGCACGGCCTGGGGGCTGCTGATCCTCATCCCGACCCTGGCTCTGCTCTGGCGGCGCTTGCACGACACGAACCGTTCCGGCTGGTGGGCGTTCTCACCGTTGCTCTGCACCCTTGTTGGGTTCGTGCTCCTCGGGATCGGAGGGGGCATCGCGCTGCAGCACACGCAAGCAGCCGTCGCGACCGCAATTGTGTTCTGGTTCATCGCCGCGGTCGCGTTCCTCGCCGCCCTGGTGATTCTGCTCATCCTGACGGTGCTGCCAGCGAACCCGGCGGGAGTCCGGTTCGACCGGGCCCCGTAGATCAGCATGGCGGATGCATTGTGGCAGCCGGACCCGCTGGGTCCTGACTTCTAGATGCGAGCCCTCCCGCTCGGGACCGACAGCGAGGCGCCAGTCACCGCAACGGTCATCCGCTACACGGGGCGGGTGTTTCGGCGTCCCCGCGCGCCGCTGACCGAGCTTGACGTGCTGTACGTGCACGGCTGGTCGGACTACTTCTTCCACACCGAGCTCGCCGGCCGCCCTCGGCGCACGCTTCTACGCCATCAATCTCCGAAAGTATGGCCGCAGTCTCCGCAGCGGTCAGACCCCGGGATACGTCGACGACCTCGCCGCCGCCGCCTCGGGATCGCGTACTGAGCTGCGGTCGACATGCGGTCCGGTGTGCACGGGTGGAAGCTCGGGGGCGTCACGTCGGCGGTGGTTCGCGACGGATGCGACCTAGCAAGGGGACGTCCGCGATCCAGTTGACGTAAGAGCGAACTATTGGCGTGAACGAGAACGGCCGGCGTCCCGAGGGGCGCCGGCCGTTGCCGTGGAGGGGGAGCGTCAGTGTGCGGCGTCGTACGCGTCGCGGACGGCCTGGCTGATGCGACCGCGGCTGGAGACCTCGTGGCCGTTCGCGTTCGCCCACTCGCGGATCTTCGCGAGCTCGTCGGAGTTGCCGCGCTTCGGGGTGGTGCCACCGCTGGTGCGGTTCTGGCGTCCGCTGACCTTGCGGGCGGCGGCGACGTAGTCGGAGAACGCTTCGCGGAGCGCGTCCGCGTTGTCATCCGAGAGGTCGATCTCGTAGTGGTTGCCATCGAACGAGAAGGGCACGGTGCGTCCCTTGCCTTCATCGATCGTGTCGCCGGTCAGGTCATCAACGAGGGTCGTTGTGACTTTCTGCGCCATAGGAACGCCGCCTTTCGTGGGGATGGGGGTGTTTCCTTTCTACTGTGGCAGAAACGTCGGCTGCGTTCGTGAACACGTGCGGCGTGTGACGGTGGGCCGAGCACGGCACAATGGGTGCGATGACTGAGGCCGCTCCGATCCCGTCCGGGTACGCCGCCGCGCTGGCCGACCTGAAGCGCCAGGTGCGCCAGGCGCGGTTCACCGCGCAGCGGCGCGTGAACACGGAGCTGGTGCGCCTGTACTGGGGGATCGGCGCATCGATTCTGCGCCGGCAGGAGGAGGAAGGCTGGGGCCGCAACGTCATTGGTCGACTCGCAACGGATCTTCGGGCGGAGTTCCCGGAGATGAAAGGCTTCTCGCCGCGGAACCTCGCGTACATGCGGGCGTTCGCCGCCGCATGGGACGACGAGCGGAATCTGCAACAGCCTGTTGCAGAACTGCCCTGGGGCCACATCACGGTCCTCCTGGACCGGCTCGACGACCAGGAGCTCCGCGACTGGTATGCCGCACACGCTGCAGCGCACGGGTGGTCGCGGAACGTGCTCGAGCACCAGATCAAGACCGGCGCCCACGCCCGGCTGCAAGCGGCACCGTCGAACTTCCCCGCAACACTGCCCGCGGGCGACTCGGATCTCGCGCAGCAGCTGACGAAGGATCCGTACGTGCTGGACTTCCTCGCGCTCGACGGCGATGCGAAGGAACGCCACCTCGAGCAGGCGCTCGTCGACCGGATCATCGACACCCTCCGCGAGCTCGGCGAGGGGTTCGCGTTCGTGGGCCGGCAGGTGCACTTCGATGTCGACGGGGACGACTTCTACGTCGACCTGCTCTTCTTCCACGTCGAGCAGCTCCGCTACGTCGTCATCGAGCTCAAGACCGGCAAGTTCAAGCCCGAGTACCTCGGCCAGCTCGGCTTCTACGTCGCCCTCGTCGACGACCGGCTCCGCCGCGCCCAGCACGCGGACACCGTCGGACTGCTCCTCGTCGCGGACAAGAACGACGCCGTCGTCCGGTACTCCCTCGCCGGACAGCAGAGCCCGATCGGGGTGGCCAGCTATGACCTCCTGCCGCCGGCGGTGCAAGCAGCGCTTCCGTCAGAAGCGGACCTCACAACCGCACTGCACGACATCGGCAACGACAGCTGATCGCCGCCCTCACTGCTGCTCTCACCGTAACCGCACCGACAGAACATCGACCACCTGCGCCCACGCCACCTGCTCGCACTCCCTGATGTTGAGTACTGCTGGCCTGCTGCCGGTTAGAGCGCACTCGGAAGGTCACGCCGGCTGTGGTGGTGCGAGGAGTGTGCCGCGGATGACGGAGCCGTGGAAGGTGCGGACGGCGACGATGAGCCATGCGGCGACGAGACCGGTGTAGTAGACGACGGCGAGGACGGCGATGACGGTGAGTCCGGAGTGCAGGGCGAGGCCGTTCAGGCCGGTGACGCAGGTGCCGACGGGGAACGTGAATGACCACCACGTCAGGCTGAACGGCAGGTGTTCTCGGGCGGGGCACACCGGCGCACAATGGAACAGCACCGAGGGCCGGGACCGGGCGGTGCTGCGCGACCTCGCCGCCACCGTGGGGCGAGCCCGGCCGGCGGCCGCGAAGGACGTCAGCATGGCCGGCATCGTCGGAACGGTCGGCATGCTCGCCGAGGCGTCCGGCGGCGGAGCCGTCCTCGACGTCGCCGACATCCCGACACCGCGGCTCGCCACCACGGCCGACTGGCTCGGCTGCTTCCCCGGCTTCGCGATGCTCACCGCCGACGACCCCGGCACGTCCCGGATGTCCTCGCCCGCAGCGACGACAAGCGAGTGCGGCGAGGTCACGAAGGAACCGGGCGTCCGCCTCCGGTGGCCGGACGGCGAGGAGACCACCGTGGTCACCAGCACGGTCACCGGCCTCGGCACCGCGGCGGGCTGACCGTGCGGATCGCCCTGCTCACCTACTCGACGAAGCCACGCGGCGGCGTTGTCCACACGCTCGCCCTCGCGGAGGCCCTGGCCACGATGGGACACGACGTGACGGTCGGCACCCTCGGCCGCAGTGGCGACCGCGTGTTCTTCCGCGACGTGGACCCGCGGGTGCGACTGCAGGTCGTCCCGTTTCCGGCTGGACCCGACGAGGAGACCGTCGGGGAACGCATCGTCCGGTCCATCGCGGTGCTCCGCGACGGCCTGGACCTCGACGGTTTCGACATCGTGCACGCGCAGGACTGCATCTCCTCGAACGCCTGCGAAGGCGCCGTCCGCACCGTGCACCACCTCGACACGTTCACCACCGAGCAGCTCATCGCGTGCCACGACCGCGCCGTCCGCGAACCAGCAGCGCTCGTCTGCGTCTCCAAGTCCGTCGCAGCGGAAGTCGCCCGAGAATATGGCCGCGTCGCGACCGTCATCCCGAATGGCGTCGATGCGGCCCGCTTCGCCCGCGCAGCCGGGGAGACCGAGGACGCGATGGCCGCGCGCGCCCGGTGGACCGACCGCCTGGGTCGATACGTGCTCGCGGTCGGTGGCATCGAACCCCGCAAGGGCACGATCGACCTCCTCGCCGCCTACGACCGACTGCGCTCGGCGCCGGGAACCGAGAACGTCCGGCTCGTCCTCGCAGGTGGCGAGACACTGTTCGACTACCGCCCGTACCGGGCCGCCTTCGACGCGATGGTGGCCGAACGGGCGATCCCGGTGACGGAACTCGGCGTCGTCCCCGACCCGGACCTGCCATCCCTAATGGCAGCGGCCGCCGCGTTCTCCTTCGTGTCGACCAAAGAAGGCTTCGGGCTCGCCGCGACGGAGGCCCTCGCCGCGGGCGTCCCCGTCGTCGCACGGGACCTCCCCGTCCTCCGGGAGGTGTTCGGCCCGACGGTCCGGTACGCCGCCGACGTTGACGACATCGCCCGAGGATTGCGGTCGGCAGTCGGCGATCCCGTCGACCCGGCTGCGGGTCGTGCTCTCGCGGCGAGGTACTCCTGGCCGGCCGCGGCCGCCGCGCACGTCGCCCTGTACGAGCGGCTCCGCGAGAACGCAGGCGGCAGCCCAGTGGGCCGGACCCGACGGACTTCCCTGCACGTCTGACGAACGATGCGGATCACCATTTCGCGAGCGTTCACGGAACTCGCTCAGCGCTCGCCCGACGCTCCTGCCGTCCGCGACGGTAGCGACGCCCTGACGCGCGGCACCCTCGAGGCGCGCTCCAACGCCCTCGCCCGCCGTTACCGGGACGCCGGAGTCAGGACCGATTCGTTCGTCACGGTCGTCGGCGGCAACACCGTCGACACGGTCATCGCGACCGTCGCCGTCTGGAAGGCAGGGGCCACCCCGCAACCGCTCTCGCCACGCCTGCCCGCCCCAGAACGGCAGAAGGTGCTCGACCTCGTCGATCCCGCACTCGTCGTGTCAGACGAGCCGGTCGCCGGCCGGACATGGATGCCACTGGACGGAGCCGGAGACCCGGCGAGTGACACCGACGCGAGGCCGCTCGAAGACCACGCGGCGGCGTCCTGGAAAGCACCGACCTCGAGCGGCAGCACCGGCACCCCGAAAGTCGTCGTGGCCGCCGCGTCGGCGCACGTCGATCCGGACGGACGCGTCGCGGAGTTCGTCCCGCGCCACGCCACCCAGCTCGTCGCCGGACCGCTCCACCACGCGGCACCGTTCGTCTATGCGATGCGCGGTCTCATGACCGGGCACGCGCTCGTCCTCATGCCCAGGTTCGACGCCGCGGCGTGGCTCGACACCGTCGTCAGCGCCCGCGCCACCTGGGGAATGCTCGTGCCCACGATGATGTCCCGGATCATGGCCCTCGGCCCTGAACTTTTCGCCGACGCGGACGTGACATCGCTCGACTCGGTCCTGCACATCGGCGCCGTGTGCCCACCACACGTCAAACGTTCCTGGATTCGGTGGCTCGGACCAGACCGAGTCGTCGAGGTCTACTCCGGCACCGAGTCGAACGGCCTCGCCATGATCCGCGGCGACGAGTGGCTTCAACACCCGGGCAGCGTTGGCCGTCCGATCGGCGGCACCACCATCCGCATCGTCCGGCCCGACGGCCGCGCCGCCGGCATCGGCGAGACCGGACGCATCGAGATGACGAGACCCGGTGCCGCGACGTACCGGTACCTCGGACGCGGGGTGCCAGCCCAGGACTCTTGGCACAGCCTCGGCGACAGCGGCCACCTGGACCACGACGGCTACCTGTACATCGCGGACCGGAACGACGACCTCATCGTCTCTGGTGGTGTGAATGTGTGGCCCGCAGCGGTCGAGTCCACACTCGAACGTCACCCGGCAGTGCGAACCTGCGTCGTCGTCGGCAAACCTGATCCGGACTTCGGACAACGCGTCCACGCGGTCGTGGATGTGGGAACCAGCTCCGTATCCCGAGAGCAGCTCGACGATTGGGCAGCTTCAGCCTTCACACCCGACGAGCGTCCTCGAAGCTGGACCATCGTCCACGCCCCCATCCGAGACGACACCGGCAAGGTCCGCCGTCGCGCCTGGCGCTGAGACGTCCCGCCGGGCCCGGCAAACAACTTCACCTTCATCCGATGGCCCGGACATGGATCTCGGCGACTTCCCGCGTGCTCTCGTGGCGTAGCGCATGGTTGCGCTAGTAGGCGCGTTTCTCGCTAGCGTCGTCGGTGACATTCTGGGGGTTGTTGCCCTTCGCCAGATCGCGACAACAGCGAGGAGGGGCACGGTCTGGCAATTTCAGCCAATCATCGTCGGATTCGGCCCCATCGTGCTCGGACTCGCAGCCTTCGGCTTCCTGGAAAAGCTCTTTGATCGAAGCTTCTCTGCCTACGCGTAACGACGACCGCGTTATCTGTTCGTTCTCGTTGAGTGTTGCTGGCGGTGGTCACGTTGGTGGCGCTGCTCGGGTCGTTGTTGGCGGTGGTGTCGCCGCCTGCTCCTGCGCAGGCGGTCGCGACGGGTGGCCCGCAAGCGTGCCTAACGGTGCTGCGCCTGACCGGTCGCCGCGCGCACGAAAAACCGCAATCTGACATAAGGTACATTATCGGCTCGAGGTCGAAGGCTGGGCTAGGGCTCGAGTACCGGATCATGGCTCGGGTATTCGAGGTGTTCGACCGCGGCTTTCATCCCGGCATCGTGCGTGTCGATCGTCGCGTCGAGCCCGGCAGCGATGACTGAGCCGAGGTGGATCGCGTCGAGTGTTTTGATGTGAGGTCCGATTGACTCTGCGGCAGCTAGTACACCATCGGTAATCGGCAAGATGCCAAGGACATCGAGAATCTCGGTTCGGGGTGCGACCGGTAGTCGTTCTCGTCGCTGCACCCTGGTCAGTTCCGTTTGCAGCAGCCGACCTGTGACGAGATCGTGTTCAGGAGCTAACGTCAGTCACGGCATCGATCCATTCGGCAGCTGAAGGCGAATTCCCGAGCAAGGCTCGAAGGGCAACTGACGTGTCGAGATAGTAGGTGGTCACCTGTCTTGCTCATCCGCCAAGAGGGCATCGACATCCTCCGCGGTGCGGAGTTCCTGCCGAGCCAACTGCGCGAGGCCCGAGCCGCCAGGACGCTTTTCGGCGCGGCTGGCAAGCCCGAAGCAAGTGGGACGACGCGCGCCACCACCCGGCGACGTGACCGACGCTGTAGGCGGCGGTGTCGAACCCGACCAGTCCGGCGACGACGTAGGCCACGGACTCGGCCTCGGTTTCCATGAGGCCACGGTGCTCGGCGTACTCGGACAGGTCGTCGACGTGGCCAAGGACGATGTGCGCGAGCTCGTGAATCAGCGTCTTCGCGGCGTGCTCCGGGGACAGGTGCGAGCCGATCACGACGCGACGAGCCTCGGGGTCGGTGAACCCGTTGCGGTGCTGCCCCGGCTCGGTGTGCTCGACGGTCCACCCGTCCGCGACCAGGTGCGCGGTCAGGGCATCGATGACGCCGTGGTCGTCGGTGCCGGTCAGCGGGGCGGTGAGCGTCGACGGGTCGTCTGCGTCCGGGTCGATCGGGTCCGTCTGGGCGATATCGAACACCGGCAGGATCGGGAACCGGGGGTAACGCTTCTCTCGCGTCTCGCCGTTCTCGTCCTCCTCGGTCACCTTCTTGGTGCTGTAGCCGAAGATGCGGAGCGACTTCTCCCCCTTACGGACCTGGCGGCCGAGGGCCTGCCACTTCCGAAAGCCGGCCACGCGTTCGGCGTCGGGCCGCTGGCTGAGGATCAACAACACGTTGTTCAGGCTGTAGGCGTGGAACGCGGCCGCGAACTGCAGGAACGCGGTCCACCGGTCCGAGTCGCGCAGCTGCTCAACCTGCGTTGCCATCGACTCGTGGAGCGCGGCGGCCTGCTCCTTCCGCTGCTCCGGGCTGACGGACGTGCGACGGGACTTCGCGGGGCGCTTCTTGATGGTGGTGGTAATCATGGCGGGTCGGTCCTTTCGGGGACTGGACGTGTGGGAGGGTGAGTGGGAGGGTGAGTGGGGGGGGGGGGGCCAAAAAAAGGTGGTTACGCGCCCCGCCGCCGGGAAAATTCAGTGGGGGGGGGGGGGTGGGGGCGGTGGGGGGGGCGGCCGTCACCAATTCTGAGGGGCCCCCCCCCGCCTCTGCTGTCACTCGTCGTCGGTGCGGGTGAAGGTGTCGACGAACGTCGTGAACTGCGGACCCGGGATCGTCGCCGAACTGACGAGCACGTACCCCATGCGGGTGCGGGTCTTCATGTTTTCGTCTCGTTCGCCGAGCTTCCGCAACTGCCGCTGCATGTCGTCCTCCCCGACGACCGGGACGAACGTGGTGAGCGTGTCGATGTGCTGCATGTGTGCTTCCTCTCCCTCTCGTTGTTTTGCCGTGAAGGCGACTTGTCGCCGCTAGGACGAGCGGGTGGAATGCAACCCCTTGGGGCGGCGGGGGAGAGAATTTCGGCGCGAATTAAGCGAAGCGCGCGCCGAAAATCTCGGAGGAGACGGCGGCTTGCCGCTTGCGCTGCGCCCGAGCGTCCGTACGCTGCCGAAGGCTTCACGGCAAACCAACGGCCCGAAGGGCCTACAGCGCCGGCGAAGCCGGCTCCCCTGGAAGCGAAGCGACTCCCGGCCCCCGGCCGGAAGCCCTAGCCCGGAAACCCCGTCCGCTACTGTGTGGGCGGTTCAGGGGGTCGCATGAAGCAACGGCATCGACGGGTACCCGTCCCATCCGCGGGGTCGCTCGGGGTGCGCGCTGGCGGCGTCCGGGACGTTCCTCGCCTCACGGTCTGGTCGTGGCACATGATGCCGCGGAACCCGATCTACGTCTGGCTCGTCGTTGGGGTCGCAGCGGTCTCGTGTGCGGGAGTGCTGCTGCTCGGACACCCACTGTGGATCGCGCTGGCCATTGCCCCGATCGTCGCTCCGCAGTGCCTAGTGATCAGTCCGAGGACCGTCCGCTACCTCGCCGGCGACTTGACCGAGTGGCGGCAGCGGCGCACGGAGGTCAAGACAGCAACGTGCGCAGCCTCGTGACGTGACGGCCGGCGAACGGTGTCAGCCGGGCGTACCGGCCGCTCAGGATGTAGCCGAGGATCTGCGTCGTGGTGAGACCGTGCGACCGGAGCAAGCCGGCGGCGACGCGAGCGCGGGTGTGCGAGCGGTCGTCGGTCCAGCCCTTGTAACCGGAGTCGACCAACTCGTCCAACGCATCCTGCGTTGCGTCCTCGACGTCGACACTGAGCACGTCGCCGGTGCTCATGTCACGTGCGCCGACGAACTGCGCCCATCCGCGCAGCGGGTCGCTGGGGTCCTCCGCCACGATCGCGAAGCCGTTCGCCGGCAGTCGGACGCCTGCGAGCAGGTCATAGCCCGGCCGGATGATCGCCACGACGTCGGCGCCGTCGACGGGCGTCGGCGAGAGCAGCGTCCGCGTCTTCCACGCCGCAAGCTCGTTGGGGACGACGGTCAACTGGTCGACGACGACCAGCCCTCGAGCGTGCGTCTCGTCGCGCAGTTCCAACGCGAGCTCCGCCGCGCACGTGACGCTCTCCGCGCCCCACGGCACGAACAGCACCCTCGATCCCAGCCGGCCCGCAAGCTCATCAGTCCCCACCGGTGTCCCCCATCCCCTAGGAGGCCTGCGCCACGGGCGTCAGGTCCTCAACGTCGTGTGCGTCGTCATCGTCGCGCAGCGCGCGGCGTACCGACGACATGCCAACGCCGAGCGTCGTCGCGATCGTCTGCCACGTCTCCTTGTCGGCCCGCATCCGTCGCGCGATCGCGATCCGCTCCGGCGTCATAACCGTGGGACGGCCGCCGCGGCGGCCGCGGTCCCGGGCAGCCGCGAGGCCGGCGCGGGTGCGGTCCGAGATGATGCGCCCGTTCATCTGCGCGAACGCCGCACAGATGTGGAAGAACAGTTCGCCGCCGGCGCTGGTCGTGTCGAAGGGTTCGGTCAGCGACCGGAACTGGATGCCACGCTCCTGCAGTTCGGTCACGATGTTCACGACGTCGGTCATCGACCGGCCCAAACGGTCCGTCGAGTACACCAACAGCACGTCGTCCGCGCGCAGGTGCTCGAGGCAGCGGCGCAGCCCGGGACGGGCGGTGTTCTTCCCCGTCGACTTGTCGGAGAAGATCGTGCCCGCGCCGGCAGCGCGCAGCGCGTCCTCCTGCAATCCGAGGTTCTGGTCCAGGGTGCTCACCCTGGTGTAGCCAACGATCATCGGGTGTACCCGTCTCTCGGCAGGTCGGTTCCGCGGCTGATGTTGATGCCGCCCCGCATCGACGGTCGGTCATCGAGTGTCGGCGGAGCCGGCCTGGTGGCCTCCGACGCGGGACGTCCGTTCTGCCGGCTGAGCATGTCGACGGTGCGTTGCTGGTCCGCCATCAGCGAAGCAGGGGCGGCCGCGTCGATGGGCTCGATGGCCTTGCCGAGGACGGTCGCGAGACGGTCCGCGCGCCCGGTGGCCTGGTTGTAGAACCGGGCGGCTACGAACTCGTCACGCAGCGGTGCGCCAGCCTGGAACTGGCCGGCGTCGAGCCGGTAGCCGGCGTTCTCGGACAGCTGGGAGAAGAACACGAACTGGGAGCGAGTGTTGCCCTCGCGGAACGAATGGATCGTGTTGAGCTCGCCCCAGTGCTCCGCGAGCCGTTCCACGAACCGGTCGCGTTCCATGCCGGCCAGGTGCCCCTCCCCCGCAAGTTGCCGGTACTGCGACTCGGCGGCCTCGCGAACGGCCGGGCCCGGGTAGTAGCCGTACGCGACCTGCGGTGCAGCGGGATCGCCGGGCGCGAAGTTCACCACGTCCGGGCCGCTCTTGGTCATCCGCGTGTCCGGACCGACGCGCTCGTCCCCAGCCCACTCGTACGTGTCCTGGAAGATCCGCCGGTGGATTTCCTTCATGTGCGCGTAGTCGAACTCCCCCGCCACCGGGTTGGCGGCGAGCTCGACGAGGCGAGCTTGCGCGGCGAACTCTTCCTTCGCGCGCAGTCGCGCCCCGTCGGTCTCGTTCCACTTGTTGCGCAGGACGTCCGTGCCGGGGATGAAGTAGTCATCCCAGTTGCGGAACGTGGTGGCCACGTCTACTGAGCGTCGAGGTGCGCGATGCCGGCGGCGATCGCGTCGTCGGCGCTCATCGTGCCGGCGGCAACCCGACGGCTGAGCGCGCGCAACGTCGGGTCGGTCACCTCGTGACCGGCCAGTGCCAGCGCGGCGTCAGCAAACTGCACCCGACGATCCACCTCGGCAGCGTCAGGGGCGAAGTCGATTGCGCTCAGCACCTCGTCGATCACCGCCGTCTCGCTGCGGTACTTCGCGTCGAGCTCGGCGCGCGCCTGCGCTCCGGTGATCTTGCCCTCGAGGATGCGGCGGGCCCGGTCCACGGCGTCGGAGCTCAGGCGGTTTCCGCCGAGCTCGTGGCTCTTGATGATCAGCGCCATCTCCTGCTCGACGTCGACACGACGGCCGCCTCGCGGTCCGACCTTGGTGACCATGCTCGCTCCCCTGCTCGGCTTCCATTCTACCAAACTGCCCGTAAACGGTCCACTCTAGTTTTGGACAGCAGCGAGTTTCGGCAACGGGTTTTGGAGTGACCGCTCACGCTGGTCTGCGCGGTCCTGATCCGTTCTCTTGCATCACTCGCTCGCGGGTGACGCCGCGGCGCGGAGGTAGGCGTAAACCGTCTCTCGGCTGACGCCGTACTCCCTTGCCAGTACCGTCTTCGGCACTCCGGTGCTGGCGCGGTTGATCAACTCTGCGATCTGCACCGCACCAAGCGATCGCGCCCGGCCGCGGTACACGCCACGCTGCTTCGCCAGCGCGATGCCCTCGCGTTGGCGTTCCCGAATCAGTTCGCGCTCGAACTCGGCAAACGCTCCCATCATGTTCAGCAACAAGTTCGCCATCGCGCTGTCTTCTCCTGTGAAGGTCAGTTGCTCCTTGACGAACTCGACGCGGACCTTCTTGTCCGTCAGTCGGCGCACGAGTCGGCGGAGGTCTTCGAGGTTCCGGGCGAGCCGGTCCATCGAGTGCACCAGCACAGTGTCGCCGTCGCGGACAAACCCGATCATCGCTTCAAGCTGCGGGCGGTCAACGTCCTTCCCGGACGCCTTGTCCTCGAACACACGATCCAGCGCGATGCCGTCAAGCTGCCGCACCGTGCTCTGATCCAACGTGCTCACCCGCACGTACCCAACCTGCTGACCCGACAACACGGCCTCCGACCCTCTTCTGTCAGGTTGAAGTCTAAGACCAGCGGCCACCGGTGTCAGAGAATGCCAAATCGAACCCTATTCGGACGCGAGCCAGGACCGCCGCCTGACGTCCAGTTGGGGTGTACCCACTTCTGACGCTGATGCGACCTGTCCATCCTTCGGAGCGCTTCTGGCTGACGGTGATGCACGATGCCCCTCCCTCTCCACGGACGAAGGGGCATCGTGTGCGGTTATCACAAGTGCGAACGCTCGCTTAGTCTCGCCATTCTCCCCAGCCAAAACTGCTCTCGGCAATGAAGTCGGCAAACTCGGATCGCAACCGCGCAACGAAGTGCACATCTGTCTCGTCGGGGGAGAGTCCGAGCGAGAAAGTCTCCCCAAGGACTACGACCTTGATTCGATCCTGGCGAGTGGGGCTACTTTCCGGAGAAAGACGATTTCCCGCGCGCGTCGTGAATTCGATAATGCTTCGCGCCCGCTCCTGTTCCTTGAGAAGATCCCTGACAACATTGTCAGCTAGTGCATTCAGATGGGCGACGGTACTCACTTTGTCCTATCGGTGACAATGAAGATACCACTTGTGTCAACGTATGCCGTTCCCGGCTGACCATACTTGTACGCACGGAACTTGATGTTGTCGTAGTAGCTAATTTGGTGACCCACAATGATGCCCGACATTGTTCCATGGAAGAAGTACGTGCAATGCTTCACGTGGTCAGAATTAGTATTAGACGTTCTGTTGGTGTGGTCCCAAATCTGCATTCCGAGCTCAGTGGCACTAGAAGTCGCGCCGCTACAGAATGCCACACTGACCTGGAAACCCCACGCCATCTTAGTAGTTCCACAGGCACGCTGCATATCAAAGGTGGCATTGAACGTCGAGTAGTGATAGTGCTTGTTGCATAGCAGGCCACTTCCCCGAGGCCCCTGCACGCTGCCGCTTGAAGCTAGCTGGATCGTGGGGCGCGTCGCGCGTGCGGAGTACGAGGTGGTAGATGTTCCGGCGTCCTGCGCCGTGTAGTCCGCAGCGTCATCAGGCGCCCCTGGGGCGTCCGACACGGAGGAGTCGGCAACGAACACAGCAGGGACAGTGGTCAGGGTCGCGGTTTGACCATCGAGCGTGGCCTCAACTCGTGCGGACCAGTAGTAGGTTCCGCCGTCAACCAGCAGCCCGCTTGGTACGGACCACCCGCCTGATTGCGGATCACTGGTGCTAACTGGGGCCTGCGTTGTGTCTGGCTGATCCCAAATGCGGTAGACGTAGGTCGCCTCGTTGGGAAGCGCAACGTCGTCTGCCCAGACCTCGAGTTGAGGTGTGAGGGACACGTGATCCGAGTTGTCCGGGACGGAGGTCGTTGCCGTCGTCGTCCAGTCCCCAAAGGTTGCGAACCAGACGGTGGATGACACAGTCCCGTCAGCCTGGTCGGCGTCAACGCTCAGCACATGGCGCCCAGCGGTGCCGGGTACGTGCAGAGAAATACTACTGGGCTGCGTTTCGCTCAAAGCGATGTCGGTCGGTTCACCGTCATCAAGGGTGTACGAAACCACCTCATCTGAGTGGTCGGCCGGCTTCGCGGAAATTGTGCAGTCGATTCCGTCAATCGGAATTGACTTCAGCCACGCTCCGGCTGCTACCGAGCCGCAGGTGATCTTCGCGGGAGTCACTGAGGAGTACCAGCCCTGCACGTCCACCACATAGTTCGTCGCGTCGGCGACGTTGCGGAGAGCGATCTTGCCGTTCGTACCGAGCGGCACGGTGATCGTGTTTGTGCGGATGTCGTCGGCTTGGAAGTTGATTGCCGTAGTGCCGGGGTTCGTGGCGCCGTCAGCGTAGGCCTGCGCGTAGCCGGCGCTACCGGCGTGCGAGACGATCAGCGTCAGCGTCACTGCAGTGATGCCGGAGCCCATAACCGGGACGCCAGCTTTGCCTGCGATCTGGATGGAACGGGTCTCGCTCTTTGCCAGAGCCGTGTTTCCGGTTGCCCTGGAGTCGTAGGCGCGCCCGTAGGAGGGGGTGAAGATGGCGCCGCTCGTGCCGGCGGCGGTGAAGTAGCCCTGAAGATCGATGACAAGGTTCGCCGTCGATGAGCTGTTCGCGATGGTGATCTTGCCGTCCGACGACAGCGGTACCTGCGCCTGGATTGAGGCGGCGACTGACGGGGCGTAGTGCAGTGAGTTCTGCGGCTTCGTCCCTCCGGTCGCGTATGGGGTGAGGTAGCCGTCGCTGTCGGTGCTGTTGATCGGGAGCAGGTTCACCACGACGCCGGATGCACCGGACGGGATCCCGTTCGACCCGGTGATCTGCACATCAATGCTCTTTCCGGGGGCGATCGTCGACTTGGCGGCGCCGAGGCCGGAGCGGGTGTCGACGATGCGCTTAGCGACGGGCACGAACCCGCCCGCGGCCGTGCCGTCCGTGTTCGCGGTGTAGTAGCCCTGCACGTCCAGAATCAACCGGGTCGCGTTCTCGGTCATGACCTGAATCGTGCCGTCCGCACCAACCGCGACGGTGGCGCTGTTGGACGTGTACTCACCGGAGACGCCGCTATAGATCAGCATCGTCGTCCGACCAGAGTTGGCATCGGGCCGACCGAACAGCGTCCCCGCACCAGCGGAGCCTCCAACGGTGGCGTTCAATGAGACCGCGCCGACCGAGCCGTCATCCGGCAGCCCAGCAAGGCCCGCGACCTTGATGGTCCGGTACTTGCCAGCCTCCATCGGCGTGCTGAATCCACCGGTACCCGTCTTCGTATCAAGGATGCGGCCCGTCGCCGGGACGAAGACGCCACCGGTGCCGGTGTCGTTTAGAGCATGTGCCGGCATCGTGGCTACAAGCAACGAAGCAACGAGTGCGAGCGCGCCGAGAACCGCGACAGCAATGCTGCGCTTCCTCGCGCGCGGAGCGTGCAGGACTGGTTGCACGAGACCCCCTATGTCAACAGACCGCACGAGTTGCTGTCCGTCCTCGCAGCGTAAGAGGAGCACCCGCTTAGCTTCGCGCCACCCATCCGGGGGTCGCAACAAAAGCCCTGGTCAGAGGGCGTTGTACCAGGGCGGTATTAACGGACTCTCAGCATCGTGGTTAGCCAAGCCCGCACCGATGGACAGGCAAAGAAGCGTGACCGAAATTACGCAAGACAACGTGAGCAGTGAGCAGCCACAGTTCTGGACAGGTCCGGAACCGGCATGTGAGCAGCTTCGCTCGGTGTCGTGGTTCTCGCCTTGCTCTGTGTCGTGATCGCGTCTCGGTAGACGATCGGTCAATGAGACAGGATGGGGTGATGAGCGCATCAGCGGTAGTGATGGTGATCGACATGCAGGTCGGCGTGCTCGACGGCTGTCACGACGCCGACGCGGTGACACGTCGGACGGCGGTCCTCGTCGACCGGGCACGAGCCGCCGGCGTGCCGGTCGTCTGGGTTCAGGACCACGACGACTTCCCTGAAGACACTCCACTCTGGCAGGTCGCCGCACCTCTCGAACGTTTGGACGGCGAGGTGACTGTCCGGAAGACCCGACGAGACGCATTCGTCGGAACGGATCTCTACGAGGTCCTCGCCGCTCTGGGCACGACGCACATCATCGTCGCTGGTGCGCAGACGGACTACTGCATCCGGACCACCACCCAAGCTGCCGCCGTCCGTGGATTCGACGTCACCCTCGTCGGCGACGCGCACACCACCATCGATGCTGTTCACGACGGCACCGCGATCTCCGCCGAACAGATCATCGCGCACACCAACATGTACTTCTCGGGCCTTCGCTACCCGGGCCATCAGTACGCAGTCGAGCAACACGACCGAGTTGATCTGCAGCCACGTCGCTGACGCTCGGGCGAGACGCGTCCGCGGCGAACACGGCCCGCTTCTGTCCCGTCCGTTGACCGATCCGCTTCGGGACGCCGGCTAGTCAATACGGTTACATCAATGCCCACGCCAGACGAAGGGACCACCAGTGACGGACCGCATCCGACGCACGTCGCTCAGCAACCGCGCTGCCAACTGGAACCTCGCCCTCATTTGGGTCGTGATCATCATCGGACTGCTGACCGCCATTGGTTGCGTCGGATTCATCCTCAACGAGAGCCTGACCTCTTACGCCACCTGCAGCGTCCGCGATGCGGGTTGTCGTGGTGACGCCGGCTGGTTCAGCAGCATGGGGCTCACCCTCTTCGGAGGGTTCGCGGCAGTCATCACCTGCGGCGCCATCGCAATCCGCCACCACACCCGGAGAAGCGGCGTCCTGTACCCGGTTGCCGGTCTCGGCGGTCTCCTCCTACTGACCGCGGTCGGCTACGTCCTTCTCAAAGCCCTCACCGGCACGTAGGTGACGGGCGCGGGCTCGTGTCACTGCGGCGCCGGTGGGAACTGGATGTTGACGGCTCCGGCGCGGCGGCGAAAACAGGCCCCACGGCATGACACTCACCAACGTGGCGGCTCGATTCACTCGACATACCCGAGGAGGTCGACAGCAACTGGCGAAGTCGAATCTGCTCGACCACGCGGCTGGACCATTCACGGTTTGAGATAGCCCCGGAGCGGCAACGGCGTCGGCGCGCTGTCTTTGTGGCTCTGCGCGGATCATCGTCAATTGAGATTGCTTCGCGCGACGCACCGGTGTCTGCGGTGCGATGCTGACGGGGTGATCCTGCTGAACGAAGCCGCCCGCGGCGCGTGGATCGTCGAGCGCGCCGGCCGATGGGCGACGGTTGGCGGTGTAGGTGGCACGGGCTTCGAGGCGTACGCGAGGCTGCTGCACCCAGTGGATGCGCACCGCACTGACCCGAACACCGTTGACGAGTGGGGCAATCCCGTCGACGTTGAGCACACGCGATGGCGGTGGGCCGAGGTCGCGCATCGCAACGACCGGGTGATGCATCCCCTGGTGCAGTGGTGGCGGATCACTGACGACGAGGAGACCAGGAGTTGGCCGGATGGATGGAGTGTCGGCCAGTCCGACGATGGGTGGTTCGACCCGGAGGATCTCGCGATCCTGACAATGCACCTGCGGGCCGCAACCCAGACGCCAGAGGACCTGGTCATCGGCGCCTGGGAGGGCACGGGCAACCCGCCGTGGGCAGAAGGAGGTCGGAACGCGCTCGCACGAGCTCGCATGCAAATGCACTGGCCAGGCCGTGACATGTGGCTATTCAGCTCGAGTCTGGGCGAGCTTGCGGATCCGACGTGGGCGCACCGCACCGCACCGTGTCTGGATGGGAGTGCAGCCGCTCCAACCAGGAGGCGCCCTACACGTCCATGATCTGGCCCGAGGATCACGCCTGGGTCGTCGCGTCCGAGGAAGACTGGGACTCGACCATCATCGCCGGCTCACGCACACTCGTCGACAGCATCCTCGCGGACGACCGATTCGAGGCCTTCGAGGTACACGAAGGCGACGACCTGAGCCGGGACGGCGATCTCCTCAACCCCCGGCGGAACCCGACAGCAGGGCCCTGAGGCGATCAGCGCCCGGAGAGGGGTCGTTCACCGGTGCAGGCTCGGAGGCCTCGGGATGATGGCCGGTACCCAGCAGCTACTTGGGTCGCCAATTCCCATATGACTGTCCCGCAAAAATGCCCGATGAAGGTGCCTTAAACGCTACAGTCGTCGCATGCTTGTCGGATACGCCCGCGTCTCGACCTCCGGACAGGACCTCGCCGCGCAGCGGGATGGTCTCCACTCGCTCGGCGTCCATCCCGAGAACGTGCACGTCGATCACGGCATGTCTGGAACAAACCGTGAACGCCCGGGGCTCCGCGAAGCTCTTGCCGCGGTCCGCAAAGGTGACGTCCTGGTAGTCACCAAGCTCGATCGCCTCGCCAGATCACTCCCCGACGCTCGTGACATCGCCGACGAGCTGACGCGCAAGGGCGTGACGTTGAACCTCGGAGGTTCCGTCTACGACCCAACCGATCCCGTTGGACGGCTTCTGTTCAACGTTCTCGGAATGGTCGCGGAGTTCGAAGCCGACCTCATCCGTGCCCGCACGCGCGAGGGGATGGCGATCGCCAAGGCCGCGGGCAAGCTCCGCGGGAAGAAGCCCAAACTCTCCGTCTCACAGGAGAAGCACCTGGTCGCGCTGCACCGCGCCGGCACGCACACCACGAGCGAAATCGCCGAGCTCTTCGGTGTCGCCCGCTCGACCGTCTACCGAGCGATCCAGCGCGGCGGAGCGAACCCACCCGCCGCCTGACGACACCGAGCGAAGCTGCTCACAGCCAGTGCCTCGCAACCAACCTTCATCACACAGATCATCGCTGACGCTTGCGACACCTGGTTGCGAGACCCGCCACTAGCCGCATTGGTAGACCGCGACGGACGCGAGCTCAACGCTGACGAGACGTCTCGCAACCCTAGGGATACGAGCCATCCGCTCGAAGTGGAAGGGGGCGGTGCCGTAGGCCCGCCCCCTACGCTAATTAACTGTGCAGCGTTTCCCAGTACCGCAGCTCGATTGTGTCCCCATCGCTGAGTTCGCTCGAGATCAATGACACCAGGTGATCTGCTTGACGCTTATGGGCAAGCGCTGCTTCTTCATTTTGCCAGCCGGAATCGGGCATGTAGCCACTATTAAATGTGGCTGCCCATTTATAGATCTCCCGCTGTAAGCCCTCGCTTAGAGGGGGCTGACCTGGCGGGCAACTACCTTCCTCGTCAGTCCCCAGTGGCCAATCGATGGCGTAATCGTTACCCAATATATAGTGAGTCACATTCGCACCTTTTCAAACGTGCTCCCAATATGAATCTGCATGATTGCTTCACAATAGAGACGATTGCAAGTTAGGGCTTCCGGCCGTTTGACGGGAATGCTGTAATCACCTTCCAATTCCCGTTTCCTACCGCAGTATTCACCGTGTAGATCCGAACCACATGACCCTTACGGTCTTTAATTTCTAGTATGCCCAAGTATGTGTACGAGTCGTTTTCGGACCGGTACGACACATTGGTAGGGCTAGCGTAAGTGGTGGTGAGTGCGCCTACCATGAGTTCTTCAGGCTTAAGGCCCATAGGGTACTTGTTCGCAATTCTGATCCAGTCGTCCATGTGGCCCGGGTACGGCCGCCAAATGTGACGCATCCCTCGGGTTCCCGGCGTCCCACAAACAAGGTCAGCATGCCCACCCGAAACGACTCCCGACCAGTGCCTGCGGGGGAAGGAGTCATCAACCTTGTGGTTCGGATCGGCGGTAGCGCTGCACGCAGGCACCGGATCGTACCTGGTCGTGCGCATCGTGCTCATCGCGGGCTGAGGAGCAGCAGTGTCCTCCGGGTCGGACTCAACGGGTGAGTCGGCGGTGTACGTGCCCGCGTCCGCGGCTGCTGTGCCGCTAGCATCTTCTCCCGCAGCCTGAGCCGATGTGGAGAAACTAAATGTTGGGGTAGTGAGCGTCGTCGTCGCCCCCTGAGCATTGGAGCCTCGAACTACCGCATGCCAGAAGTACGCACCCTCTGGCAGGCCGGGAGTCTGTGCGATCTGATCCGCCTGCTCACCGCTTTCCCATACAACCGCTGCTCCAGCGCTATCCGTCGAGACCGTGAACGCGAAGGTGGCGTCGGTTGGGAAGTTGTACTCTTCGGACAATGAAACACCGAGGTAAGGCAACTCGTCAGTAACCTCGTCAGCAGAGGGAGTGCCTTGAAGAGCGCTTGCGCTCCAGTCGCCAACGGTGAAAGTGTAGTCCGTTTCGTCGGCGCCGTCGCCGTTTGCGTATGCGCGATAAGCCGTGATCGAGTGAGTGCCACGGGACAGCTCCACTGCAACGGTTGTCGTTATGGACGCGGACTGGGAAAGGTCGACTTGCGTCACATCCTCGCTGTCGACAGCGTAAACGAGGCGTTCTCCGCTGGTAGTGGCTGGGCTCGCAGAAATTGTGCACTCGACGGCGGTCGAGTCCGGCGTAATAATGACCGCGTCGGACGAGTAAGGCTGGGGGCAGACTACGCTCGGCGCGGAAGGGTTCGCGTACCACCCCTGGACGTCGATGATGAAGTTGGTTGCGCCGTTGCCGATGTTGTGAAGGTTGATCTTCCCGTTCGCGCCGACGGGGACGGTGATGGTGTTGGAGCGGACTGTGCCGTTGTCGTAGCGGAGGGATGCGGTGTCGGGCTCGCTGGTGCCGTTGGCCCAGACGCGGCCCCACCCGGAGCCGTTCGCGGCGTTGGCGGTCAGGGTGAGGACGACGGAGTTGATGCCGGATCCCATGACGGGGACACCGGCCTGGCCGGCGACGTCGATCGCGCGGGTCTCGTTGCCGGCGAGGATCGTGTTTCCGGTCGCGCGGGTGTCGAAGATGCGGCCCGAGCCCGGCGTGAACACCGCACCGGAGCCCCCGGTGGCGGTGAAGTACCCCTGCACGTCGATGGCGAGGTCCGTGGTGCTGTTGGCGTTGTAGACCGTGATCTTGCCGTCAGCGGACAGCTGCACCTGCGCCTGCATGGTCGTGGTGGTGCCGCCGGCATAGTTGAACGAGTTCGCCGGCCGCGCCGCACCCGTCGGGTACGGCGTCAGGAACCCCACGTTCGACGTGCTGTTGATCGCAACCAGGTTCACGATCACCGCGGACGCATCTGCCGGGACACCGGCGGTGCCGGTGACCTGCAGCACGGCGCTCTTGCCGGTGGTGAGCTGCTGCTGCGGCAGGCCCGTCCCGGAGCGGGTGTCAGCGACGCGCTTACCGTTCAACGGCACGAACCCGCCCGGGGCGGTGCCGTCCGTGTTCGCGGTGTAGTAGCCCTGCACGTCCAGGATCAGCCGCGCGCTGGTTTCGGCGTAGACCTGGATGGTGCCGTCGGCGCCGACGGCGAGGACGGACGAGAACGACGTGTTCTGCTGCTGCTCCCCGCCGTAGATCCCCATCAGCGTGTACTTCGTGTCCGCATCCGGACGTCCGAACAACTGCCCAGCAGTGGTGATGTCAGCCACCATCGCAACGACCGACACGGCACCGACCGAACCGTCATCCGGCAGCCCTGCGAGGCCGGCGACCTGGACGGTGCGCCACGTCTTCGCGGGCATCGGCGTCGAGTAGCCGCCGATGTTGTTCTTCGTGTCCAGGATCCGACCCGTGGTCGGGACGAACACACCACCGGTACCGGTGTCGTTCAACGCAGACGCTGGCGTCGCCACCAGCAGAGAACCGATCAGTGCGAGCGCACCGAGTGTGACGGCAGCGATGCTGCGCCTCCTCGAGCGCGGAGCGTGCAGCAACGTGCGCACGAGACCCCCAATGTCAGTGGACAGCACGAGCCGCTGTCCAGTTCCCGCAGCATAAGAGGAGCCTGAGATCGGCTCGGTGGCCCCCGTTCGGGGAGCGAAGGAAAACCCCAGTTCACAGGCTTAGTTCCACCGTGGGCTTAATGGACTCTCAGCATCACAGCCCGACCGGATGAGAGCTCAGCGTCGTCCGCCGACGATCCGTTGACTGCGACGGTCCCTGGGCTATCGGATGATGAGGTCGTCGATTCGTGCGCGGCCCGCGTCGACGATGCGGATGCCGTCACGCGTGGCCGACGTGTTGAAAGCGTCCTGGCCAGAGTAGGCGATTGAGCCGTTGACGTAGATCTTGATCTTCGTGCTATCGGCCCGGACGCGGACCGTCGAGCCGGGCTTGACCTCGCTGCTGAGTGCCTTGCCGATTTGGGTGAATCGGCCGTTGACGCGCTTGTAGACCTTCGCGTTGCCCTTGCCCGACCCGTGGACGTCGAGGGCGTAGTAGTTCTTCGAGTTGCTCAGGCGCCACACCGGGCCTGCGCCCTTTGACGAGAGCGCGGTCATGGTGAGGCTGACGTCGACGTCGGCCTTCCTCGTCTCGACGGTTGCTGCGGACTCACGCGCCGCACCGCCGCTGGCGCGGTATGCGGTGCCGTTCGAGATGCCGTACTTGACGCCGCCGACCGTGGAGTAGGACCGGCCGTGCAGGTCCTTGCCGAGTCCGGTGGTCTGGTTGGGGCGGTTGAACGAGTCGTAGCTGACCGACGGCGCGGGCGTCAGGACGTTCTGCCCCTCACGGAACGGCGTGCTGGCCAAGGCCGTGGTGATCGCCGCGGCGATGTGCGCTTGACCGGCGTCGTTGGGGTGTTGCCCGTCGGGGCTGATCATGGTCGCCTTGTCCCACCCGGTGAAGGCATCAGCGAGGACGACGGTTCCGTCCTGCGGGTACGACGCGACGATCTTGCGCAGGGCGTTGTTGTAGCGCACCACGTCTGCGTCGGTCGGCGGCACGGGGTAGCGCGCGTACCCGGCAGGCGTCGACGTCGTGTCGAGCACGATCACGATCGTGGGCGGGAACGGGCTAGTCCCACGCACCCAGTCGATGAATCCGCGAACGTTCGCCTGGAACGTCGCCGCGGGCACGTGCCGGCCGACATCGTTCTGGTTCCCGAGGTACGTGACGAGGCCGTAATCGCCACGCTTCCACGTATTGCGGGCGCGCGAGAGAATCTGCGCAGTGGAAGCACCGCTGATGGTCTGGTTGGACCATGCCGCCGGATCCGTTCCGAGGCTGTCACGGACCAGGGACGGGTAAAGCGTGCCCGGGACCGAGCCGGTGCCGGGCTGCACCTGGCCGAACGAGTGACCGTACGCGACGTACCGCACGCCGCGCAGCGAGTCGGACGTGACCGGGACCGCGTGCGCGACACCCGGCATGAGCGCTGCGACGGCTGCGAGAACGACGGCCGCCGCGGTGGTCAGGGCAGAGCGGCGGGCCAGGGTCATGCGCATTCGTCATCCTCCTCCGGACGCCGATTGCGCCGTGATCGATCCGGGCGCAGCAGTAGCACCCCATCCGAAACTAGATCAGGAGCCCGCTCCGCCGCAGTGCCCCGTTTGCGGGGCACTGCGGCGGGCAGGGCAAAGGCGAGCCGTAGAGTACGAGGATCCGTCGGATGAGACGGAAATCAGGTGCGCACGGTAGGTGTCGGAGCGAGTGTTATACAGGCGATGCTTCTGATCGTCTTCACCGCTTTCGCTGTACTCATCGCCTGCGCAGGTGTCTTTCTCGCGCTCTTCACCGTCGTTCATGTCATCAGGCACGCGAACGGTAGGAACGAAGATCACCGACCAGCTCGGCTGCTGATGTTGGCAGCAGCAGCACTTGGCGTCGCTTCATCTGCATCTGTGTTCTTCCTCGCCGACTTGTCGGCCGCTGCCACCGTTGTCGGAGCAGCAACTGTCCTGTACGTCGTGCTCACTCTCATCGATCCGGTACACCGCGGACATACGTCTTTATGGATGCAGCGTTCCACACTGCTCGCCGGCTGCGTCGGCCTGTTCACAGCGGCGTCGACGACGCCGGCGAGTCGACGCCGAGGGGCTGGTCTTCCGGTGGATTCGGATATAACGGCCGTGGACGGCGAAATAGGCGGCGGAGGGTGAGGAACGCCGCCGCGATCGCGCCCTTCTCGTCTGGGTGGGCCTCGGCATAGGCAAGCCGGGAGTGGTCGTCGACTGCCGCATGCACGTAATCGAAGCCAATCCCGCAGCCTCACCAGTTCCGCTCGATGGTGCCGGGTCGCTCGGCTCGATGGACCGAGTCGATGCGTGCGCGGACAACGCAGCGATGGAGTTCTTCTTCGCTCCGCTGCAGAAGAACGTCCTCAATCGGCGACGTTGGGCGACGCGCGAGGAGTCCCGGCTGGCGATCAGCACCTGGATCGAGAGCACGTACCACCGACGACGTCGTCAACGTGGTCTGGGGAAGCTGACCCGATCGAGTACACGACGATCATCAACTCACAGGTCGTACTCGCGGTTGAACCGACCCAGTCAACTCAACCTGCAGCAGTACCATTACATCATCCGTGGGATCGGTTGACCTGTGTGCGCGTCAGTTTACGAAGGAAGCACGCGCCCAGCGAAGATCTCGTCCCCCGGGTAGCCGGTCCCGTCGGATCGTCCCGGACCGACCAGCTTCCCGGTGCGTGGGGCGTGGAACGTCGTGAAGGCACCATCGACGAACGCCACGTGGTGGACACCGGACGGACCGTCGTAGAAGACCAGATCACCGTCGCTCGCGTCACCGACAGGCATCCGCTCCACTACCTGCGCTTGATCGTCCGCATCACGGGGCACGATCAGCCCGACGGCACGGTGCGCGATGTGCACGAGCCCTGAGCAGTCCACGCCGGCAGCCGATGCGCCGGACCAGAGGTAGACCGAACCGGTGAACCCGCGGGCGACTGCGAGCACCTCGCCTGCGTCGTGCTGCTCGACGGATGGGTCGGTGATCGCCGCGCGTGGCAGCGAAGCTGTGCGGTTCGGCGTGCGGACGACGACAGTGCTGCCATCATCGTCGAGCAGGTCCAGGACCGAGCCGACGGACAGTCCGGATGCTGCCGGCGCCGTCCGCACGACGACGGGGTGCGCCACCGGTACTCGTTCTGCGAGGTGCGCGGTCGGCACCCACCCCGGGTACCCGGCAGGCGACTTGTGCGACTGCTGTAGCGGGAGAACGATCCGGCTCCAGCTGCCTCGCATCTCCAGGACCTCGACCGGCTCGCCGAGCAGTGCATGGGTGTCCACGCGCCCGTGCAGACCGTGCCGCGCCCCCAGGTCGAGGTTAGATGCCCAGGCGGCGAGGTCCGGTCGGGCTGCTGTGGCGACTGCGTCAGCCCCGGTGGGGCTGTCAGGCGAGACCCACACTGCCGTCGCTGTGACGGCGACGACGTGCTCCGCCGAGCTCGCGGCGCGGAGCGCCTCCGGCAGCGGACGGACGGTGAAGGCAGTCACGGGTGCACCGTGATCCCGGCACTTGCGAGCGCTGCACGGAGCCGGCCACCGTTGGCCTTGAGCGCACGGCGTGCCTGCGCGGCCTCACTTCCGCTGAGGAGCGCGAACACAGCCACCTTGACGGATCCTTCGGCAGCATCGAGTGCCGCGTTCGCGGTCATCGCATCGGCCCCCGTCACCGCGGAGATGGTTCGCAGCGAGCGCGCCACGAGTTTCTCGTTCGTGGCGCGGAGGTCGATCATGACGTTCCCGAAGGTCTTGCCGAGTCGGATCATGGTGAGCGTTGACAGCATGTTGAGCACGAGCTTCTGCGCCGTGGCTGCCCCGAGTCGGGTCGATCCGGCGATGATCTCCGACCCGACGACCGGCTCGATGGCGATGTCGGCGGCCGCTGCGGAGCGTGACGGGCTGTTGCATGCGACCGCGATCGTCAGGGCCGACCGTTGACGGGCTTCGTGGAGCGCGCCGAGCACGTACGGCGTTCGGCCGGACGCGGAGATCCCGACGACGGAGTCATCCGGACCGATCGAGAGCGCAGCGACGTCTGCGCCGCCCTGATCGGGCTCGTCCTCTGCTCGCTCCGCCGCGCAACGGAGCGCTGTGTCGCCGCCAGCGATCACGCCGACGACCGTCGCGGGGTCCGTACCGAACGTCGGCGGGCATTCGCTGGCGTCGAGCACACCCAACCGGCCGGATGTGCCGGCACCGACGTACACGAGCCGACCGCCGCGCTCCATCCGCTCCGCAATGCTGTCCACGGCTCGCACGATTGCGGGCAAAACCCGGTCCACGGCGTCGACGGCGCTCCGATCGCGTTGATGCATCGCCCGGACGAGCTCCTCGGTTGAGAGCAGGTCGAGATCGCGCATCGCCTCGTCGACGTGTTCCGTCGTCAGACCGTCGAGCTCGTCACCGAGATTCTCCTCAGGGGTGGGGCGCACGGACACGGGTGACCTGCCTTTCGTGTGGGAGCGAGGTTTCGATTGCGAGTCGGGCGGCGCCGTCGAGCGCGTCCCCGGCGGGGGCCAGCACCGTGAGTCCAGCGGCCCCGAGCGCAGCGGCGAGCACTTGCGCGAAGTCGTCGTGCTTGGTCAGCCCGCCGATGACGGCGATCTCGGCGTTGTCTTCGGCGACCGCTGCGCGGCAGGTCGTCACGAGTTCGATGACGGCACGGTCACGGATCGTCGTCGACACCGCGTCCCCCGAAGCGGCGGCATCGAGCACCGCGGGCGCGAACGCAGCCATCGCCCGCTCGGGTGCGTCGGCTCCGCCGATCACCGCGGGGAGCCGGTCGATTGAGCCTTCGAGAAGGAGTGCCTGCTCGAGCAAGGACGTCGACGGTCCTCGTCCGTCGGCCGCGCGGATCGCCGCGGCAAGACCGTGCTGCCCGATCCAGCGTCCAGACCCGGTGTCGCCCAGCCACCTGCCCGCACCGTCCACGCGACGGAGATCGCCGTCCGATCCGATTCCGACGGCGACAGCTCCGGTGCCGGCGACGAGCACGGTGCCCGGTCGGCCGGCGAGTGCGCCGACGTGTGCGGTGACCACGTCGCTGGACACCAGAACATCGACGTGGCGCTCCGCCACGAGCAGCTCGGCCAGCGCGGCTCCCGCCTGTGGAGCCGTCAGCGCTCCGGCCGCGCCCACAGCGATCGTCGTGACGCCGTCGGAGCATCCGGGTGGCAACATGTCGAACGCGCTCCTGATGCTCGCTCGAGCACGTTCCGGCCCGTTCCGCTCTGCGAGGCCGCCGGCCCCCGTGCTCGCCACGGTCGCCGACCCGAGACGCAGGCGGCACGCGGTCTTCCCGAGGTCGACGGCTGCGACACGGGGCGAAAGGGGGTTCATCGCTGCTCCGATCCGAGTATGTGGGCAATTTACACGATTCGTGTTGATTTTGAAAAGCATTGACCTACTTGTGTGGCGCTCCCTACGATGGACTTCAGAAGACATCGGAGGGACCACGCCGTGACCGTAGGCGAACAACCGCGCAGCGTCGGGGTGAGTATCAGGACCTCGATCCAGTCCGGGCTGGACGGGTATCCACCCTCGATGCGCCGGGTCGCAGAAGCGATCCTGCGTGACCCACGGGTAGTCCTGGAGCAGACGATCACCGAGCTCGCTCGAACGTGCGAGACCAGCGAGACCAGCGTGGTCCGTTTCTGTCGCACCCTGGGCTTCACGGGGTACGCGCCGTTCCGGCTGCAGATGGCGGCCGAGCTGGCGAGCGAGTCCGCTCAGTTCGGCGACGACCCGTTGTACGGCGATGACGCGGCGTCCGAGGACAGCATCGCCGGCATCGTCCAAGCGATCAGCCATGCCGAGATCGTCGGCATCCAGGAGACCGCAGCGGCGCTGGATCTCGACGTTCTCCGCACCGTCATCGACCGGGTCGCCGCCGCATCCCAGGTGGCGCTCTTCGGCGTCGCCGCCAGCAACGCCGCGGCCACCGACCTCGCACAGAAACTCAGGCGTGTGCGGATCACGGCGATGTCCTTCGTCGATGCCCACGACGCACTCGTTCCGGCTACGTTGCTCGGAGCCGGCGGCGTGGCGATCGCGTTCTCGCACAGCGGCCGGACGCGCGAAGCGGTCGAGTTCCTCAACGCTGCGCGCAGGTCCGGTGCCTTCGCTGTCGCGATCACGAGCACGCTCGACTCCCCACTCGCTCAAGCGAGCGACGCCGCCTTGCGGACCGCGGTCCGCGAGACAACCTTCCGTTCGGGGGCGATGGCGAGCCGGATCGCGCAGCTGACGATCGTCGACTACCTCTTCGTCGGCGTGGCACGCGTGCACCACGAGCGCAGCATCAACGCGATCTCTGACACGCGTGCGGCCGTTCAGGCGCTGCGAGACCCCCGATGACACCGTCGGACACGGTCGACCCGGTGACTCGCGTCCCGCTGGGCGGGATCGATCGCATCGTGCGGGATCGACCGCTCAGAGAGACGGTGTTCGGTGACCGGACGGTCGCGCTGGTCACGAACGACGTCGCGACGACCGCCAGCCTGGAACGCAGTCTCGATGCACTCGTCGCGGTCGGTGTCCGTGTCACGCACGTACTGGGGCCCGAGCACGGGCTGCACGGGACCGGGCAGGCGGGCGAGTCCGAGGCGACGGTGTGCGACGAGCGCACCGGTCTGCCCGTGCTTGACACGTACTCCATGTCGGCCGACCGTCTCACCGAGACGATCCGCGACACCGGTGCGGAGCTCGTGGCAATCGACCTGGTCGACGTCGGTGCCCGACTCTGGACGTACCCGTGGACGACGGTCGACGTGCTCGTGGCGTCGTCCCGTGCCGGTGTGCCCGTCGTAGTGCTCGACCGACCGAACCCGCTCGGAGGTCGGGTCGCCGAAGGGCCGGCACTGGACACGGCGTACGAGAGTTTCGTCGGCCGCCTGCCGATCCCCCTCCGACACGGTCTCACCATGGGCGAGATCGCGACGACCGCGGTGCAGCTGGGGCACGCGGGACTGGACGACCACACCATGCTCGAGGTCGTCACCATCCCCGACCCGGAGGACCGCGGAGTGCGCCATCTGCCGGGATCACCATGGGTGGCGCCGTCACCCAACCTTCCGACGCTCGACACGGCGCTGCTCTACCCGGGGATGTGCCTCGTCGAGGGCAGCGCGCTCAGCGAGGGACGCGGCACCACCCGTCCCTTCGAGGTCATCGGTGCGCCGTGGGTCGACGACCGGTTCGTCCCCGCACTGGCGGACCGCGGACTGCCGGGAGTGCGCTTCCGTGAGACACACCACCGTCCCACCTTCCACAAGTACGCGGGAGAGACCGTGCACGCGGCCTTCGTCCACATCGTGGACCGGGTCGCCGTGCGTCCGGTGCTCACCGCTGTGACCGTCCTCGAGGTCGCAAGGGATCTCTACCCGGAGCGGTTCGGGTTCCGCGCTCCGAGCACCGAGGCCGGAACGCCACAGCCCTCGCACCCGATCGATCTGCTCTGGGGATCGGACACCCTCCGCACCGGACTGGAGCACGGCGAGCAGGTCGTCGAACTCGTCGACGACGCTTCCGCTCCGACCCCGGCTCCGCCCCTGGGCCCGTCGTGACCCGGGATCCCGGCGAGCGGCTGCGGCAGGCACTCGCCCTCGCTATCGCATCCGGGGTGTGCTCGGCTGCGAGTGCCGCCATTGCGGTCGGAGGCGAGCTGGTCGTCCATGCCGACGCCGGGACGCTCGCCAGTCAAGCCGCGAATGGTGCGTGCGCCGACAGCGCTTGCCACGCACCGGTGACCCGGGCGACCAGGTTCGATCTGGCGTCCTTGACCAAGACCTACTCCGCACGCGTCCTGCTCGGTCTGGTCGACGACAGGACACTCGACCTGGACCGGCCGATCGCCGCGCACCTCCCCGAGTACGCCGCGGACCCACTTCGGCGAACCGTCACGCTCCGACATCTGCTGACGCACACCTCCGGCCTGCCCGCGACTTGGGGCGGGTGGCACGCCCCGATGGCGGCCGTGCTCGAATCGACGCCGACGGACGCCCCGGTCTTCCTCGGAAGCCCTCTGCAGGACCAGGACGCACTCCGACGCACCCTCGCTCGCACCGCGCTGACCGCGCCTCCGGCACAACGGTGGGAGTACGCGTGCACCGGGTACAACACCGCGATGCTCGTCGCCGAACAAGCGACGGGCACACGGTGGGAAGACCTGGTCCGCCACGTCGTCCTCGAGCCCGCGGGGCTGCGGGACACGGACTTCGCCCCTCGCGAGGCCGGAATTGTCGACGTGGCACGGACCGAGCACCAGCCGCGGCTCCACCGAGGAGTGATCGCAGGCGACGTCCATGACGAATCAGCGTGGGCGCTCGGTGGCAGAGCCGCGAACGCAGGACTGTTTGCGACGACCGACGACGTCCTGCGGTGGGCGGAGACCATCCGGCGCGGCGCCGACGCGGCGACCGCGCACTCGATGTGGGACGACCAGCTCCCCGGAATCCTCCGTCGCGGCACGGCGGGCCCGTCGTTCGGTGCGTCACTGGGGCTGCGAATCGGCGAACGGTCGTGGATGGGCCCGTACTTCCCCACGGGCCGGGGACACACGGGTTTCACCGGTACGTCGTTCCTCGTCGATCGCGAGCGTGCGATGTCCGTGGTCCTGCTGACGAACCGGGTCCACCCGAGCCGTTCGGGCCCGCCCGTGACGCAGCTGCGGCTCGCCGTCGCCGAGATCGCCGCGTCGTGTCTCTGAACCGAGGTGACCTCGGACCGTCGATCAGTTGGTGTTGCACCGCCGAGGACGGAACGACGCTCGCTGAGCAGGCGGCAGACGTTCCGGTGCCGGCCGCGTCGATGATCAAGCTGCTCGTGCTGTCGGCCCTGCTCCGCAGCGTCCGCACCGGACGTGTCGCCCTGACCGACACCGTTGCGGTCACGCGGTGGTCGGACAGCACCGCGCCGGGCGACGGACGCCGCTTCGCGCCGCAACCGGCCGATGCCGATGCGGACTTCCCGCCGGACGGCACGCTGGTGTCGCTCCACGAGCTCGCGACGTGGATGATCGCGCGATCGTCGAACGAGGCCACGAACTGCATCGTCGACCGAATCGGTGTCACGACCGTGCACGACGAGATCCGCGAACTCGACTGCAGTGGGACGGTCTTCGCCCGCAAACTCGGCGATGTCGTGGCCGCAGCCGCGGGTCTGGAGAACATCGTGACACCGAGAGACCTCACCAACACCATGCGCGCTCTCACCGGGTCTGCGACGGCGCGGCAGATGCTGGCGCAACAGCAGTTCCCGCACATCGTCTGCGAGCTACCGAACAGCGTCGCGTGGCACGGGTCTAAGAGCGGATGGATCCCGGGCGTCCTGCACGATGTCGCGGCAGCCGGAGTGCGCGGCACAGGCACGGTCGTCCTGGCGGTGTGCACGACGGCTTCGACGAGCCCCAAGGGAACCTCGTCGTCCGCCGCGTCGCTCGTCTGTTGCAGTCATGTTTCCAATCACGTAAATGATTGACCTCTTAATCTGGATATCGGTAATCTTCCAACATCGTAGAGATTCCGGGCAATGACGCCAGGAGTCTTCCCCGTGTCGAGCGAGGAGAGGCCATGACGCTTCAGAACACAGCAGGAGCGCGCCGCCGCGCGCGGAGACGTGAAGGAGTCGCACCGATCGCGAGTCACGCGATCCTGGTCGTCACCACCCTGGTGGTGCTGCTCCCACTGCTCTTCGTCGTGTTCCTCTCGCTGAAGGACATCCCGGGCATCCTGGGCACGCCACTGTCGTGGCCGGACACGTTCCACTTCGAGAACTACGCACAGGCGTGGACCGAAGGGAACCTCGGTACGTTCCTGGTCAACACCGTCGTCGTCGCCTGCATCACCGTCGCCGCGATCCTCGCGTTCTCATCCCTGGCTGCGTTCGTGATCGCGCGTTACCGCTTCCGTGGGAACCAGTTGCTCTACCTGTTCTTCGTCTCTGGCCTGGCGCTGCCGATCCAGATCGTCGCGCTCCCGATCTTCATCCTCATCAAGCACCTCCATCTGCTCAACACGCTCACCGGCCTGATCCTCGTGTTCGCCTCCGGGGGGATCTCCTACAGTGTGTTCATCCTCGTCAACTTCATGCGGAGCATTCCGTTCGAGCTGCAGGAAGCGGCGACGATGGACGGGGCCGGCCCGTGGCGCATCTACTGGCACGTCGTCCTGCCGCTCATCAGGCCAGCACTCGGGATCGTCGCGATCTTCCAGTTCCTCTCCGCCTGGAAGGAGTTCTTCCTCCCGCTGCTACTCGTCCAGGACACCTCGAGCATGACCGTGCCGGTCGGCATCCTGTCCTTCGTCGGCGAGCACTCCACCGAGTGGCAGCTGCTGCTCGCCGGCCTGGTGATCGTGAGCCTCCCGACGATCATCGGTTTCCTCCTCGTCGCGCGACAGTTCCGACGGAACCTCGTCAGCGGCGGCGTCAAGGCATGAACCTCCCCCGAAAGGACCGCACACCCATGTTCCGATCACTTGCTCGCAGCCGACGTCTCGCCGTTGTCGGTGGCGTCGCGATCGTCGCCGCCCTCGGTCTCGCAGGCTGCTCCGGCAGCGGCTCCGCCACCAACGCCTCGTCCGGCGGATCCGGGCCGACTGTCAGCGTCTGGTCGTGGAGGTCCCAGGACAAGCCGCTGTGGAACACGGTGCAGAAGGACCTTCGTGCCCAGGGCACCGACCTGACGATCAAGTTCCGTTCAATCAGCGCGACGTCCTACGACGCGGTGCTCAAGACCGCGATGAACGGCGGGAACGGCCCGGACATCTTCTACGACCGCGCCGGAAACGGCACCCAAACCTACGCATCGGCTGGTCTCGTCGCCCCCGTCGATTCCTTCATCGACACCAAGAACTTCCAGTCGGCATCACTCGCGGCCGCGCAGTACAAGGGCAAGACGTACGGCGTGCCCTTCGCCGTTCAGACCATGTCGATGTTCTACAACAAGGATCTGCTGTCCAAGGCCGGCATCAAGAAGCCGACCACCTGGAACGGGCTCATCGCCGCAATGAAGAAGCTCAAGGCGCAGGGCACGACGCCCATGTACATGATGGGTGTCCAGCAGTGGCTCCTCGCGCTGCAGCTCGAAGCGATCGGTGCGTCGACCGTCGATGACTCGACTGCCAAGGCGATCACCGCGAAGACGCAGAGCTACACCACCAGTCAGTACGTCAAGTCGCTGAAGGCGTTCAAGCAGCTCGAACCGTACCTCGAAGACAACTGGCAGGCCACCGGGTCCGCAGGCAACGAACAGCAGACCGCGTTCGCCCTGGGCAAGACCGCCTTCATCATCGACGGGATCTTCGACACCGCCACCATCGACCAGGTAAACCCGAAGCTCAACTACGGTCAGATGCTCGTCCCCTCGCCGACGGGAGCGAAGTCGAAGATCGCCTCCTACGTCGACGGCAACATCTCGATGAATGCGAAGATCTCAGACAACGCGACCAAGAAGGCTGCCGAGAAGGTCATCGCGTTCAGCGGCACCAAGGCCTTCGGGAACGCCTTCTCGAGCGTGGCCGGAGAGATCTCCCCGATCGGCGGCGTCACCATCCCGAAGAAGTACCCCCTGAGCGTCCAGGCAGCGCACTGGTACCAGAACGACGCGATCACGCCCACCATCGGCATCCGATCCGCGATGGACACCCCCTCGCCGGACCCGACGTCGCTGAAGAAGAAGTCCTCGCCGTCGAGCGACACCGGTATCTTCACGGCTGAGCAGAACGTGGCGGTCCCCCTGCTGAAGGGTCAGCTCACGCCCGAGCAAGCCGCCGAGAAGATCGACGACCAACTGTCCTGGTACTTCGGGGGGAACTGATGACCTTCTCCACGGAGGTCACCGACCAGAGCGACAGCGTGCCGGTCGTCGCGCCGACGGATCGCCAACGGCTCAGAACGCGCAGACCGGTTCCGCGGCGACAGGCGTTCACGCTCGCGGCGTTCGTGGTGCCCGCCTTCATCCTGTTCGGTCTGTTCGTGATCTACCCGCTCGTCGCGGGGGTTCGATACAGCTTCTACAACTGGGACGGCACCGGGCCGCTCGTCAACTTCATCGGACTGAAGAACTACGCATTCGCGCTGTTCGACCCGTCCTTCGCACCGCAGTTCTGGCGTGCGATCGGCCACAACCTGTACTTCTTCGCGATGTCGATGGCGCTCACGCTCGTGTTCGGACTCGGGCTCGCGTACTGCCTGCTGCTCGTGAACGAGCGAGCGTCGCAGCGGTACTCCATCATCATGATGCTGCCGTTCACGCTGCCGCCGGTGGCCATCGCGTACATCTGGACCGTCTACCTCGAACCCAACACCGGTGTGCTCCAGACGCTGCTCAACAACCTGCACCTCGATGCGCTCGCGCTCCCGTTCCTCGGGTCCACCGTCCTCGCGCTCCCCACCATCGCGGTGATCACGGCGTGGGTCGGGATGGGGTTCCCGGTGTTGGTCTTCCTGGCGTCGATGACCGATGTTCCACAGGACGTCATGGACGCCGCTGCACTCGACGGCGCCGGGCGGTTCCGCATCCTGTGGTCCGTCCTCATCCCGTCGATCCGACCGACACTGATCATGATGACGACGATGAACTTCATCGGCGCCTTCGGGACCTTCGACCTGATCTACATCATGGAGGGTTCGCAGGCCGGTCCCGACTACTCCACCGACGTGTTGGGAACGCTGTTCTACCGCACGGGGTTCGGTGGGTTCGGCTCCACCGCGCAGTCCATGGGCCTCGCCACCGCACTCGCGGTGCTCGGCTTCATCATCGTGGTGGCAGTGTCGGCAGTGTTCCTCCGCCTGCAGAAGCGGTTCGCGGATTGACCGGACGCATCGCGTCCGTCGCCGTCCACGAGGTCGATGCTCCCCTGCTCCGTCCCTTCGTGACGGCGGTCAGGTCCGCCACCGACTACCGGGCCGTGCGGGGGGGGGGGGGGGGGGGGGGGCGGCGCGCGGGGGGGGGGGGGGGGGGGGGGGGGGGGGGGGGGGCCGTCCTCGTCGAGCTCGTCGACGAGGACGGCCGCTCGGGGTGGGGCGAGGCCGCGGTGAGCTGGCGTGTCACCGGTGAGAGTCCACAGAGCGTGCGCGCGGTCGTCGAAGGCCCGCTGCGTGACGTCCTTGTCGGCGCGGACATCGACGACCTGCCTCGGATCGACACTGTGCTCCGTGAGGCGGTTCGCGGGAACGATGCCGCGCGGTCGGCGGCGGACTGTGCAGCCTGGGACCTTCACGCGCGCCGTCGGGAGATTCCCCTGGCCGACCTCATCGGGGCGGCGACCAGGACATCGGCCGGAGGTGAACGGGACCGGGTCGTGACGACGGACATCACGCTGTCCGCTGTCCACCGCGACGATCAGATCGACGAGCTGCTCCGCCGCGCAGAGTCGGCCGTGTCCCAGGGATTCGGCGCGATCAAGGTGAAGGTCGGCACCGGAATCGACGACGTTCGGCTTCTTCACGACGTCCGGACCGCGGTGGGCCCGGACGTCGCACTGCGCGCAGATGCCAACCAGGGGTGGGACGTGCAGACTGCGATCCGCACGATCAACGAGTGGGACGTCCTCGACCTTGGGATCCAGTTCGTCGAGCAGCCCGTCGCCGCCTGGGACATCGACGGGATGGCCGCGGTCCGGAGCGCCACCTCCACGCCGATCGTCGCCGACGAGAGCGTCCGCGACGACAGGGACGTCTCACGCATCGCGGACCGCGGCGCGGCGGCAGCGGTCAACATCAAACTCGCGAAGACCGGCGGGATCTCCGGCGCGCTCGACGCGCTGCTCACGGCGAAGCGAGCCGGGCTCGACGTGCTCATCGGATGCATGCTCGAAACGCACGTGGGCATTGCTGCTGCCGCTGCGCTGGCGACGACCACGCCTGGCGTCCACGACCTCGACGCCGGAACCTTCCTGCGCGCCTCCCCAGTAACAGGCGGACCGCGGTACACGGGACAGTACGTCGTCCTCGACGACGCACCCGGAACAGGAATCCAGGGAATCACGTCCCCCACCTATCCACACGCAGGAGAACTGCCAAAGACCATCGCATGAGCTCGGCCTTGTGCTTCCACCTTCGGGACGCCTATGACCACTCCGGCTCGAGCACCGCAGCAGCATGTCGAGGTTTCCCCATGAATCCTGTCAAGCGGCAAGGGGCGTCGCCGCACCGTCGTGCGAATGCGATGAGGGCTTGGTTGGGGCGCTTGTCCACCTACGAGGCCCGCCGGGCCGCCACGCTGCCAATCGCTGCGTAATCACACCCCGTGTCCAATGCGACGCGGTCTGCTCCGCTCCCGCGGTATCTCCGGCCGTCACCTGCGAATTCAGCGTCCTGGCTAGCCCCTCGGCGAACTGCAGGTCGTTCTTCGCCATGACACCGTGGGCGACGATCCACGCCACGGTCGCGGCGATGATGACGATGAGCGCGACGACGCACCACAGAACGACACGTCTCGGGCGTCTCTCCCGGGCAGCGGACCGTCGCGCCGTCTCGATGGAACCCGTTGCGTCGGTAGAATCCCTCGGCGCGGGGGTTGTCCTCCGCGATCCACAGGTACGCGGGCGCTTCGCCGACGGCTGCGTCGAGCAGTGCCTGCCCGGCACCCGACCCGGATGCCGACGCCAGGGCAGAGATTCCCTCGAGCTCCCGGTCGCGCGGGGCGCCGGACTAGCGTCCGGCACCCGCTGAGGCCCGCCCCACGACGGCGTCGTCGATCGAGACCAGGAGCACGTCGGTCTGCGGATCGGCGATGACCGTCCGCCAGCGACCGGCTTGCGCATCGACGTCGAGACCCGCCAAGAAGGAGGCCGGCAACAGGTGCGCGTAGGCCTCTCGCCAGGCCTGGACGTGCACACGCGCGATGCGGTCGGCGTCTGAGACGCTCGCCGGACGAACCACGGGGATGTTCATCCGACGATGATGCCGCGCGTGGCGACGCCACGTCACGCCCGGGCCCCCGTTCGGGTGACAACCGTGAGTAAGTGAAGTTCGCCTTACCTAACGTGACACCTGTGATCGCAATGCTGACCAACGCGACCGCCACCCGGTACCGCGACCCCGTCGGGTCCACCGTGGACCGGCTCGCCGGCCGGATCGCCGGGGTGACGACGCCGACGACGAGCACCGAGGCCGCCGACCTCCGGGACCGGGTGGCCGGGATCGACCTCGACGGCGTGCCGCTCGGGACGGAACGTTGCAGGATCGGTATGTCACGTCTGCGGCTGACCCGTGGCTCGAATCACGACGCTGCCCGCCCTTGGCAGTGCGTCCAACACGAGTCCGCACGTTGTGGATCGTGCAGTCGGTATCGGGCGTGAAGGCGGGTCAGCGTTGCGCGGAGGACCAGTTCAGGTCCGGCCACTCCAAGGGATCTGGCAGGCCCGCTTGGGCCGACCGGTACTCCGCACGCAAGCGTCGACATAACGCAGAGCGTGATTCCACGACGGCGGGCGGCACCGACATCTCACGATCATAGTGCGACCGGTTCGGAGTCGGCCCACCGGGCGGCGACGCTGCCAACCGGCCCGCGCCATCAATCCCGGTCTGCATCAGTTGCATCGGTGCCGATGGCGGCGGCGAGATCCGCTTCCGATGGCAACGCCGCCCGCACAGCAGGCGGGAGCAGGTCGTAGCTGGCAACACCGATCGGGTTGTGCTGTCCGGCAAGCGAGTACCGGACGACCGCGTCGTTCTTGTCTGCAACCAGGAGCAGCCCGACAGTGTCAGCGTGCTGGGCCCGTCGGAGTCGGTCGTCGACGAGAGCGACGTAGAAGCCGAGCTGACCGAGGTACTCAGGTCTGAACTTCCCGGTCTTCAGTTCGATGACGACGTAGCGCAGCTGCTCAATGTGGAAGAACAGCAGGTCCACGTAGAAGTCGTCTCCATCGACGTCGAGGTGCACCTGCCGGCCGACGAACGCGAACCCCTCGCCGAGCTCGCGGAGGGTGTCGATGATCCGATCCACCAAAGCCTGCTCGAGGTGGCGTTCCTTCGCGTCGCCGTCGAGTGCGAGGAAGTCCAATACGTACGGATCCTTCGTCAGCTGCCGCGCCAGGTCCGAATCCCCTGCCGGCAAGGTCGAGGGGAAGTTCGTCGGCGCCGCTTGCAGCCGGGTGTGCGCCGTAGTGCGAATCTGGTGCTCGAGGACGTTCCGCGACCATCCATGTGCTGCAGCTTGAGCGGCATACCAGTCACGGAGCGCATGGTCGTCAAGCCGGTCGAGGAGGACGGTGATGTGCCCCCACGGCAGTTCTGCAACAGCCTGTTGCAGAATCCGTTCGTCACTCCACGCCGCCGCGAAGGCCCGCATGTAGGCAAGGTTGCGCGGCGAGAAGCCCTTCATCTCGGGGAACTCGGCCCGCAGGTCGGTCGCGAGTCGGCCGATGACGTTGCTGCCCCACCCTTCCGCGTCCTGCCGTTGCAGAATCGTTCGACCGATTCCCCAGTACAGGCGCACCAACTCAGTGTTGACCCGCCGCTGGGCGGTGAAGCGAGCGTCGCGAACCTGACGCTTCAGATCCGCCAACACGGCACCGTACTCGGATGGAATGGGCGTGCTCGAAGACATCAACACCATCCTGCCCTGCGCACCCGAATCCGCGTGCGCCCGGAGACAATCCCAACTCCGCACGCGCTCTTCTGCCACAGTTGACGTACTCCCAGTCTCACATGGAAAGGCGACGCTCCCATGGCGCAAAAGGTCACCACGCACCTCATCGACGATCTCACCGGCGACACCATCCACGACGGTGAGGGCCGCACCGTGTCCTTCTCGTTCGACGGCAACCACTACGAGATTGACCTCACCGACGACAACGCCGACGCGTTCCGAGAAGCGTTCTCCGACTACGTAGCCGCCGCCCGCAAGGTCAGCGGTAGCCGGCAGGGCCGCACGAGCGGTGGCAACACCACTAAGCGCAGCAACTCCGACGAGCTCGCGAAGATCCGGGAGTGGGCCAACGCCAACGGGCACGAGGTCTCTACCCGAGGGCGCATCAGCCAGGCCGTTCGCGACGCCTACAACGCCGCTCACTAACCCAAAGCACACTCTCCCGGGCTACGCTCGATTCGAGCACCGCTCGCCCGGAGCTCCGGCCGGACCGTCACGACACTGACGGTCCGGCCGTTCTCATTTCGGAGCCGATAGCAGGCTCTTATGTCAGTCGACTGCCCGCCTGACCGATTCCGCCAATTGATACGGACAGCACCGGCAAACTACTTTGCTTTGTTCAGAAGCGGGAACGCTTCATACTTATGGCGCCGGTTATCGAACGCTGGCTTTGTGCCCTCCAGGATGTCGACTACCGACTTAGCGACACCCAACTCGGAAATACTTCCACTACTCACATTAAACACACCATCTGCAACCGAGGCATGCACGATCTGATCCGCATCGCCCACGACCGCCAAGTTTGCATTATGCGTCACGATGATGGTCTGCCTACGCGCGGATGCCTCACGTATCGCGGGAACAAGAACCGAGGCTATAGTCGCATTGTCGAGATTTTCCTCGGGCTGATCAAGTAAAAGAGGCGTCGTGCGACGGTCCACGATTAGGTAGAACAGAGCCAGCACAAGCCCCCGCTGCCCCGGGGATAGCTGCGCCAACGGGAGTCCATCGCCAATCAAACCGAAACGCACTTCAAGCCAAGACAAGTCAAGGAGTGCGACTAGGAAGTCGGGTAACGAAGTCCCGGCTCGAAGCCCCGCTCCTGCATGCCGGGCTGCGCCATCCTCGGCCCCACGATCAGTACCCAGGCGTCGCACTATGAGCGCAAGTTCGCCGGAGATGTCATCCCAGCTCATCGCAGAGACTCGCTGCGGCAACTCTCCGATCCACGAGCCCAGGTCGGTGTTACGTCGCCCGTCGAGAGAAGCACTCAGCCGCTGGATTGCGGACGTGAATTCCAGTGCCGCCCGGAATTCTAGGCCGGCCTTTTGCACAACCTGAGAGTCTGCGATGAACCTGGAGGCAGGCGCGTATAAGTCAAGCACTGCTTCGAGCTCGGAAAGTAGAGCTTTATGAATCTCCTCGCTTACCGAGATGAGGCGACTTTGGCATTCCTGCAACTTCACAGGCGCCGACCTTGCTCTATCTAGGAGAGCTTGGAGAAACACGAGGGACCCGTGTTGATCGATGCTCCCACTGATTACTTGAATGCGCTCTTCTCCCTGCAGTACGCGCTGACGAGCCAATTCTCGCGTGCTGTCGACCGCGGCTAACGCATTGGCCAGTTCGTTCAGCCTCGATTCGGCGGCATCACGCTGCTGCTGCAGACTTGCATTGGTGAAGCTCGCGGACGCACTGCGCGCCTGCTGCAAGGCCCGCCAGCGCTCAACCCAGTCTTGGTTGATTCGAACCGTGACCAAGTCTTCATTCTGCGCCTGCTCGTCGGATGAAAGCAGCGAGCGCGCCTCTCGATTCAGAATTGCCGCGGCTATTCCCAAATCGGTCGCTTGACGCACTAGCCTATCGGCATCATCAAGTTGCCGCGAAATTGAGCCAATAGTCAATTGGTTCTGCGCGATGTCGTTGAGTAGCCCTTGGCGCGCAGCCGCAAGTTCCTCAGATTCCCGGCGAAGTGCTCCAACGGTCTGGTCGTTGCCACTCGCTGCATCGAACTCCGCGAGAACCTGACGATCAGCAGCGAGAGCCTCCTCAGCGGTCTCCAGGTCCAGGCGTTTCAGCCCGATACGCCCTTCGATCTCGCTGGGGACGTTCGCAGCAATGAAGTCTGACCAGTCGGAGAACGCATCGGCCTCGCGGCGAAGCTCTGCGCGAAGCCTGGCGACTTGTTCACGAGCGGCGGTAGTCTTTCTGGCTATCAACCCCTCGAACGAAGTCTCCCCCGTTTTCTCCTGCTCGGGAATGTGGGTGAACAGCACATCTCGCAACTCATTCTCGAAGATGTGACTCTCCAACGATAGCGGGTCAGTCGTACACACCTTCTCCACGTATCGCCGCGGCAAGTATTCGACGAGCACTGGAGCTGCCGGGTCGTGTTTTGCAGTGAGACTGACCGTGCGTTCTTTGGCGGTCCGCCACGTGATGGTGGACGCATACTCCTTTGCCGCTTTGTTGCTGGCAGTTAGGAAGCAATTTGGAGTTAGGAAGGCGAACTCAGCGTTACGCGATGAATTGCCAGCTAGCGCAATACAGTCGAGGAGTGCTGACTTACCTTGGCCCTTGTTGCCCACAATGGCGACGAAGCCACTATGCAACGGCAATTCATAATTGAACGATCGGAATTTTGTGGGATCACTCGGGCGAATTGCAATTGAATCGACGTATTCATCTGGCGCCTTTCGCCCACGATCCAATGCTGGTGGCTGCAGTCCCACGAAGACGCGGTTTTCGAACTCGTCGATAGCATGAATAAGGCCGGCGAACGTGGGAGTGGTGTTCATCCAAGTCGAGCACGCTCCAAGGCGGTCTTTCTCGGTCGAATCAGCCCAGGTGTGTGCGTCGCTGCAGTCCAACAGTCGATGATTGACGCTTTGAGCTTTAAGCTTTTCAACTTGCATCGCCCAGTCACTGGGGTCCTCGAATGCGGTGAATAGAAACTTCGCATTTGAGATGATGTTGCGTTTGGATGCAACGGCTTGCTTCCACTTAATTGCATTCCACTCGGTTTTTCCCAGACCCACAAGCGCCTTCCCCTTCAAGAACGACGACTCGAGAACGTCTAGAACGGAATCGAGGGGTAAGTTTAGTTGATTGAAGCCTTCCTCGAGATCGCTATCGAAGTTGTGCAGTTCGTCAGCAGGAACCGTTTCCTTCATCTGGCGGCCAAGGTCCATCAAAGATTCTCGCGTCACCGCCCCCTTCCAGTCCGCTCCCTCCGTCGCATCCGTCAGAGAGAATTGCCCGTGAAGCCTGTCGAGGAACTGCTGCTGAATCACCCGTGGCTCTAGCTCAGGGTCAAAAATGACGTGCAGGTTTGCTCGGGCAAGCTTGCTTTCGGTACCGCCAAACTGATCGATGCGCATCTCCAAGACGGGGAATATCGCGTCGAGATTTTGAAGTCGACCAGACAGCTTTGCGTTGCGAACGCGGTTGTAGCCATCAAGAAACCAGTAGTCGTTCAGGCCAATGACGCGAACATCTTTGGGGAGCGCCTCCAGCGCGTCAATATAGCGCGCCCAAGTTTCCTCGTCGTCGGGTCCGTAGTTTTGAACAATCGAACTGGGACTGTGAACATGCAGGTCCCAGATACTCCAGTCGGCCCCACGGTTGCGCTCTGTCATGGGGATGATCATAACGACAATTGCTCATCGCCTCGGGATGGAAGGTGTTCCGGCGATGACCGGCGGTGAAGATGAGGCGAGCGTTGGCGTCGCGGTCGCAGGGACGAGCCGGCAGCACAGGCGCTGCTCTCGAAAGGAGGCTTCGCATGCAGCGTTGGAGTATGCCCTAGCGGCACGCCTTCTGGACGGCCGTATCCCGTAGTTCTGGGGTGTCAAGGCGTTTTACTGCGACGAATGCGTGCACGGGGCTAGAGATGATGCAACGCTCGCATCGACGTCACGCTGGCACGTTCAGCAGCAGGGCGCCGGCTTCATCGAGCGCTGTGGATCGCGACGACTGCACGCTCCAGGCAAGGCCCTGCGCTGTGGTGAGTTCGAGCTGTCCGTACTGGACGACGGGGAGCACCGGGTTGTTCTTGAAGCGACGATCCGGTCCGCCCTTGACGTTGACGTACTGCCAGGTCTGGTCGATGAGCTGGGTGTCCTTCGGGACCTGACCCGGCTGTTCGACGAACCGTGTGACGGATCGGCGCACGGAGAGGTGCCGGTACGCAACGTCGGAGTAGTGCTTGCCGGAGCAAACCAGTAGGCGATCAGGCAGGAAGTACAGGGCGTCCTTCCCAGCACGCAGAGTCGGGATGTCGACGTTGGTTGCGAGACCCTTAGGTTGCTGGATCCGTGCCGTGGCCGGCACTCGACGCACGATCGCGCCGACACCAGCGTTTGCCTTGTGCTGGTAGGTGGTTTGAACACGGCCCGACTCCACGGTGCGCCACAGCCGGTCACTTGCAACAGCGGCACCCCACGCTGTAGCGAACCGGTCGAACCAGACGGCAGGCGCGTCCTCGAGGTCGTAGAGCAGGACCACATTCTTCTGCAGCGCGTCGCGCAGGAAGAGCCACCAGCATCCCGGCACGGCGACCGCCCAGATGATGACGCCCCACGGCAGCAGCGCTGCTCCGAGGATGAAGGCTGTGACCGCAGCAATCCATCCCCATCGGGGACGCCGTGCTGCTGCGTTGAGCTGCTGGACGATGCCGTCCCCGCCGGTCGGGCGCAGATCGAGTGCTGTCAGGCCACTGACGTCGTCCATGTCCACCGCAGCGAAGTTCTGCAGCACCGGCGGGCTCGGCGGAGCGATGCGAGGCGCTCGAGATCCTGACGAGGACAGGTACGTGGCGCCACCGGAGCCGACACGTACGTAATTCCCCCGCGGCCCCGTACCGACCCGAAGTCCCGGGATCCCCGCACTGACTCCGAGTCCCGACTTCGACAGATTGAACCGAAGCGGCCCCGCCTTCACGCTTCGCCTGATCGTAATCCCCACGCTCTCATCCCGTCTCATCGGTATCTCGTCCAGCCAGCGGGCTCGTCCGCGGCGCCCGCAGCCTCGGAGCGGTGTACCCGCCGCCCCTCGAATTGGGATAAGGCGATGCGGTGAGAGCTCACGCAGACTTGGGCAGTCCTCAGCAATTAGGAGCATCATCGCATTCCTCTTCCATGTCAACGGACCTTCACAAGGCGCCCCTCGGAAGAAGATCGCCCCGTCAATGTGGGTCGGATTGGTCGCCACGCTGCTGGCTGCGCTGCTCGGACTGGCGTCGGGCGGTGTCTGGTCGATGCTGGTGATGGCCGCCCTCGTAGTCCTCCTCACAGCGCTTTACGGGCTGCTGTTCCGTCGCACCACCTGGCTCCGCCTGCCGCGGAAGCGCTCCGCTTCAGCCCTCGGGGCAGGACTCGCCCTGGTGGTGCTCCTCGGATCCGGATCGGCTTTGGGCGCCGCACACCCACCAGCGCCGGCTTCCGCGGTCGACCCTGCACCTACCGTTTCGGCTTCTCCCGCAGCGAGCACAGCTCCACGCAAGACACCGACACCGACACCGACACCGACACCGACACCGATCGTCACGACGAAGGATGTCACCGAGACGACGCCGATCCCGTTCGAGTCGACCACGGTTGAAAGCGCCACACTCGCGCAGGGCACCTCCACCGTCACCACCACCGGCGTGAACGGTGTGCGGACGACGACGTCCCGCGTCACCTTTACGGACGGCGTTGAGACCAGCCGTCAGCAGGTCAGCGAGACGGTCACAACCCAACCCGTCGCCCAGGTGACCACGATCGGAACGTACGTCGCCCCAGCCCCAGCCCCACCGGCACCGGCACCGGCACCGGACGGCGGCGGCGGCGGCGCGACCGCACTCTGCAATGACGGGACGCTCTCCTACGCAGCTCACCACCAAGGGGCTTGCTCTCATCACGGAGGCGTCGCCAAGTTCTACAGGTGACGTTGTCCCGCTCTCCAACGGCAGCGTCCGTCCCGTCGCGTTGTCGCACCAACGGGCCCAGAGTGTCGGCGCTCGCTCCTACGGTGTGGGTAATGCTCACGTCCGTGAGCGCTGATGGCAAAGGAGCCGATCATGCGAGTCGCCCCGTATCACTCGACGAATCAGTCAGACCCCGACGTTCACCACGACG
>NZ_JAUZED010000029.1 GCF_030705415.1 Curtobacterium sp. A7_M15 | reverse complement strand
CGGTGCCAGCCGGCACCGCGCCTCCCGTCCGGTCGTGGTCGCGACCGGGGCCGCGTCAGCGACCCGTGGGGCTCACAGTCCGGAGTAGCTGTGCAGGCCCTTGAAGAACACGTTCACGACGGAGAAGTTGAACATCACCGCGGCGAAGCCGATGAGGGCGAGCCAGGACGACCGCGCGCCACGCCACCCGCGGGTCGCACGCGCGTGGATGTACCCGGCGTAGACCACCCAGATGATGAAGGTCCAGACCTCCTTCGTGTCCCACCCCCAGTACCGGCCCCAGGCGCGCTCGGCCCAGATCGCGCCGGCGATGAGCGTGAAGGTCCAGAGGACGAAGCCGACGAGGAGGACGCGGTAGGTGAGGACCTCGAGTCGGTCGGCGTCCGGCAGCGTCTCCATGAAACGGAGCTTGCCGGACGCGGTGCGGCCCTGGCGGTAGGTCTGCACGAGCTGCGCCACGGCGAGTCCGGCGCCCAGGGCGAAGAAGCCCGTCCCCGCGATCGCCACGAAGACGTGGATGACGAGCCAGTAGGACTGCAGCGCGGGCTGCAGCGGCACGACGGGCACCCAGTAGTTCACGGTCGCGATGCCGAGCAGGATGATCGTCAGCCCGGTGATGAAGACGCCGAGGAACTTCAGGTTCTGCCAGAACTGGACGAGCAGGAAGATCAGGGTGATCAGCGCCGTGCCGGTCAGCGAGAACTCGAACATGTTGCCCCACGGCACACGGTCGGCTGCGATGCCGCGCAGGACGACGGAGGCGACGTGCAGCACGAGCGCGAGGATCGTCATGGCCATGCCGACGCGCTCGAACTTCGTGCCGCGACGACCCGCGCGGTCGTCGTCGGCCGCCACCTTCTCGAGGACGACGGTGCCGCCCTGGACGGTCGCCACCGCGCGTTCCGCGGCGGTCGTCGGTGCGGCGGCGGAGCCGGATGCAGCAGCGACGTTGCCGGCGCGCTTGGCCATGTCGAGGGCGAACGCGATGAACGCGATGACGTAGACCGCCATCGCGGAGTACGTCAGCACGACCGAGTAGGTCGCGAGGTTCGTCGTCATGTCGTTCACTGGGGAATCCTAACTCCCCCAGCATGGGTGCCAGGTGCTGTGGGGCGGTGTGATCGTTGATTCTGCGCGGCTCTTCATGGTGTCACGTGTTGCTGACATGAGGCCACTTGTGGGGCTTTTGCGGACTCGCTGCGGACTCGTCAGGGCAGCCGCGGGTCGTTCGGCGGCGTGATGCGAGCCGGGCCACGATGACCGTTTGCGCACGTGTACCGCGGACCTAGTGACAGGCGGCGATCCCGCGGGTCGGGGAAAGTCACTTCGGCCTCCGCTTTGCATCCTGGGGTGGGACAGTCAATCTTCATGGGAAAAGTATGCTCTCGTCATGAATAATCGTCAGGCAGCACTCATCGCGGCGGCATCGGCCGTGAGTCACACCCCGAAGGGCGGGCTCGCGATCACGTGGAACCAGCACGTGAACCGCATCACCGAGAACGCCGAGGTGTTGAAGGACTGGCTCGACGAGCAAGACGCCGCCGAAGCTGAGGGCCGCGCGCCGAAGTCGTCGCAGGAACTGCAGCAGGAACGCGACGACCGGCGCGTCTACGGCATTCGCTAGGCGCTGCCGAGCTCGCGCTGCAGCTTCGCGTAGAACTCCCGCGAGACGGTCGCAGAGGGCACGCCTGCCTTGACGAGCGCCTGCACGTCGGCAGTGGACGGGATGCCGGTGAGGGTCTTGCCGGTGAGCAGGCCCTGCCCCTTGCCGTTGCTGAGGATGATCATGTCGGGTTCTTCCTGTTCGTCGTGCAGTGCCGCGGTGTGCGGCACTGCGGTGATGGTGGGTGTGACAGCGAAGTGACGGTGCCAGCGCTCGGACGGGACGTCAGCGATGAAGCCGTATGCGGGTCCGTGCTCGTCCATCCAGCGGGACGCCTCGGTGGTTGGGTAGCCGACGCCGGACGCGTAGTCGATCGTGACGGCGAGGCCGTGCGTGGACGTGCCGGGGAAAGCGGCAAGCGTCCCGCCGTGCTGGTACTGCGACCACTTGAGGTTCTGCCTCGCGAGCGACCGGTAGCCCTCGGAGTAGAGCAGCGGCTCGCCGAGGTCACGCTCGAACTGCGCGGCCATGAGGTTGTGCTGCCGCGCGACGTCGGGACGGAGCAGACCGCCCGCGCCGTCTTCGATCGGTCGGAAGCCGAGGCCAGTGACGAGGGCCGACGTGTTGAGGAGTCCGTTAGTCGGCAACGTGCTCTCCCCGCTGCTTGACCTTCTCTGGGCTCCGGATCGCGAGCGACGTTGTTCCGGTCGTCCCGAGGGCTGCGAGCGTCTTGAGGACGCTCGCGATGGCCGCGAGGGCTGCTGCTCCGGCAACCGTCTGCCAGTCGACGTCGAGCACTGTGACGGCGTCGATGCCGATGACGCCGATCGCGGTCTGTGCGGCGGTGGACACGGCTCGCTCGAAGGCGTCCTTGACTGCTGGAGTGATGTTCACGGGTGCCTGCTTTCGGGTCGGGTGTTCATGAGCTCGGCGCGCTTCCGTGCGTCAGCGCCGCCGGTCTGGTCGCGATCGAGGAGGTAGGTGACCGCGGCGACGATCCAGTCGATGCGGACCGCCTGGTCCTCGTGCTTGCCGTCCATGTCGTCTCGGAGGTTGCTTTCGTGGTTGTTCGCGGTCTGGTCACGCGCCACGGCCGCGTCGTTGCGCGCCTTGATCAGGAGCGGCAGGACGATGCCGCCGAGCGTGCAGAGGGCAACGAGCACTGCGACGATGCCGCCGACGATGATGCCGAAGTGGTCGTTCGACACCTCCGCTGGGTTGGGTGCGGTCGCGGCGACGATCATGCGCGCACCCACTCGGCCGAGAACGACATGTCGTAGGGGTTGGTGTTGATCAGGTTGTGGAAGCCCGCACCGATGCAGAGGACGCGCATGGCGAGCACGTCACCGGCTGCGAGGCGAACGAGCTCGGTCCCCGTCGCGCCGCGGCCGGCGTTCGTCTGCTTCACGACGTAGTTGCCGTTCTGCATCACGTAGACCTCGACGGTGTCGCGGTCGTTGATGAAGTTGACGTGCGCGGTAAGCCGGTAGATGCCGGCCTTCGCGACGGTCAGTTGGCCGGCGTTCCATCGGGTGAATCCGGTGTTGATCGTCGGGGCGGCGAACCAGTTGCCGACGACGGTGTAGATCTGCCCGTCGTCGAGGTCGGCGGTGACAGTGGACCGGCCGACCTTGAAGATCGGCTGGTTGACCGCCGCCTCCACGACGTCGAGGCGGTTCGCCTGCTCGGCGGCGCGGTCGAGGACGTAGTTGTCGTTGTCCCAGCCCTGCGACCGCTGCTGGGTGGACGCGTAAGTGGTCCACCCGCGAGCGCTTGCAATGTCTCCGTTTGCCACGAGTGTCTCCTATGCTTCGTCGGCCCAGGTGCCGGTCTGAGAGGCCCACGTGCCGGTCGCGGCGAACCACGACTTCGACGTGTAGGCGATGGTCTGCTTCGTGCGGAACTCGGTCGTTCCGCGGAACGGATCGTGCGTGGTCGCCTCGACGTACCCGACTGCCGATCCGCCGATCGCGTCGGCCGTGACGGCGATCTGCTGGCCCGGGAACGTGCCGCGCTCGAACCAGGTGATGCCCTGCAGCATCGTGGCGCGGGAGCTGATCCGGTTGTAGATGCCCTGTGCGCGCCCCTTGCCAGCGAAGGGCGTGTCCTCGAGCTCCATGAAGTACGGCTTCTTGCCGGTCGCCGGGTACACGTCGTACGCCTCGCGAGGCTGGTTGAGGGAGTCGTTCCACGTGTAGTGGAGGATCACCTGGTCGGCGTACATCGGCGTGCCGTCGCTGAACTCCGCGGACCACGAGTCGACCTGGCTGATGTCGAGCAGGTTGAAGCCCTGCAGGGTCCGCCGCGCCGTGGACTTGAAGCCGAACTGGTTGGTGGCCCAGAACACCCGCGTGCTGACCGAACCGGGCCTGAAGTCGATGTCGTAGCTATCGCACCAGAGGTGCAGGCCGACCGACTGCAGGATTGGCTGCAGGAAGTCCCACGCCGACTGTCCGGGCGACCAGGTGAGCATGTCGGGGCTGCGGTCGATGATCGGGGTGCGAGTCGCCGTGCTCGCCTTCGCGCTGCCCTGCCAGTCGTAGTTGTAGCCGGCCGTGCCATCCACGGTGTCGCCATCGAAGTACGGGATCGGGGTAACACTGTCCGTGTCGAGGCCGTCGCCCTCGACCATGAGGACGTCGTCCCAGAGGATGCCGACGAATCCGGTCGATGTCTGCCCGTGGTAGAGGCGGATGGCGACCTGGTTGCTGTCGAGCATGGCCGGCGTCGTGAACGTGCGGGAGAGCCGCTGCGTGCCGTTCGTGCTGCTCGGCCCCTGCGCGCTACGTGCGAGCTCGTAGCCCTGTCCGTTCACCGACCCGGTGATCAGGATGCGGCGTGCCGTGTCTGCGACCGTGCCGGTCATGGGTTGGCCGACTCGGATTGTCGCCGAGACGGTGTAGGTCGTGTTCGGCTCGACGTTGACCGTCGTGTAGACGTACGAGTTGGCGCTGTTGGAGTTGGGAAACAGGCGGATGGCGTAGGCACCGCTCGAGGTCCAGCTCCCTGACACTGCCGACGCGGTGCACGCCATCGCGGTCCAGCCGGTCGTCGTGCCACTCTCGAAGCCGCCGTTCGCGATGAGGTTCGTTGCCGGCGCGTACGTCGGGAACGGGACTATGACGCTCGGGTCGGACTCACCGAACGTCTTGTCGCCGTACGAGTACTTGCCCCACCGGGTGCCCCACACGGCGTCGAGGACGTAGGCGATGATGGCGTCGACGGCCCACTGCTGCGCCCACGGCCCGCGATCGACAGCGGTCGGCGTGTACGCCTGCAGGTCGATCTCCGGGCCACCGAACTGGAGCTCCACGAGGCCGAGCGGCGTGCGGGTGCGGTCGGTGATCTTGAACAGGTACGTCTGCGTGTCCTGCTCGGCGAGCCAGCCGCCGACGCGGAGGAAGTAGCCAGCGCCGGGTCGGAGCATCGCGAACTGCGCCGCGGTCGGCATGGCGACGGTGGTCCGGCCGGTGAACATCGGCGATCCGGACTCGTCCTGCGTCCAGGAGAGCTCGGTGGGGTTCAGGGTTGCGACGGTCGAGCCGGTCGGGCTCACCAGTTGCACGGTGATGACGATGTTCTGCACGACGGCCATCGGTCACACCTCCTGGTAGCTGAACGAGACGCCCCACACGTAGACGTCCGTGCCATCCGACAGGGTGATCTCGTCGTCGCTCTGCGTGAGGCTGATCGTCTGGTCGGCGAGGAACCGGATCGTCAGCGAGGTCGACGTGTCCGACCAGGTGATCGGCGCGGTGCCGGCGAGCATGTTGTCGAAGTCGAGCGCAGCTGCGAGGTCGGTGAAGACGGCCGTCATCGACCCGCTGCGAAGCGACGCCGGGAACGCGGTCGCGACGACGCCGCCACCGACGACCGGGTTGAAGATGGTGTTCACCGCGCGCTCGAACGCCTGGTCCGTGACCGCGAACGGGAGGATCGCACGCGACCCGACTGAGAATGAGGCCGACATCAGCCGTCCACCGCCTTCACCTTGACCGTGATCGTCGTGTTCCGCAGGTTCGCGATCGTGTTGTTGACCGACGACCGGTCGACCTGGAACACGGCGGTCGGGCCGCTGAACGTCTTCTTCTTGAGGGACGAGATCGCGCGGTCAACGTCGGACGTATCCGACTGGAACGCCATCGTCGGCCCCTTGGACTTCTGCCCGCCCTTCTCGCGGACCTTCGCGTCGAGGTCCTTCGTGTCGGGCTGCAGCTTCGATGTCGGACCGGCCTTCTTCTCCTTGCCCTTCTCGGCGGTCTTGCGGTCGACGTCGGACGTGTCGCCCTTCGCCTTGACCGTCGGGCCGTCGATGTCGGTGCCGGAGCCCGCGGCCTTCTTCCAACCGTCGAGGATGCGGGCCTGCTGCTCGGGCGTCGCGGAGAGGTACGTCGCGAGCTCCTGGCTGAACGCCTCACCCTGGCCCTGCAGGTACTGGTAGACGCTGTCTGGGACGGCCTTCCCGACGGCCTGCAGATTCGAGTAGTACTGGTCGTCGGCGGCTTGGCGCTTCTCCATGCCAGCGATGTAGTTGTTCGCGCCGAGGGACGAGTTGTCAACGAGCTCGGCGGTGGACTCGCCGCTCTGCTCGGCGAGGGACTTCATCGAGTCCTCGAGCTTCTGGTTCGCCTCCTCAGCCTTCGCCTGAGCATCGACGGTCGCGAGGTACTGCTTGACGGTCTGTCCCTGTGCCTTCGCGACCGCTCGCACGCTCTCCTCGTAGGCGTCGTTCACCTTGAGGTTCTGATCGAGCTGCTTCCTCACCTCACGAGCCGCGTCAGCCTGCTCCTGGGCACCCTTGGCAGCAATCCGACCCTTCGCCGTGCCGTCGGACAGGGTCGCCGCCTGCTTCTGCAGCGAGTCGATCTGCTTGTCGACCTCCGTCCGCAGAGCCCGCATCTTCGACACGGACTGGGATCCGATCGCCGCGGTCAGTTCGCCGACGCCGAGGCCCGCCTTGCGCGCGTTCTTCTGCAGGTCGGTCAGGGAACCACCGAACGAGTCTGCGTCAGTGGCCCACTTCCGCAGGCCGCGTGCGAGGTCGTCACCGCTGTCCTCGTACTGGCCGAACAGATCCTCGAGCTTCGTCTGAGCAAGGTCCTGGATCTTTTCCTTGAACTCGTCCGATTCTTCGCCGGACGTCGCGAACGCCTGACCGATCAGGCCAACCGCGACCGCGATGCCGCCGAAGACGAGCGAGGCCGGACCGCCCAACGACGCGAGGCCGCCGAAGGTGCCCTGTGCCAGGTCCGTGATCGACTGCATGTCGCCGGTGAATGAGGACGTGACCTCGGAGAAGTTGGAGAGGGCTTCTTCCTTGAACTCGCCGGTCGCCCCGCCAGCGCCGTTGAAGTCCTCCTTCGACTGCGCCTTGATCTTCGCCGTCTCGGCGCGGATCTTCTCGGCCATCTCCTTGTAGTCGGCCGTCGTCTTCGACGTTTCGGACTGCGCGTCCTTGAGTCCGGCCTCGAGGTCGTTGCCGGCGTCCTTCCCCGCGTCGCCGAGGTCATCGAGCGCACGCTCGGCCTTCTTCGAGCCGTCCCGAATGTCGTCGCCGACGTCCTTTCCGGCCTTGCTGAGGTCGTCGAGCCCGCGGTCGAGCCGAGAGGTGCTGGTGTTCGCGAGGTCCTGCAGCGCGTCCTGGGCATCCTCGACGGGCGCGATGACGCCGACCTTCACGCCCTGCTCGAACAGGCGCGTGTCAGAGCCGATGCTGACGGAGAAGCCGCCGGCCATGGGTCACCTACTTTCGGTCGAAGGCGTCGTACAGGGTGCGGGCCGCGGTCTGGATCCACAGGGACGCGAACCTGGGGATCGAGGAGCGGGTCGAGGGGAAGACCACGCGGCCGTTCGTGTTTCGGGTGGGAAGCTGGCGCTTCGTGTGTCGGGTCGCGGCGTACCGCTTCCCCTTGCGACTGGTGGTCATGTAGGTCGTGCGGGGATCGCCGTTGCGGCCGAACTCGTATCCGGCTGCCACCTGCGACGGCTTTGCTCCGCCTGACAGGCTCTTGCCGATCCGAGCGGCCTCGAGGTTGACGTTCTGGTTCGACACCCGGACTCGGGCGGTCTTGCCGAAGACGCGCTCGTCCACGGTGGTCTGGACTCGCGAGCGCACCTCTGCCTGCCAGATCGGCTGGGCGTCTGCCTTCGTGTACTTCCGGACCTGCGCCTGCACGTCCTTCGGAACCTCGCGGAGGGCGGACAGCAGCGTTCGGAGCTCGTCAGAGACGAGGACCGAGATCCGACCGCTGCCCGCCATCCGTCAGGACCCGGACCCGCCGGCCGCGGCGGCGATCGTCGGCTTCCCGATGACGCCGAGAGTGACCGTCGAGGCTGCGACAGCGTCCACCGCGCCACCGATGTTCGGCGCGGTGATGATGATGTCAGCGGCGATGTCCGGGCCGCCATTGACCGGGGTGAAGGTCGCCGAGACGGTCTTCCCCTGGTTGTCGAACAGGTAGCGGGAGAGGCTGTCCGGGGTCGTCCAGTCCTGAGCGACCGCGAGGACGAGCTGCCAGGTGGGCGTCTGCGCGAACGAGAACGCCGCGTCCGGGGTCAGTCCCTTCCAGGTGGTCACACCGCCCTGCGGCTGGAACTCGACCTGCGAGACGTGCTTCTCGTAGTTGTCGGCGTCGACCTTGAGCTTGACGTCGGTGAGGGTGAACGGCTGAACACCGATCTGGGCCATGGTGTTACTCCTTCGGTGTGGCGGTGATGATGACCTCGACGGTGATGTCGAAGGCCAGGTACGTGTCGTTCCACGTGTTTCGGTCGGCGGTAATCCACCGGAGCACCGGCAGCCCGTCGTCGTTGCGGACGGAATCGAGTCCGGCGATCAGGTCGACGATCTCGTCGTCGAGGTTCTTGTCCGCCTGCGCCCAATCCGTCGCCGGATCGACGACCGTGACGAGGTAGGTGGCAACCTGCGCGCCGAGCGGTGCGTCCGGGAGCCGCTGGATCTTCTGCAGCGTCACGATGACGGTCGGCCCCGACAGCTCGTCGGGCTTCCGCGTGTACGGCGACAGAGTCCACCGGCGCGGCAGAAGCGGCTTGAGGCGGTCTGTCACCCATCGCCGGTACTGCTCGGCGACCTTCCGGCGGGGCATCAGCCGACCGCCTTCGTCGCGGTGAGCGGTCGGATGAGCTGCTTCACAGCCCAGTCGAGGGGGCGCACGTTGACGACGAAGCCGCCGACGTCGACCTGGGCATCGCCGTTCGTGAGAGACGCGTTCCACGTGTTGCGGGCCTGCACCAGCTGCGCGGACCGGTAGCGCTCCGGCACCGGCGTCCCTGCGGGCAGGTTGGGTCCGTACTCCTCCACCTGCTCGCGGGCGACCTCGAGCAGTCGCGCGATGATGCCGTCGGGCTCGGGCGCACCTGCCCAGTCGAGTCGTGCGGTGATGGCGTTGTACCACTCGTCCGCGGGATCAACTACGACGAGCCAGTCGACGAGCACGCGCTGTGTGCGCTCGCCTGAGGCCACGAGGACGTAGACGGGGTATCGGCCGACTGCGGGCAGATCGAGGGTGCTCCACGAGCCGCGTACGGCCTGCCCGTCGGCCTCCGCTGGCAGGGTCTGTCCTGCTACGTCGAGCGCGACGGTTGCGTCGACGATGTCGACCGCTGCAGGCTCGTCGTAGTCGAAGTCGGCGACGGGGCTGTCGCTTGCGAGGAACGAGGCCATGTCGCCTCCTTTCGGTTAGGCGGCAGGGGCGGGCGTCTGGTGCCCGCCCCTGCCGGTGTTGCAGTTAGGAGGCCTTGTTGCCGACGAGGACCAGGCCGTCGTCGTACTCGGTCATGTACTGCGTGTAGCCGTGCACGGCCTTGTCGATGCCACCGCGGGCGATGTCGATCGCGTCGACCGTCAGCGGGCTTCCGCCGCCGAGCTCGTTGACGTGCGCCGCCTCGTGGGCGACGCCGAGGACCTGGCCTGCGCCGAGGACGCCGAACTTGTCGCGCTGGATCGAGACGCCGTCGCCGGTGCCCTCACCCTTCGTGCCAAAGCTCAGCGAGATGTACTCCGGGATCAGGTCCTTCGGCGTGTACATGAGCTCCTTGAACACGTCCGGGGCCACGACGATCCCGGTCGCGTCGACATCGGAGTCGTTGATGATGTCGAGGACCTGCAGGACCTTGCCGATCGACGCGTTGTACTGCGTCGGGTAGGTGTCAGCGTCGACCTGAGCGCCAGCCGCGGCGAGGTACTGCTGCAGCGCCCACTTGTCGGTGACCTTCGCGTAGCCGTTGAACATGCCCCGCACGAAGGCCTCGATGATCTCCTTGTTGCCGGGGATGTCGTAGAACTCGCGGGCGATGTCCTCCGCGACTGCCCAGCGCTGGAACACGGAGCCGACGAGCGACGTCGAGGCGGTACCGGATGGCACGTTGGCCTTGTTGCCGGCGTACGGCTGGACGATGGCGGTGCCCTGGTCGAGCTTCCAGCCCTTCTCGTCCTGGTTCGTCAGCGGGCCGTTCTTCACGAGGCCCCAGAACTTCCGCTCGTAGGTGCGCTCGGACCACACCTCACCGAGCCACGCGGGCTGGATGACGCCGTCGACAGGCAGTGCGCCGGTGCCGGAGGTCTTGATGTCGGACAGGGCCGCGAGCAGCGTCTCCTGGTCGCTCGAGGACCGGTGGGACTTCGCGGCCTGGATGGCCTCGAACACGCTTGCAGCGGGCGTGTCCGCGATCTTCGGAGCAGCTGCGGTCAGCGTGCTCGGGGCGGTGGCAGTGGGCACGTTCGGCTCCTCCGGGTTCGCGGGCTCTTCGTCCGCTGGCTTGGCGATCGTCTCGGTCGAGACGGTCTTGATCTCCGTGACGGTGCCGTCGGCGGCCGTCTCGGTCTTGGTGGTGGTGGTCGTGACGGTCGACGAGCCGTCGGCGTTGACGACGGTCTTCGTCTCGGTCACGCCGTCCTTGTCGTCCGGGCTGACCGGCTCGACGGGCTCAGGGGTATCGACGGCTGCTGCGAGGAGCGTCGCCGAGGGGAATGCGGGCTTTTCCACGAGTGCTCCTCCAAAGAGCTTTCCGCCGACCGCCTTGCCCGCCTTGATCACGACGTGCGCGACCTCCGCGGACAGGTGCTTCCGGCGACCGGACTTGATGTCGGCGAGAGCGGCGTCGCCGTCCTCGCCCGGTGCGACGGAGAACGTCGCGACGACGCCCTCCGGGGTGTCGGTCAGGGCGATCGCGCGGCCTACCGAGTCCTCCCGTGCGTGCTCGACGTTGAAGCCGACGACGGACGGGTCGGGCAGTGAGAACGCGCCGGAGTCGACCGAGAAGCGGCCGAGGTTGCTGCGGCACTCCTCGCCGTACGGGACGAGCAAGCCGGTGACGGTGCGGTCCTCCTCGGACGCCTCGAGGGTGCCTGCGTCGATGCGAATGTCGGTCATCAGTCGAGCTCCAGTGGTCCGGTCGGCGAGGGTGTGGGTGCGTACTGCTCGTAGAAGTCGAACCGGACGCGCTGGCCTCGGGGCACGACATCGTCCTGCGACAGGCGCTGCGTGATCGGGTCGACCCAGAACGGCAGGCTCAGCTCGTAGAAGAGGTTCCGGTTGCCTTCCTGCGTCGTGTACGTCAGCGACGCCTCAGCGACGGTTCCGTCGAGCAGGGACGCGGGCACGTTCAGGTAGTTGGCGATGTCGGTCTTCGTCGCGTTCCGGCCGGCGGTCATCAGGTCCGGACTGACCTCGCCGTGCACGTCCATGTCGATGCCCTTGGGCAGGAAGCCGACTGCGCCGTTCTCGCTCTTCCGGGCGTCGGACCAGGCCTCGACGTACTCGTCGACCTCTTCCTGCGTCAGCTGCGAGTCGTCGGTGACCTTGAGCACCATGACCGGGATCGGGTTGCGCGCGCGACCCTGCCAGGACTTCTCGACGTCCTTCGCGCCGCGAAGGTTTCCAGCCGCGATGACGAGCAGGCCGTCGAACAGCGGAACGTCGAAGAGAAGCATCTCGGAGTCCTGCAGCGGAGTATCCCGGCCCTGCAGGTAGAACTTGCCTTCCTTCACCGACCACAGATCGCGCGGGCACCATTCCGCGTCGAGGATCTGACCGGCCGCGCCGCGGGTCGTGAGCCACAGGGCGACGCCGTGGAAGATGAGATCATCGACCGTGCACACCATGCGCGTGTACGGCGACTGCGCCGTGTTGGTTCGGTAGAGGAACGACGGCTGCCTGTCGGGGCTCAGCGGCCCGGTCTGGTCGAGGGCGACGAGCGGAAACCGCGCGATGGTCGACACGAGCAGCGCGCGACCCTTCGCGACGCCCGGAACGGTCATCGCCGTACCGCGGTCCATCGGCAGGTTCGACAAGTGCACGCCGAGAGCATCAGAGACGACGATCGTGCCCAGTCCGCTGGTGTCCGACCACTGCGACAGCACCCCGGTGCGCGAGGCGGCGAGCGCGTCTGCGCGTCGCGTGCTGAGGCCAAGCCAGTCGAAAAGACCCACATCGACATTGTACCAACCGTTGTACCAATAGCGCTACAACGGTTGGTACAAATTCAGGATGCCATCTTCGGTCGCAGTGCAGCCTTCCGCGGGTTCTCGTCAACCCATCGCAGGGCCAACGCCGCAGCCTCCGCGGCAATGATCGAGTCGCCGTAGTCCTTCCGGCCGAACGCCCACCGACTCGACTTCGGAGTACCACGCTTCGTCACCAGGGCGACCGCTTCGTTCAGCTCCGGCTGATCCCAATGAACGAGGTTGCCCTCCTCGTTCTCCTTCATGAACAGCGCCGCCGCCGTAGACACCTGAGCCCAGCCCTGAGGAGCGAGCCGCGGACGTGGGCGCATGCGCTCCATCACCTCGACCTCAACCTTCGTAGACGTCGAGAGATCGTCGTAGAGGATCGAGGTCCGCAGCTTCGTCGCAAGCTCCTTCGCACGCTTCGGCATCCAGTTCGACCCTGACCGGTACTCGACCACGCCGATGCACGCCTTCCCCAGGTCATCACGCCACGCCGCCGCGATGACCGAGCACGACTGGTCCGGGTGCACCGACACCGCGAGCCCGACGGCGCGGTCGAGTGGCATCGGCGGCAACGCGTCCTGCCGACCGTTGTTCGCCCACGCCTCCATGTTCACGAACGCGTTGACCGCACCGACCGTGCCGAAGATCGACAGGTACTCCTCCGCGAACTGCCGACGGGACAGCTTCTCCCAGCGCTCGCGAACGATCTTGAGCGTCGTCAGGTTGCCGATGCCGGGGTGCGCCGCGAGCACCAGTGCCTCGACCTTCTCCCAGTCGTCGAGGTCCGACTCGTCCGTGGTGTCCGGTGCCGCGTACTCGAGGATGCCCGTGCCACCGCGAGCGTGCCGGCCATCCTCGAGCGTCGACCACAGCAGGTTCCCGTCTCGGAACTTCGCCGCCGTGCCGGCCACGACGAGCTGCGCGTCCGGGCGCGTGTCGAACGTGGGTAGCAGGCCCTGCATCAGATCCTCGGACATCTCCGGCGGCGCCTCGCCCGCCTCGTCCAAGATGACCATGTCGTACGCGTCACCGCGGAACGCCTCCGACGACGGCACGAGGACCTGCAGGATTGAGCCGTTCTTAAACTCGATGCGCTCCTGCCCCGCAGCCTTGAAGATCCGCCACTCCTCCGGCTCTGGGTACAGCCGCTCAAGCACCATGATCACGTCCTTGCGGAAACGCTCACGCGCCTTCGTGCCGGTCGTGCACTGCGTGTACGCGACCACGTAGTCATCCCGGGACGCGCACCGACCGAGAGCAGCCACGAGGAGGCTCGTTGACTTCGTTGACCGACGAGGCATCAGCACCGCGACCGTCGAGTCGCCAGCGTTCAGCACGTCCGCGAGGAGCAGCTGCTGCGCCACGAGCTCCTTGCGGCGACCATGAACCCCCAGCAGCCTCGCCCCAGTCAGGAACTCCTCACGACCCACCGGATCGTCCACAGCTGGCGACTGATGCAGCGCCGGAATGCCCGAGTCTCGGATGGCCTGCCACTCGTCGGACACAAAATCGTTGCTGCCGAGGCGGGGGGTAGCGAAGGCCTCTGTCAAAGAAGCGTCGGTCGTCGTCACGCGTGACTCGCTGCGTGCAGGTCGGTCCTCGTCGACGGCACAGTCGCACCACACTCGTCGCATGAGAGCAGCACGCGATCGGGCTGGTCGTACACGCCCTCGTCCCACGTCACTGCCTGCGTGGTCTGGCCTGTCTCGGTGAAGGTCACCATGGGAGGAGTCTCCTGTCGCTCTTGCTCTTCGTGATCTGCTTGGCTCGTCCCGCCTTGCCGCCGGCTGATCGGTTACAACGCACGTGAGCCGGACCGAGGTTTGTACCATCATTTGTACCACCCAAGGCGGCGTCGACGATATGCCCGATCTCCCACGCCTGATCAGGCATCACGAGGTGGGGGCAGTTGACACACCGCGCCGGCAGGGTGGCGGCGATGATGGGGCGCATGGTCCGCTGCACCTTCGACCACTCAGCGGTGCGATGATGCGCGCTCATCGGACAATCCTGAAAGGCCGGCTCGGGCCGCGATCTACCGTCGTGCAGATGAGCTGGCACGAGATGACGGACGAAGAGTGCGCGCGGTTCTGCGACGAGTTCCTGCGCTCACTCGACTGGCCCAGTGAAACGGTCACGATGCCGACGCCATCCGAGCGTCCTCATGGGCAGGGTCGTCAACCTCACAGATCGTAAGCACCGCATCCATCGGCATCGGGTCCAAGCACACGTCGCACACCGGGGCCTTGCTGATGTGGACGACCGGCCACGTTGATGTTGCTGGAACGAGCGTGTGGTTCTTGGTCTTGTCCCGGCCCGTCCCGTCCCGTCCCGTCCCGACGTCACGCGTGACAGATGCGTGACAGTCGGCGTCGTCTCGACACAAGGAGTGGTCGCCCTTGTCGTGTGCGCGCTTGCGACGTTGACGGTTCTTGTTGTTCTCGGTCCGCTTGCGCACGGACTCGGAGGGCAGGTGGTCGTCCTCTTCGATGCGGACGATGCGGTACTTGTCGCCGGGTTCGATGGCAATGAGTCCAGCGTCTGCGAGGTGGGCGAGCGCGGTCGCTGGGTCGCTGTGGTCGGACTGTCGACGCGCGTCGACTCCTCGCATGATCCCGTCACGCTTGTCCGTGCGTGAGCAGAACTGGATCATGCAGAGGTAGTGCCACCTGTCCTCGTGGCTGAGGTCTTCGAGCAACGTCATCTGACACCACTCGTCGCCGAGCTTCGTCCAGCTCATGCGTCTCCTTCGGGTGGAGGCGAGGGGTGTCGGTAGTACCGACACCCCTCGCGGGTGGGTCAGTGCTGGTCGGGGATGTCGAGCTCGGGCGGCATGTCGTCGCCCTTGGTCGGGTGGTCGTTGAGAACCAGCGACGTGCTCTTCTTTGCGATGTCGAGCGTGTCTTCGATGACCTCGAGCAGGTCACGGTTCGTCGGCTCTGTCGGCTGGTCGTCGAAGCGCTCCACGGAGAACGCTTCGGCGATGCGGTCGTAGATCTCCTCGACCACGTCTTCCCAGTCCCAGGACTGGTTGGGTGCCGGCGGCAGGGCGTAGTCGTGCATGATGCGCAGGATGCCGATGATGACGTGGTGGTTGCCGTCACCTTCGTCCTGGTTCTGCCACGCCCACGCTTCGTGGTCGCGCTTGACGAGGGACGCGAGGACTTCGTACTTGGTTGCCATCAGTCGATCTCCTCGCCGTTCTCACCCTCGTAGTGGTGCTCGTACTTGCCAGCGAGCGCGAGGCGCGCCTTGTCCGCGAGCGCTTCGCTCAACTCGAGCGCCTGGGCAGGGGGCATCTCTACGACGATCCCATCCGACGTGAAGAACTCCTTCGCGCGCTCGAGGTCGACCCACACCTCAACTGGGCCGTCGTCCCACTTGTCGGCGTGGACGAGGTCCGCGATCGTCTTGTGCGCGGCCATCAGCGGGCCTCACCGTTGAGCTCGGCTGCGAGGCAGACTGCGCTGTTGTAGTTCGACATCCACGTGGTGACCCTGTCGACCGTGAGCGGCTTGTCGTCGTCCGCGAGGAAGCCGTTGACCGACCACGTGTTTGCCTCGAGGCTGTTGACGTCGCCCGTCTCGTCTTCGTAGTAGTCGACGGACACCTGCGCTTGGATGTCGGCCCAGTACTCGAATGCGCAGTGGTGGAACGAGTCGCCCCACGACCAGACGTGTTCGCCCTGGTAGTTCTTGCACCCGGGGATGGTGCAGGGGACGTGCACTTCGACGTCCTTCGGGAGCTCGTTCCAGTCAATGTCGGTGGCGCGGTCTACGGTGAGCACAGTAAGGTCTTCCTTGTTCATGAGATCTCCAGCTGGGATGTTGTGATCGTTGCCCTCGACCGAGTTGCCGCTCGTGTCGGGGGCGTTCTTGGTGATGGTGGTCACGAGGCCACCGCGAACTGCTGGTCGATCCAGGCAGCCACTTCGTCGGCGTCGAAAACGATGCGACCTCCGACCTTCGCGTGGGGTGGTGCGGACTTGACCTTGAGCATCCAGCGGAGCTGGCTTTCGGTCTTCCGCAGAAGCTCCGCCGTCTCGGGGAGCGTGAGAAGCCTCCGGAGACGAACGCCCGGCTCGTACGTGAAGTTGGTCATCGTTGCCCTTCAGTCCGTGGTGGCCTGGGATGACCACCGCTGGTTTCCATAGTGCACCACCCGACCCACTTTGGCAACCATGGACTACCACTCGTGGTGTTTTCCCGATACCGTCCTCTGGTGGCCAAGATTGATGAACGCATCGGCAAGAACGTCGCCAGGTACCGGGGCGACATGTCGCAACGCGAACTCGCCAATCGGGTGCGCGACTTCGGCTTGAAGTGGACACACCTCACTGTCGCCTCGATCGAGCGCGGAGAGAGGCCGCTGCGCGCCAGCGAGTCCGTGCTCCTCATGCAGCTCTTGAAGATCCCTAACTTCGAAGCCTTGCTCAGCAGCGAGGGGTCGACGCGACTTCGCATGCTGATCGATCGAGCGGCGGCCAACCTCGAGCGAACCCGCGCCGACTTCTGGTCCGTGATGAAGGACAAGCGTGATCTCGAGAGGGAGTTCCGCAAGCTTGAAGCGGAAGGCGATTCGGATTCACTCGACCCGGACCTCCTCGTCGCTTTGAGCAACCTGACCGAGCGTGCGAACGAACTCACTAAGGCGATGGAAGGCGTGGTCGGTGCAGGAGAGGAAGTCTGATGTCGAGCGTTAAGCGCCGACCGAGCGGGCAGTGGCGCGCACGGTACGACTTTCTCGATGACGACGGGAAGCGTCGCGAGCATGCCAAGCATTTCCGGACGAAGGCGGCTGGCGAGGCGTGGATCGTCGACGAGCTCTCGAAGCGGCAGCAGGGCACGTGGACGTCACCGACCGAGCGGAAGACGACTCTGCGGGGCTTCTACGATGACTGGTCGCCGCGTCAGATCTGGGTGACGTCGACTCGCGACTCGTACAACATCACGATGAACGACTGCACGTTCGCGAACGTCGAGGTCGGGAAGCTGCGGCGCTCGCATGTCGAGGCGTGGGTGAAGGACATGCAGTCGCGCCTCGCGCCCGGGACGATCAAGACACGCGTCGGGAACATCCGGACGATCATCCGCGCTGCGATGGCGGACCGCGTGCTCACGCTCGACCCGTCAGTCGGCGTACGCCTCCCCCGCACCCGCCGCGCTGAGGCTGCCATGGTCATACCCACACCGGAGCAGGTGGGCGCGACCGTGAACGCGGCCGAGCCGTGGTTCCGGCCGTTCGTCGCGTTGGCGGCGTTCGCTGGACTCCGCATCGGTGAGGTCGCCGGCGTGCAGCGGGGCGACATCGCGTTCCTGAAGCGGACGTTGCAGGTGTCACGGCAGGTGCAGAAGGAGCCCGGGACGCTCGCGGTGATTCCACCGAAGCATGGCAGCGAGCGGGTCGTGTACCTGCCGGACGCGCTCGTGACGATGCTGTCGGAGCACGTCGCGAAAGTCGGGGTGCACGGTGACGAGGGGTGGCTGCTGCCAGGTCGCCCGCCGAATCCTGACTCGCTGCGGTGGCACTGGAACAAGACGCTCGAGCGGGCGGGCGTCAGCGGATTCACGCCGCACGATCTGCGGCACTACTACGCGTCGGGCCTGATCGCGCACGGCGCGGACGTGGTGACTGTGCAGCGGGCGCTCGGTCACGCGAAGGCGTCAACCACGCTCAACACGTACAGCCATTTGTGGGGAACGGCAGAGGACGTCACCCGGGCCGCTGCTGCGGATCTGATGACGTCCTCGCTCGCTCCTGCGGACTCCTCGCGGACTCCGGGCGCTGATACCGCCTAGAAACCGCGTGCCTACTGGCCCGCTCGGACTTGAATCCTAACTCCGAGGTCCGACGTGTGGCGCTGGGCGATGTCCGCCACGGCTCGTTCGAGGTTCGGGTCCTCGCCGCGAGCGAGGCCCGCGTACTCGAGGTCGAAGCCGGGCTCGGCGTCGCCGTCGCGTCGCGGCACGACCTTGACCCACACGCGTCGGCGCGGGACGAACAGCGACGTGAGGAGCCCGAGGACGGAGAGCACGGCGAAACCACCGACCCACAGCTGCGAGGGGTCGTGGTGGACGTCGAGCGAGACGTAGCGCTTCACGCCGTCGAACGTGATCGAACCGGCGCCGTCCGGCAGCGTCTTCGTCTGCCCGGGCTTCAGCTCGACGCTCGCCGTCTTCGACTGCCGGCCCGCGATCTGCTGCAGGCCGCTGGTGTCGAGCGTGTAGACGCTCTGCGGGACGCCGTCGTCGAGCCCGAGGTCACCCGTGTAGACCTGCAGGGTCAGCAGCGGGTTCTGGTCGTCCGGGTAGGCGCTCGCGTACGCGCCGGTGGAGAGCTTCGACGCGGTCGGGTAGAAGAACCCGACCATGCCGAGCTGGTCCGGTACCGCGTCGGGCACCTTGATGACGCCGGTGGACGTGTAGTTCGCGTCCTCGGGCAGGAACGGAACGGTGTCCTTGAACGCCACGTTCCCGTCTCCGTCGCGCACCGTCACGCTCATCGCGTAGCCGTTGCCGAGGAGGTAGACGTTCGTGCCACCGACGCTCAGCGGGTCGTTGACGCCGAGGCGGCTGGTCTTCTTCGCGCCGCCCTTCTCCTGACTGGTCACGGTCGCGGAGTAGTCGAGCGCCTGGCCGAGGGCGTCGAGGTTGCGCTCCTCGTACTTCGTGACGAACTTGTCGAGCGTCAGGTTGTAGCCCTGCAGGTCGGTCTGCCGGAACCAGCGACCGGGGTTGAACGAGTCGTAGGACCCGAGCACGTTCGAGAACGTCTGCCCCTCGACGAGCAGGCGCTGACCGGTGTACCCGAACCCGCCGCCGACGCCGACCGCGAGCAGGACGCCCACGAGCGCCGCGTGGAAGACCAGGTTGCCGGTCTCGCGCAGGTAGCCGCGCTCGGCGCTCACCGAGTCACCGAACCGTTCGACGCGGTAACCGGACCGCTTGAGGATCGCCATGGCCCGGGTCACGGCGTGGTCGGGGGTGATGCCGTCCCCGTCGACGGGGACCGACCGGTAGCCGGCCAGCCGCGACAGGCGGACCGGGGTCTTCGGCGGTCGGGTGCGCAGCGCCTGCCAGTGGTGCTTGGTGCGCGGGACGATGCAGCCGATCAGGGAGACGAAGAGCAGCAGGTAGATCGCCGAGAACCACACCGAGGTGTAGGTGTCGAAGACCTGCAGCTTGTCGAGGACCGGGAACAGCTGCGGGTGGTCGGCCTTGTACTGGACGACGCCGTTCGGGTCGGCCGTCCGCTGCGGGACCAGGGATCCCGGGATGGCCGCGAGTGCCAGCAGCATGAGGAGGAACAGGGCCGTCCGCATGCTCGTGAGCTGCCGCCAGAAGAAGCGGAGGTACCCGACGATGCCGAGCTTCGGCTGGTTGACACCGGAGTCCCCTGCTCCGCTCGCGACCGGCTCCGGGCCCGCCCCGTCGACGTGGTCCGACGGTCGCTGCGGGTCCGCCGAGGTGTCGGTGGAGTCGAGGTCGGGTTCAGACTGCGGGGACAAAGGTCTGGATCACCGCCCCGACGCTCGACATGACGGCCGACCAGATGCCGGTGACCATGAGCAGACCGATGACGATCAGGATCGCTCCTCCGATGATGTTGACGATGCGCATGTGGCGCTTCACGGCGCGGATCGCACCCGTGGCCCAGCCGGCGCCGAGCGCGACGAGCACGAACGGGACCCCGAGCCCGAGGCAGTACGCCACGCCCAGCCACATGCCCTGCCAGGCGCTGCCGGACTGGACGCTCAGCAGGTTGATGGCGGCGAGGGTCGGGCCGAGGCAGGGCGTCCAACCGAGCCCGAACACGATGCCGAGCAGAGGTGCGCCGACCAGGCCGGTCGCCGGGGTCCACCCGGGCTTGATCGTGCGCTGCAGGAAGGTGAAGCGGCCGACGAAGACGAGGCCCATCGCGATGACGACGACCCCGAGGATCTGCGTGATGACGTCACGCCACCGGACGAGCCAGAACCCGAGCGCACCGAAGACCGTCGTGTAGGCCACGAACACGGCGGTGAAGCCGAGGATGAACAGCAGCACCCCGAGCACCACGCGACCGCGGCGCTGCCCGCCCTCGGCGACACCGCCCACGTAGCCGAGGTAGCCCGGCACGAGGGGCAGCACGCACGGCGACAGGAACGACACGAGCCCGGCGAGCGCCGCGACGGGGAGCGCCACGGCCATCTGCCCGCTGAGGATCGCGTCGGCGAAGGGGTTGCTGGACACGGGTCAGGACGCCTTGCCCGACAGTTCGTCCGAGACGAGGGTGTTCAGGATGCCGGGGCCGTCGACGGCTCCGAGGACGCGCGCGGCGACCCGGCCCTGCTTGTCGAGCACGATCGTGGCGGGGACGGCGTTCGGGGCGATCTGCCCCGAGAGGGCGAGCTGCATCGCACCCGTCTTCTGGTCGAGCACCGTCGGGTAGTCGACCTTGAAGGTGCGCTCGAAGGCCTCGGCCGTGCCCTGCTCGTCGCGCACGTTCACGCCGATGAACTGGACGTCCTTGCCGGCGAACTGGTCGTGGACCTCGTTGAGGTACTTCGCCTCGGCCCGGCACGGCGGGCAGCCGGCGTACCAGAAGTTGAGGACGACGACCTTGCCCGTGAGTTCCTTCGACGACAGGGTCTGGCCGTCGATGTCCTTCGCCTCGAAGTGCACCGCGTCCGTCCGCTTGTCGGCGGCGACCTCGGTCACCGCACCGTCACCCGAGATGTAGTTCTGGGTCGTCCCGCTGCCGTACTGCTTCGACAGCGAGTCGTTGTCGGACGAGCACCCCGTCAGGACGAGGGCGGCCGTGACCGCCGTCGCCGCGAGGACCGCGAGCCGCTTCCTGGTGCTGATCACACTGCTCCTTCGTCGATGGCGGTCGCGCGCAGGGACTGCGCCGGGTCCGCGTACCCCACCTCGGTGAACCGACCGGACGAGGTGGCGGGTACACGCTCGACGGTGGTGATGCTGGAGAGGTCGCAGCGCCGCTTGCGGGGATCGTGCCAGAGCGGCTCGCCCGCGAGACGGCGGTGCACCATCCAGATCGGCAGCTGGTGGCTGACGAGGACGACGTCACCGTCGTCGACGCTCTCCCACGCCGTCGCGATCGCGGCGAGCATCCGGTTCGCGATGGACTCGTACGGCTCGCCCCAGCTCGGCCGGAACGGGTTCGCGATCCACGGCCACTCCGCCGGGCGCCCGAGCGAACGCTTCGTGAAACCCGGGGGCTGTCCCTCGTAGCGGTTGGTCGGCTCGATCAGCCGCTCGTCGAGGGCGACGTCCAGCCCGAAGGCCTCGGACCAGGGTGCCGCGGACTCCTGCGTGCGCTGCAGCGGCGAGGCCACGATCCGCCGGACGTCGACGCCGGCGTCCTTCCACGCGGTCGCCGAGGCGAGGGCCATCTGCTTGCCGAGGTCGCTCAGCCCGAAGCCGGGGAGCCGCCCGTAGAGGACACGGTCCGGGTTGTGCACCTCGCCGTGACGGACGAGGTGGATTCGGGACGCGGGCATGGGTTCCAGTGTAGGTCGCTCACGGGTTCCCACCGCCCGCACAGGGGATTCACCGGATGCGGAACCACTCAGCCCAGTTCGCCCGAGAGCCGCCCGTGGATCGCGGTGGACCCGGCGTTGAGGTGCACCACCTCGACCGTCGATCCGTGCTTCGCGAAGCGCTGCTCGACCCCGTCGAGGGCCGCGACCGTGCTGGCGTCGAACACGTGCGCGTCGGACATGTCGATGACGACGTGCTCGGGGTCCTCAGCGTAGGAGAAGCGGGTGACGAGGTCGTTCGACGACGCGAAGAACAGCGCCCCGCGGACCCGGTAGCGGACCGTGTGCTCGTCGATCACCTCACGCGAGACGGTCACGACGTGGGCGGCCCGCCGGGCGAAGACGAGCGCCGCGACGACCACCCCGACGAGCACGCCGGTCGCGAGGTTGTCCGTGGCGATGACGACCACGACCGTGATGACCATGACCGCCGTCTCGCCGAGGGGCATCCGTCGGAGCGTGCGGGGGCGGATGCTGTGCCAGTCGAAGGTGGCGACGCAGACCATGATCATCACGGCGGTGAGCGCGGCCATCGGGATCTCGGCGACGAGGTCGTGCAGGACGATCGTGAGCACGAGCACCGACGCCCCGGCGGCGAACGTGGAGACCCGTGTCCGCGCCCCGGCCGTCTTGACGTTGATGACGGTCTGGCCGATCATCGCGCAGCCGCCGGTGCCGCCGAAGAACGCGGAGGCGACGTTGGCGATGCCCTGACCCCAGGACTCGCGCCACGCGCTCGACCCGGTCTCGGTGAGGGAGTCGACGAGCTGCGCGGTGAGCAGCGTCTCGATGAGCCCGACGATCGCGACCCCGAACGCGTACGGCGCGATGATCTGCAGCGTTCCCAGCGAGAACGGCGTGGTGATGCCGCCGAAGCCGGGCAGCGCGGTCGGCAGCGCTCCCTCGTCGCCCACCGTGGGCACGGCCACACCGAACAGGATCGTGATCGCGGTGATCACGACGACGGCGACGAGCGGCGCCGGGACCGCCTTGGTGACGAACGGGAAGCCGATGATGACGGCGACGCCGAGTGCCGTCAGCGCCCAGACGACCGCCGGCACGTCCGGTCCGAACAGGTTCGGCAGCTGCGCGGTGAAGATCAGGACGGCGAGCGCGTTCACGAAGGCGACGTTCACGCTCCGTGGGATGAACCGCATGAGCCGGGCGACGCCGAGGAAGCCGAGCACGATCTGGATGAGCCCGCCGAGGACGATCGTCGGCACGAGGTACGCGATCCCGTGGTCGCGCACGAGCGGGGCGATCACGAGGGCAACGGAGCCGGCAGCGGCGGAGATCATCGCCGGACGCCCGCCCACGATCGAGATCACGACGGCGATGACGACGCTCGAGAAGAGCCCCACCGCCGGGTCGACGCCGGCCACGACCGAGAACGAGATCGCCTCGGGGATGAGGGCGAGCGCGGTGACGATCCCGGCGAGGACCTCGCGCGTGAGGAGGCGGGGCGATCGCAGGGCGTCGAGGACGCTCGGGGCGGAGGGAGCGTGTGTGATCACGGACATCGCTCGAAACTCTACCCTCACGTGAGGGTAGAGTCGGCCCCGTGAGCACCACGATGCACATCGGGGAACTGGCCGACCGCGCCGGGATGTCCCTCCGCACGATCCGGCACTACGACGAGGTCGGGCTGCTCGTGCCGAGCGGACGGACGACCGGCGGTTTCCGCGTCTACACCGAGCAGGACCTCGAGCGACTGCTCGTGATCCGCCGGATGAAGCCGCTCGGGTTCACGTTGGACGAGATGGCCGAGCTGCTCCGGGTCGTCGACGGTCTCGCCGCGAACGACCCCGCGGACGCTCCCGCATTGGCGGCGCGGCTCGACGAGTTCCTCGTCGATGCGCGGGCTCGGCACGCGAAGCTCGTCGAGCGTGCGGGCATGGCGGAGGAGTTCATCGGCACGCTCGGGACACTGCGCGCCTCAGTCCAGTGACAGCTGCCCGGACTCGATGAGCCGCTTGCGCTCGCGGCGCGCTTCCCGCAGCTCCTCGAGCTCACGGGTGATCTCGTCGTGCAGACTGATCATCCGACGCGCTCGCCACGGCCGCAGCCGGTAGCGCTGACGGACCTCCTGCCGCCACTCTTCGCGTCGGCGTTCGACGAGTGCCTTGACCGGATCCTCCGCGTTCATCCCTGCTCCTCTCCGATGATGAGTTCCAGCACGATCCTCCCCAGGACGGCGTCGTGATCGCGAAGAATCTGCATTCTGTACATCGCCTTCGCACTGGCGAACCCGACCTCGTTCCGTCCCACGTCTCCGTCGCACGCCTGGTCAACCGTCCACACGAACCGCGACCACGCCCGGTCACGCTCTTCCCGAGCCACGTCCCGCCGCCACCGCAGCACCGCCCAGAGCCCGCCGACCAGCCCCGCGACCGCTGTCAGCGCGACCGCCAGCGCCGCCGCGACCACCGTCGCCACCGCCGCAGGCGGCCAGGCCGCGAGTCCCTCGACCCCTGCCGTCATGCGGGGCCTCCCTCCAGCTCGCGACCCGGCCACGTCCAGAACGCTACGGAGGTGGCCGGGTCGACCCGCGCCTCCCGGCCCACCCTGTGGACGATGCCGGACCGGAGCCGGCCTGTGGAGGAACGACCAGACCAACCACGGGCCCCGAGGCAGACCGGTAGACTCGTCCACCGTGATCGAACGCACCCGCATCGCCGACCTCGCCGCACGCCCAGACGGCCCCGTCTCCGTCGCCGGATGGGTGGAGACCGTCCGCGACCAGAAGAAGGTGCAGTTCGTCGTCCTCCGGGACGAGTCCGGCGCCGCACAGCTCGTCAACCCCGCCACGCGCGAGGCCGAGGACGGCGACGACGCCGCGCAGATCGCCCTCGGCATCACGAACGAGATCTCGGGACTCGCCCACGGGACGTTCATCCACGTCCAGGGCACCCTCAAGCAGGACGAGCGCGTCAAGCTCGGCGGTCTCGAGGTCAAGGTCGGCTCGCTCGAGGTGATCAGCGCCGCCATCCCGGAGACCCCGATCGCGGACGACTCCTCGCTCGACAAGCGCCTCGACTGGCGCTTCCTCGACCTGCGCAACCGCAAGCAGAACCTCATCTTCCGCATCCAGACGACGCTGGAGCACGCGTTCCGCACGTACTGGGTCGAGCGCGACTACATCGAGATCCACACGCCGAAGCTGATGGCCTCGGCGTCGGAGTCGCGGGCCGAGCTCTTCCAGCTCGAGTACTTCGAGACGACGGCGTACCTTGCGCAGTCGCCGCAGAACTTCAAGCAGATGGCGCAGCCGGCCGGCTTCGGCGCGGTGTTCGAGATCGCCGACGCCTTCCGCGCGGACCCGTCCTTCACGAGCCGCCACGCGACCGAGTTCACGAGCGTCGACGCCGAGATCTCGTGGGTCGAGTCGCACGAGGACGTCATGGCGATGCACGAGGAGCTCCTCGTCGCCGGCTTCACGGCGGTCAAGGAGAAGTACGGCAAGGAGATCGAAGAGGTCTTCGGCTTCGAGTTCGTCGTCCCGACCGCACCCTTCCCCCGCGTGACCCTGGCCGAAGCCCGGAAGATCGTCGCCGACAGCGGCTACGAGGTCGTCCGTGCCGACGGTGACCTCGACCCCGAGGGCGAGCGCCGCGTGAGCGCCTGGGCGAAGGAGACGCACGGCTCCGAGTTCGTCTTCGTCACCGACTACGACGCCTCGATCCGGCCGTACTACCACATGCGTCACGCCGACGACCCGACGCTCACGAACAGCTACGACCTGCTGTTCAACGGTGCCGAGATCTCGACGGGTGCGCAGCGCGAGCACCGCGTGGAAACGCTCGAGGCGCAGGCCGTCGAGAAGGGCCTCGACCCCGAGGAGCTCGGCTGGTACCTCGACTTCTTCCGCTACGGCGTGCCGCCGCACGGCGGGTTCGGCATGGGCCTCGCGCGCGTCCTCATGCTCGCACTGCACGAGCCGTCCATCCGCGAGGTCACGTACCTGTTCCGCGGTCCGACGCGCCTCACCCCGTAGTCACCCCGGTCACGACAACGGCCCCCGTCCGAGGACGGGGGCCGTTCCGCGTTCGCGTGCGTTGCCAGGAGGCGCGGCTCAGCTCTCCCAGTCGATGGCGGCCCGCCCCGTGACCAGTCCGCGGATCTCCGCTGCCGCGGCCTGGTGCTGCGGGTGCACCTGGTACTCGTCGAGGCCGGCGAGGTCGTCGAAGGTCGCCACGACCGCGACGTCCTGGTTCTTCCCGGGGTAGGCGACGTTCTCGACGACCTCGAGGGAACGGATCGAGCCCACGGTGCCGATCAACCCGACGAGGAGCTCGCGGATCCGTTCGACGGCGTGCGTGCGGTCGAGGTCCTCACGCAGGGTCCAGGAGACGACGTGGTGGATCATGCGCGGGCCTCGGCCTTCTCGAGTGCACGGTGGAGCCGGTCGGCGTCGACGTGCCAGTTGCTGTGGACGCGCCCGTCGACCAGGACGACCGGGATGTCCTCCGCGTACTCCACGCGGAGAGCGTCGTCGTCGAGGATGGACAGCTCCTGCAGGGTCGTCCCCGGGTGCTCGGCCACGACACGTTCGACGACCGGTCGGGCGTCGTCGCAGAGGTGGCAGCCGGGTTTGGTCAGCAGGGTCACGGCGGGCATGGCACCACCATATCCGCCCTTGGAAATGCGAAAGCCCCGGCGAACCGGGGCGTGACGCTGCAGGCGCGGGGCCTACTTCTTGTTGCGACGCTGGTGGCGCGTCTTGCGAAGCAGCTTGCGGTGCTTCTTCTTCGCCATGCGCTTGCGACGCTTCTTGATGACAGAACCCATACGGACCTCACTCGGACTGATGTTGTGTGGACACCGGGCCAACGAGACCGCGGAAAAACAACCCCGCCGAGTCTAGCGGAGGGCTGACGCGATGTCGAACGGGCCGGTTCGGACGCGCCTAGCCGACGTCGGCGTCGGCGATGCCACCGCGCAGGACGTCCGCGACGGCGGACTCGGGGACGCGGAAGGACCGGCCGAAGCGGATGGCGGGGAGCTCCCCCGCGTGGACCATGCGGTAGACGGTCATCTTGGAGACGCGCATCATCTCGGCGACCTCAGCGACGGTGAGGAAGCGCACGTCGTCGAAACTGCCGGTCATGGTCCGCCTTCGCGATTGGTGTGACCTGTGTGGTCACTGGCAACTGTAGGGGCCGGTGGGACCCCCTGTCCAGGTCCCGCTCAGCCCTCGTCGCCACGACGTGTGAAGCGCTTCCGGCTGCGGTCCACGACCCGCTCCCAGCCCTGCTGCGCCCCGGACAGCGCCGCGGTGGCCCGGTAGGACGCCTCGGCCATCACGCGGCCGAGCTCGGTGCCCACCTCGACGGTGGCCTTGCCGGCTGCGCCGGAGCGTCGGACCGAGACCGGCTGCCCGTCGAGCGTCCACGCGGTCGTGGCCGGGGTGCCGTCGGCGTCGACCGCCCCGGTGAACGGGAGCACCCACTCCTCGATGCCGACGAGCGGCTCCGGGTCGAGGCGGTAGTAGCGGTGCTGCCCCTCTTCGCGGCTCGTCACGAGCCCGATGTCGCGGAGCACCCGCAGGTGCTTGGACACGGTCGGCTGGCTGACGCCGAGGCGTTCGACGAGCTGGCCGACGCTGAGCTCGCCGCCGGTGACGTCAGAGCCGTACGCGGACAGGAGCGCCCCGAGCAGTTCACGCCTGGTGGGGTCCGCCACGACGCTGAAGATGTCGGCCATGGTGCAAGGCTAGCCGGGGCACCACGGATGTACCATGACGAACCGTCCCGCCCATGTCCACGGAGGCATACGATGCTCGACCGACACGAGTCGCCGTCGCGCACCGCGGGCGCCAGCCGTCGCCGGCCCTCCAGGATCGGTACCGCGCTCCGTTCGTCGCCGTCCCGCCTGGCGATCATGGTCTTCGTGGCGCTGATCTTCGTCTTCACGGGGTTGTTCATGACGCCGTGGGCGGCTGCCGACGGTCGCTCGACGCACTTCGCCGACGCCCTGTTCACCGCGGCCTCGGTGGTCTGCGTCACCGGACTCGCCACCGTGGACATGGCGACGCACTGGTCGGTGTTCGGCAAGACCCTCGTGGTGATCGGCACCCAGATCGGCGCGGTGGGCGTCCTGACGTTCGCCTCGATCCTCGGGCTCTTCGTCACCCGGAAGCTCGGGCTGCGCGCGAAGCTCATGGCGGCCGGCGACTCGAACCCCCTGCGCACGCACCACGGCGCCGTCCCCGAGGGGCAGGCCGTCCGCCTCGGCGAGGTCGGCACCCTGCTCGCGACCGTCGCGGTGAGCACGCTGTCGATCGAGATCGTCCTCGGGCTCCTGCTGCTGCCGTCCGTGCTCGTGGCCGGGATGCCGTTCTGGACGGCGGTGGGCGACTCCTTCTACTACGCCGCGATGGCGTTCACGAACACCGGCTTCGCACCGAACGCCAGCGGACTCACGCCGTTCGCGCACGACTACTGGTTCCTGTCGCTGCTCATGGTCGGCGTGGTCGCGGGCTCGATCGGCTTCCCGGTGATCCGGGCCCTCACGAAGCAGCTCCGCACGCCGCGCCGGTGGCCGATCCACGTGAAGCTCACCCTGGCCACGAGCGCGATCCTGCTCGTGGGCGGTGCGGCCGTGTACATCGCGCTCGAGGCATCGAACCCGACCACCTTCGGCGAGGAGGGCGCCGGTCGCACCGCGTTCCAGGCCCTCTTCCTGTCCACGATGACCCGGTCCGGCGGCTTCTCCCTCGTCGACTTCGACCAGTTGAACGGGTCGAGCCTCCTCGTCACGGACATGCTCATGTTCATCGGCGGCGGCTCGGCCTCGACCGCCGGCGGCATCAAGGTGACGACCCTCGCCGTGCTCTTCCTCGCGGCGGTCGCCGAGGCGCGCGGTCGCCAGAGCATGGAGGCGTTCGGCCGGCGCATCCCGAGCGACGTCCTGCGGGTGGCCGTGGCGATCGTGCTCTGGGGTGCCACGATCGTCGCCGTCGCGACCGTCGTGCTCCTGCAGATCACCGACGACTCGCTCGACCGCGTCCTGTTCGAAGTGATCTCCGCGTTCTCGACGAGCGGCCTGTCCTCCGGGGTGTCCGCGAACCTGCCCGAGGCCGGCAAGTACGTGCTCGCCGCGACCATGTTCCTGGGTCGTGTCGGTACAGTGACCATCGCCGCAGCCCTGGCAGCGAGCCAGAGCCGGCAACTGTTCCGCCGTCCCGAGGAGAGGCCGATCGTTGGCTGACCGCAACCGCCCGCACCCACTCGGTGCCGTCAGTCACGACGCTCCGGTCCTCGTGATCGGTCTCGGGCGGTTCGGCGCCGCCACCGCCGGGCAGCTCGAACGGCAGGACCGCGAGGTCCTCGTCGTCGACACCGACGCCGGACTCGTGCAGAAGTGGTCGGACCGGGTGACGCACGCCGTGCAGGCGGACGCGACCGACATCGACGCCCTCCGGCAGATCGGCGCGCAGGACTTCCCGATCGCCGTCGTCGGCACCGGCAGCGACCTCGAGTCGAGCGTGCTCATCACCGCGAACCTCGTCGACCTCGGCATCCCGCAGATCTGGGCGAAGGCGATCAGCCGGTCCCACGGGACGATCCTGTCGCGCATCGGCGCGAACCACGTGGTCTACCCCGAGCGCGAGGCCGGTGAGCGGACGGCGCACCTCGTGTCGGGCCGGATGCTCGACTTCATCGAGTTCGACGACGACTTCGCGGTGGTGAAGATGTTCCCGCCGGCGTCGGTGCGCGGCAAGGACCTCGCGACGACCGTGATCCGCACGCGGTTCGGCCTGACCGTGCTCGGCATCAAGACCCCCGGCGAGGCCTTCGTGCCGGCCACCCCGGAGAGCGTGATCGGCCAGAACGACGTGATCATCGTCTCCGGGACGGAGAGCGCGTTGGAACGGTTCGCCGCCCTGGAGTGAGGACGAGGCGGACGGGAGGCGCGGGGCGGCCCCGCACCGTCCCTCCAGTCCGTCGGTCGGTCACGTCGCGGACGCGACGCCGTCCCGGAGTGCGCGGAACAGTCGCTCCAGTCCGGCGCGGTGCCCCGCGACGACGACGTCGTCGCCGTCCCCGTCGAGGACGCGACGCGCCGTCTCCACGAACACCGAGGCGTAACCGCCGACGAAGAGCGCTGCGAGCAGTCGGTCGCCGACGGCGTCCCCGAGGGCGCGCTGTGCGCCCGCCACCAGCTCGAGCGCGCGCGACTGCAGGGTGGACGAGTCCGCGATCGTCCGGAAGAACGCTCGTGCACCCGGAGCCAGCCCGGAGACCGGTGCGCGCTCGTCGACCAGGCGCAGCACGAGGGCCTCGAGCGCGTCGAGCACGGCGTCGCGCGGGACGCCCTCGACGGCTGCCTGGAACAGTTCGACCGTCTCGGCGGAGCGGTCGAGGAACAGGTCCTCCTTGCGCGGGAAGTGCTTGAAGACCGTCACGCTCGACACTCCGGCGGCCTTCGCGACCTGCGCGACGGTGACGTCGTCGAAGCCGTGCTCGGCGAACATCCCGGAAGCGGTCTCGGCGATCCGCGCTCGGGTCTCCGCGCCACCGCGGGGCGCACTCCTCGGCATGTCGACTCCTCGTTGGTTGACTCACTCAGTTTACTGACTTAACTTAAACGCATGAGCGCCGACCGATCCCCCCACTCTCCCCGATCCCTGCGCGGATCGCGTGTCGCCCTCGCCGGGCTCGCCGCGGTCTTCCTCTTCGAGATGCTCGACAACTCGGTCCTGAACGTCGCACTCCCCACGATCGGTCGCGAGCTGCACGTCGGCGCGACCGGGCTGCAGTGGGTCACGACGGCGTACTCGGTGGTCTTCGGTGGACTCATGCTCGCCGCGGGCGCCGTCTCGGACCGGTACGGCCGACGAAGGGTGATGCTCGTCGGGCTGGTGCTGCTCGGACTCGCGAGCCTCGCGACCGCGTTCGTCACCACGGCTGACGAACTGATCGCCGTCCGCGTCGCCACCGGGATCGCCGCGGCGATGACCACCCCCGGGTCGATGGCCCTCGCGTTCCGGCTCTTCGACGACGACGAGCGTCGGGTCCGGGCGATCACGATCATCTCCACCGTCGGCCTCGTCGGGCTCGCGGTGGGGCCGACCGCGGGCGGCCTGGTCCTCGCGGTCGCGCCCTGGCAGGTGCTCCTGCTGGTCAACGTCCCGATCGCCGCACTCGCGTTCGTGGGGATCCGCATCGGCGTCGCCGTGGACGACGCCGCCGGACTGCACCGGGTCCCGGTGGACTGGGCGGGAGCGGCACTGGGGACCGTGACGATCGTCCTCGCCCTCGTCGCGCCGACACGGTTCGCCGACAGCGGTCTCGACGACTGGACGGCCTGGGTCGCTACGGCGGGAGCGATCGGCGCCGGCGTCTGGTTCGCGTCACGACAGCACCGCGCCGAGCACCCGCTGCTCGACCTCGCGCTCGTCGCCCGGCCGCTGGTCTCGAGCGGGCTCGCGTACAAGGCTGCCACCGGTACCGCGGTCGCGGGGCTGGGTTACCTCGTGACGCTGCACCTGCAGCTCGCCTGGGGGTGGCCGCCGGCCCTCGCCGCGGTCGGCATGCTCCCGCAGGTCGCCGTGCTCGTGGCCGGCAGCGCCTTCGTCGGACCGTTCGTCCGACGCGTCGGGCTCGGACACGCCGCCTGGTCGAGCGCGGCGGCGGTGGTCGTCGGACTCGCGGTCTACGCGTTGCTCGGCCCGCTCGGCTACGGGTGGGTCGCCCTGGCGCTCGTGCTCGTCGCCGCCGGCATGCGGGTCGTGGGCGTGGTCGCGGGGACGAACGTGCTGCGCGGGCTGCCCGAGGACCGGACGACGATCGGCGCTGCTCTCGTGGACACCTCGTCGGAAGTGGCCTCGGCCGTCGGCGTGGCGGTCGCCGGCACGGTGCTCGGTGCCGTGTTCACCGGGTCGCTCACCGCGACGCCGTGGTCCGCTGCCCAGCGCCTGGCGTTCGACCATGCGGTGACGATCGGCGGCTCGGTGCTCACCGTGCTCGCGGGGGCGCTCGTCGTCTGGGCGATGGTCCGGGCCGGGCGCGTGCGCGAGGCCGTCAGTCCGGAGGGGCAGCCCGCCGAGCACCAGCCCGCCGGCGGCTAGCCCTTCGCCAGCTCCTCGGCGCGGGCGATCGCCGCGCGGGACGCCCGCTCGAACGTCCCCGCCAGGTCGGCGTCCTGCAGCACCGCGACGGCACGCTCGGTCGTTCCCTTCGGACTCGTCACGGCCTTCCGCAGCTCGGTCGGCTCCTTGCCGGAGGCGGCGAGCAGCTCGACGGCACCGCGCACCGTCCCCTGCACCATCGCCTCGGCCTGGTCGTGGGAGAAGCCGAGGGATTCGGCGGCCCGCTGCCACTGCTCGACGAGGAGGAAGACGTAGGCCGGCCCGGAACCCGAGACGGCGGACAGGGCGTCGAGCTGGGACTCCGGCACCTCGATGACGACGCCCGACGCGGCGAACACCGACGACGCGAGCGCGACGGCGTCGGCGTCCGCGGAGCCACCGGCGCTGATCCCGGTCACGCCGTGCCCGACCCCGATCGGCGTGTTCGGCAGTGCGCGGACGACGCGCACACCGACCGGGACCCTCGCCTCCATGCTCGCGATCGTCGTCCCCACCGCCACGCTGACGACGACCGTCCCCGGCTCGAGGTCCGCCCGGACCTCGTCGAGCAGGTCGCCGATCGCGTACGGCTTCACCCCGAGCACGACGAGCGACGCACCGCGGACCGCCGCCCGGTTCGCGTCGGGGTCGGTCTCGGTGGCCGTGGCGTCCAGACCGCGCTCCCGGTGGGCTGCCGCGGACTGCTCCGACTTCGTCGTCAGGGTCACGGTCGCCGGGTCGAGACCGGCGGCGAGCAGGCCGTCGAGGACCGCGCCGGACATGGAGCCGACGCCGAGCAGGGCGGTGCGGGGCAGTTCGATCGTCATGCCCCAGACCCTACCGAGCACCCTCGCCTAGGATCGTCCATCAGATCGGGAGAAGGGGACGGCAGTGAGCGCTTCTGGAGGCACGAAGGCGATCCTCGCCGCACTCGGTGCGAACGTCGGCATCGCGATCGTCAAGTTCGTCGCCGCGGCGATCAGTGGGTCCGCGTCGATGCTGGCCGAGGGCGTCCACTCCCTCGCCGACTCCGCCAACCAGCTCCTCCTGCTCCTCGGCGGGCGACGGGCTCGGCGCGCTGCCGACGAGGAACACCCGTTCGGCTACGGGCGTGAGCGCTACGTGTACGCCTTCGTCGTGTCGATCATCCTGTTCTCGGTCGGCGGGGTCTTCTCGCTGTACGAGGGCATCGAGAAGCTCACCCACCCGCACCCCCTCGAGAACTGGTGGCTGCCGCTCGTGGTGCTCGTCATCGCGATCGGGCTCGAGGGCTTCTCCCTCCGCACCGCCCTCTCGGAAGCGCGCCCGCAGAAGGGCCGGCAGAGCTGGGTGCAGTTCGTCCGCCGCGCCAAGGCACCCGAGCTCCCCGTCGTGATGCTCGAGGACACGGCCGCGCTGCTCGGCCTCGTCTTCGCGCTGTTCGGCGTCGGCCTCACCGCGATCACGGGCAACGGGGTGTTCGACGCCATCGGCACGATCCTCATCGCCGCGCTGCTCATCGCCGTGGCCGTCGTGCTCGGCATCGAGACGAAGAGCCTCCTCGTCGGCGAGGGCGCCACCGCGGCCGACGTCGAACGCATCAAGCACGCGGTGCTCGACGGCCCCGAGGTCGACTCGATCATCCACATCAAGACCCTCTACCTCGGCCCCGACGAGCTCATGGTCGGCGTGAAGGTCGCGGTGGACGGCGACCGGCGGCTCGGCGACGTCGCCGCCGGCATCGACACGGTCGAGCACCGGGTGCGGCAGGCGGTGCCGATCGCACGCGTCATCTACGTCGAGCCCGACGTCCTCCGGACGGGCCCGCGGCCACCCACCGAGGCGATCGTGATCCGCGCCGCGGACTAAGGGGAGCCTTGCTGGCGGCCACCCTCGCCGATCACCCACGATGGTGACATGTCGGCGCTCTTCAACATCCTGCTCGTCCTGCACTTCCTCGGTCTCGCGGCCGTCATCGGCGCCTTCCTCGTGCAGGTGCGCCGGAAGGGCGGCTTCCAGACGTTCTGGCCGATCACCGGACTCATCGTGCAGCTCGTGACGGGCCTCGGGATGATGGGCGTCATCGACGCCACGAGCGACGGCGGCGCGAACCACGTCAAGCTGGGCGTGAAGCTCGTCATCGCGGCGATCGCGCTCGTCCTGGCGTTCGTCGCCCGGGCCCGTCAGAAGCGCGCGGACGCCGGCACCGCGACGGCGAAGGCCGCCCTGCCGTTCTTCCACTCCGCCGGCGCACTCGCGATCGTCAACGTGTTCATCGCGGTCCTCTGGAGCTGACGACCGTCCGTCAGCGGCGTTCCGCCGGTCAGCGGCGTTCGGCGAAGAACGCGTCGAGCAGCGCCGCGCACTCCCCCTCGAGCACGCCGCCGATCACCTCGGACCGGTGCGGCATCCGGCGGTCCCGCGCGACGTCGTAGACGCTCCCGCTCGCCCCGGCCTTCGGGTCCCACGCACCGAACACGATCCGCGGTACCCGGGCTGCCATGACGGCACCGGCGCACATCGGGCACGGCTCGAGCGTCACCACGAGGGTGTGCTCCTCGAGGTGCCAGTCGCCGATCGCCTCCGCGGCCGCCCGGAGCGCGAGGACCTCGGCGTGCGCCGTGGGGTCCTGGCGCGCCTCGCGCTCGTTCCGTCCCACGGCGACCACCGCGCCGTGCCGGTCGAGGACGACCGCCCCGACCGGGACGTCCCCCGTCGCGAGGCACGCGCGGGCCTCGTCGAGCGCGCGTTCCATCGCGGGCACGAACGGGCGGGCGGCGGGTGCTTCCACGGAACCTCCTGGCGGTCGGCAGCACGGTAGGCTCGACCCTATGCGAGTCCACGTCGCCGACCACCCGCTCATCACCCACAAGCTCTCGGTGCTCCGCGACCGTACGACGCCGTCCCCCACGTTCCGCGCCCTCACCGAAGAGCTCGTGACGCTCCTCGCGTACGAGGCGACCCGGAACGTCCGCGTCACCGCGACGCCGATCGACACCCCGGTCGCGCACACCATGGGCGTCTCGATCGCCAAGCCGCGTCCGCTCGTCGTCCCGATCCTGCGCGCCGGGCTCGGCATGCTCGAGGGCATGGTGAAGCTCGTCCCCACGGCCGAGGTCGGGTTCCTCGGCATGGCGCGCAACGAGGAGACGCTCGAACCCCAGACCTACGCCGAGCGCCTGCCCGACGACCTGTCCGGGCGGCAGTGCTTCGTGCTCGACCCGATGCTCGCCACCGGTGGCACCCTCGCCGCCGCGATCGACTTCCTGTTCGACCGTGGCGCGGAAGAGGTGACGTGCGTGTGCATCCTCGGCGCACCCGAGGGGCTCGCCGCGGTCGAGGCGGCCGTGGGCGACCGCAACGTGTCGATCGTGCTCGGCGCGCTCGACGAGAAGCTCGACGAGAACGGCTACATCGTGCCCGGGCTGGGCGACGCAGGCGACCGCCTCTACGGCCTGGCCGAGTAGACGCGACCATCCACGGACGGGAGGCGCGGTGCCGGCTGGCAC
>NZ_JAUZED010000028.1 GCF_030705415.1 Curtobacterium sp. A7_M15 | reverse complement strand
CGTGCCCCGCGCGCCCCGCGCGCGCCGCCCCCAGGCTCGCTGCCGGGGCCACCTGGCAAGGTGGGACGCATGTCCACCGCCACCCCCCGGAAGCGCCGCCGCCGCTGGCCCGTCGTGCTCGTCGTCGTCCTGGTCGTCCTCGCCGCACTCGTCGTGATCGCCGAGTTCGTCCTCCGCGGGGTCGTCGACCGCATCATCGCGCAGCAGGTCGAGCAGTCGCTGCCGTCCGGCGCCACCGGCGAGGTCGAGGCGCACGCGAAGGGCATCGTCATCCCGCAACTGATCAGCGGGCAGCTCGACGAGGTCGAGATCTCCTCCGAGAAGCTCACGATCGACGGCATCCCGCTCGCGGCCGACGTCACCGCGCGGGACGTGCCCGTGGACGGCAAGGGCGACGTGCGCGACGTCGACGGCCACGTCCGGCTGGCGGCCACGTCCGTGAAGGACCTCGCCAAGTACAGCCCGCTGTTCGACCGCCTCAGCCTCGTCGACGGCGGGGTCGAGCTCTCGGGCAAGGCCGCGGTCCTCGGCTACGACATCACCTACGCGGCGAAGGGCGACGTCGCCGCGCAGGACGACGGCAAGGGCATAACGATCACGCCGAAGACGGTGCGGATCACGAACTCGTCGCTCGGTCTCAAGGTGGACTCGATCCCGGGTGTCACGAACGTCCCGGTCGAGGTCTGCACCGCCAGGTTCCTGCCGGAGGGGCTCCTCGTGCGGTCGCTCGACGTCACCGCCTCCGAGGCGACGGTCCGCGTCACGGCGGACTCCCTGCCGCTCAACGAGGCGGGGCTGCAGACGGTCGGCTCGTGCTCGTAGCCGCGGGGCGCGTAACGCGGCCCAGGAGGCGCGGCTCGGCTCGGTAGGATCGGGTCCCGTGAGCGAGAACCCCCTTGCCCCGCAGCACCTGCGGTTCCCGACGGACGCCTCCGCGCTGACCGCGCGGATCTGGCCCGCTTCCGCGACCCGGACCGACGACGGCGAGCTCGTCGTGGGCGGGGTCACCGCGTCCGACCTCGTGGAGCAGTTCGGCACGCCGCTGTACGTGGTCGACGAACGCGACGTGCAGTCCCGTGCGGTGCGGGTGCGGAACGCGTTCACCGAGGCGTTCGAGCGGATCGGTACCCGGGCGCACGTCTACTACGCGGGCAAGGCGTTCCTGACGACCCAGGTCGCGGCGTGGATGGCGGAGGCCGACCTCCGCGTGGACGTCTGCACCGGCGGCGAGCTCGCGGTGGCCCTGGCCGGGGGAGTCGACCCGGCACTGCTGGGCTTCCACGGCAACGACAAGTCGGACGCCGAGATCGCCCGTGCGGTCGAGGTCGGCGTCGGCACCATCGTCCTCGACAGCCACGAGGAGATCGGACGCGTCGCCCGTGCCGCCGCCGACGCCGGTGTCGTGCAGCGCGTGCGCATCCGGATCAACAGCGGGGTGCACGCCTCGACGCACGAGTACCTGGCGACCGCGCGCGAGGACCAGAAGTTCGGCATCCCCCTGACCGAGGCCGTCACCGCAGCCGCTGCCGTGCGCGCCGAGCCCTCGCTCGCCTTCGTCGGCCTGCACTCGCACATCGGCTCGCAGATCTTCGACGAGTCCGGCTTCCGCGAGGCCGCGCGTCGCCTGATGGACGTGCACGCCACGCTCGTCGCGACCGGCCCGGTGCCCGAGCTCAACCTCGGCGGCGGCTGGGGCATCGACTACACCGAGGCCGACTCGGCGTTCGAGCCGGAGGACGTCGCCGACGCGCTCGCGACCATCGTCGCCGAGGCCTGCGCCGAGCGGGACATCCCGGTGCCCGAGATCGCGGTCGAGCCCGGCCGGTACATCGTCGGCCCCGCCGGGATCACGCTCTACCGGGTGGGGACGATCAAGCCCGTGGCGCTCGAGGTCGGGATCGACGACGACGCGGACGCCTCGGCGACCCGGACGTACGTCTCGGTCGACGGCGGCATGAGCGACAACGCCCGACCCGCGCTCTACGGCGCCGACTACACCGCGCGGCTCGCCCGCACCTCCGACGCGCCCGCCGTCCTCAGTCGCGTCGTCGGCAAGCACTGCGAGTCCGGGGACATCGTCGTGAACGACGAGTACCTGCCGGGCGACGTGCACCGCGGCGATCTCCTGGCCGTCGCCGCCACGGGTGCGTACTGCTGGAGCCTGGCGAGCAACTACAACCACGTCGGCCGCCCGCCGGTCGTGGCGGTCGCCGACGGCGTACCCCGTATCCTCGTGCGTGGCGAGTCGATCGACGACCTCCTCGCCCGCGACACCGGGGTGGTCCCGGGGGCCTGAGCCCCTCGGACGACCCGACTCCCCACGAACAGGACCCGCACCAGATGATCGAATACCGCAACGTCCGCGTCGCGCTGCTCGGAGCCGGCTCGGTCGGTTCCCAGGTGGCGCGGCTGCTCCTCGAACACGGCGACGAGTTGGCCTCGCGCGCCGGAGCCGGCCTCGAGCTCGTCGGGATCGCGGTGCGCGACCTCGACGCCCCGCGCGACGTCGACCTGCCGAAGGAGCTCTTCACGACGGACGCGGCGTCGCTCATCCTCGGCGCGGACATCGTCGTCGAGCTGATCGGCGGCATCGAGCCGGCACGGACGCTCGTGCTCCAGGCGCTGCAGTCCGGCGCCGACGTCGTCACCGGCAACAAGGCCCTGCTGGCGACCCACGGCCCGGAGCTCTTCGCCGTCGCCGAGCAGGTCGGCGCACAGCTCTACTACGAGGCCGCCGTCGCCGGCGCGATCCCGATCATCCGCCCGCTGCACGACTCCCTCGCGGGTGACCGCATCGAGCGCATCATGGGCATCGTCAACGGCACGACCAACTTCATCCTCGACCTCATGGACCGCGAGGGCTCGACGTTCGAGGACGCCCTCGCGACGGCCACCGAGCTGGGCTACGCCGAGGCCGACCCGACCGCCGACATCGAGGGCTACGACGCCGCGCAGAAGGCCGCGATCCTGGCGTCGCTGGCGTTCCACACCTCGGTGCCGCTCGCGGCGGTCCACCGCGAGGGGATCACCTCGGTGACGATCGAGCAGGTCCGGGCCGCGCGCAAGGCCGGGTACGTCGTGAAGATCCTGGCGACCGCCGAGCGCCTGACCGACGAGCAGGGCACCGAGGGCGTCAGCGCACGCGTGTACCCGGCGCTCGTGCCGGAGTCGCACCCGCTCGCAAGCGTGCACGGGGCGAAGAACGCCGTGTTCGTCGAGGCCGAGGCCGCCGGCGACCTGATGTTCTACGGCGCCGGCGCCGGCGGGGTGGAGACCGCCTCGGCCGTCCTCGGCGACCTCGTCTCCGCTGCCAGACGGCACGTGATCGGTGGACCCGGCATCGCCGAGTCGACCCAGGCCGCGCTGCCGGTCTTCCCGATCGGTACCGTCCGCACGCGCTACCAGATCACGTTGCACGTCACGGACGCCCCCGGTGTCCTGTCGACCGTCGCCGGCGTCCTCGCCAAGCACGGCGTCAGCGTCGAGACCGTCGAGCAGACGACCGCGGGTGCCTCCGAGGGCACCGCGACGCTCGTCATCGGCACCCACCTCGCGCGGGAAGCCGCGCTGGCGGACACTGTCCGCACCCTCCGCGGCGAGGACGTGGTCCTGGACGTGACCAGTGTCCTGCGCTTCGTCGGCGCCTGACGCACCACGCGCCTCCAGGCCCACCACCGACCACCACCAGACCGAACCTCCGGACAGAGAGAGAAGCCTCATGGCCCACCAGTGGCAGGGTGTCCTGCGCGAGTACGCCGACCGCCTCGACGTCACCGAAGCGACGCCCGTCGTCACGCTCGGTGAGGGCGGGACCCCGCTCATCCCGGCGCGCCGCCTGTCCGAGCGCACCGGGGCCGAGGTCTACGTCAAGTTCGAGGGGATGAACCCGACCGGGTCGTTCAAGGACCGCGGCATGACGATGGCGATCTCGAAGGCCGTCGAGCACGGCGCGAAGGCCGTCATCTGCGCCTCGACCGGCAACACGAGCGCCTCGGCCGCCGCGTACGCCACGCACGCCGGCATCACCGCCGCGGTGCTCGTGCCCGAGGGCAAGATCGCCATGGGCAAGCTCAGCCAGGCCGTCGCGCACGACGCCCAGCTGCTGCAGGTGCAGGGCAACTTCGACGACTGCCTCGACATCGCGCGCGACCTCGCCGCGAACTACCCGGTGCACCTGGTGAACTCGGTCAACAACGACCGCATCGAGGGCCAGAAGACCGCCGCGTTCGAGGTCGTCGACGTCCTCGGCGACGCGCCGGACTTCCACTTCCTGCCGGTGGGCAACGCCGGCAACTACACGGCCTACTCCCGCGGGTACCGCGAGGACGTCGCCGCCGGTCGGTCGACGAAGCTCCCGCGCATGTTCGGCTTCCAGGCAGCCGGCTCGGCACCGATCGTCCGCGGCGAGGTCGTCAAGCAGCCGGACACCATCGCGTCGGCGATCCGCATCGGCAACCCGGCGTCGTGGCAGTTCGCCCTCGAGGCTCGTGACGAGACCGACGGCTACTTCGGTGCCATCACCGACGAGGGCATCCTCGCCGCGCACCGCATCCTCTCCGCCGAGGTCGGCGTGTTCGTCGAGCCCGCCTCGGCCATCGGCGTCGCCGGACTCCTCGAGCGTGCCGACGCCGGTGTCGTGCCGCAGGGCGCGAAGGTCGTCATCACGGTGACCGGCCACGGCCTCAAGGACCCGCAGTGGGCCCTCCGCACGCAGGACGGCGGCGAGGTCGCCCCGACGAGCGTCCCCGTCGACACCAAGTCGGTCGCCGACGTGCTCGGACTGGTCGGCGCCGAGTGAGCCCCGACCGCTCGTCCGGACCGGGGGAGGGCACGACCGCCCAGATCGCTGTACCGGCCGGACGGGCGGTCCGCGTACGAGTACCGGCGACCTCGGCGAACCTCGGACCGGGTTTCGACTCGCTCGGCCTCGCCCTGTCGCTCTACGACGAGGTGGTCGTCCGGGTCCGGCCCGAACCCGGCGCGACCGTCACGGTCGACGGAGTCGGCGCCGGCGAGGTCGCCACGGACGACACGAACCTCGTCGTCCGTGCGGTCCGCCGCGGTCTCGAGCACGCCGGCGTCGCCCTGCAGCCCGGACTCGAGCTGCACGCGGTGAACGCCATCCCGCACGGCCGGGGGATGGGATCCTCCGCCGCGGCGATCGTCGCCGGGTTGATGGCCGCGCGGGGGTTGCTCGAGGGAGTCGTCGACCTCGACGCCTCGACGCTGCTCACGCTCGCGACCGAGATGGAGGGGCACCCGGACAACGTGGCACCCGCGCTCTTCGGCGGCCTGACGATCGCGTGGATGACGGCCGAGGGGCCGGCGTACAAGCGCCTGCTCGTCCACCGCGGAGTCTCGCCGGTGGTCTTCGTGCCGACCTCGACGCTCTCGACGAAGCTCGCGCGCTCCCTGCAGCCGGCGAGCGTCCCGCACGAGGACGCCGCGTTCAACGTCTCCCGGTCCGCCCTGCTCGTGGCCGCCCTCATCCAGAGCCCGGAGCTGCTCCTGGCGGCGACCGAGGACCGGTTGCACCAGGCCTACCGCGCCAGTGCCATGCCCGAGACCGACGCCCTGATCGGCCTGCTGCGACAGCACGGCCTCGCCGCGGTCGTCTCCGGGGCCGGCCCGAGCCTCCTGGTCCTCGGCAGCGACCCCGCGCAGCGCCTGACCGCGGCGGACCTCGTGTCGCGACACGGGGAATCCGACTGGCGGGCGCTCATGCTGGCTGTCGACCTCGGTGGTGCTACAGTGGTGCCGCACTCGGCGCTCCGAGCCGAACTCGCGTAGGCAGCAGGAACCTCCTCGCCACGCTGGCTCCGGTGCGCGGGGGCGATCTCTTTCTGATCACCGAATCCCGGTCCGTCGTCTGAACGGCGGTCGATGCATACCCGTGCATCCGGGACGGTGGAAACTCTCCGCGTTCTGCGGTTCGAAAGGAAACACCGACCTTGACGAACGTCAACGACTCCACCCCGGTGGAGATCCCCAGCGATCTGCGCGCCCTCCGGCTCCCGGAACTCCAGCGCATCGCGTCATCCCTCGGCATCACGGGGCTGTCGAAGCTCCGCAAGGGCGACCTCATCGCATCGATCGAGGACAAGCGTCCCGCGACGGACGACACCGCCGAGCAGCCCGAGCATCAGCCCGAGCAGCCGACGCTGCCCGAGCCGACCGAGGCTCCGGCAGCACCTGCGGACGAGCCCGCCGCCGACGCCCCGGTCGCCACCGAGGCTCCGGCCGAGCAGCCGGCGTCCTCGCGGGCCCGCCGTTCGCGCCGCGCGTCGTCGGGCGGCACCGTGAGCGCCGCGCCGACGTCGGCCGCCGAGCACACCAACCACGGTCAGACCGGCACCGAGGACCTCCTCGCCGGGCTCGACCAGGTCCGCGCCGAGAAGGACGCGCAGGAAGCCGCGCAGACCGGCGGGCAGCGTCGTGGCCGCGGGCAGCGCGACCAGCAGGCGCAGCAGCCCGCTGGAACGCAGGACGCCGCCCAGGAGGCGCGGGTCGACTCCCAGACGCCGGCTGCGGACGAGCAGTCCACCGGTGACACCGCCGGCTCCACCGAGTCGGGCGACCAGAACGACCAGCAGGGCGAGGGCGGCTCGCGCCGCGGTCGTCGCAGCCGTGGTCGCGGTCGTGGCCGTGGACAGAACGCCGAGAACGGCGAGCAGGGCGGCGACCAGAACGGTCGCGACAACGCGCCGAAGGGCGACGCCGCGCAGAAGAACGGTCAGAACGGCCAGCAGGGCGAGCAGAAGAACGCCCAGCAGGACGACGCCAAGAACGAGCAGAAGCAGAACGGCCAGCAGCAGAAGCAGCAGAACGGCCAGCAGCAGCAGAAGCAGGGCCAGCAGAACGCCGACGAGTCCGAGGGGGGCCGCAGCCGTCGCCAGCGTGACCGCAAGCGCGGCCGTGGCGGCCAGAACGACGAGTTCGAGCCGGAGATCACCGAGGACGACGTCCTCATCCCGATCGCGGGCATCCTCGACGTCCTCGACAACTACGCCTTCGTGCGCACGACCGGGTACCTGCCCGGCCCGAACGACGTCTACGTCTCGCTCGGTCAGGTGAAGAAGTACCACCTGCGCAAGGGCGACGCGGTCGTCGGCGCGATCAAGCAGCCGCGTGACAACGAGCAGCAGAGCCGCCAGAAGTACAACGCGCTCGTGAAGGTCGACTCGGTCAACGGGCAGACGGCAGAAGAGGCCGCCGCGCGCGTGGACTTCCAGGACCTCACCCCGCTGTACCCGAACGAGCGTCTCCGCCTCGAGACCGAGCCGTCGAAGCTCAGCACGCGGATCATCGACCTCGTGTCGCCGATCGGCAAGGGCCAGCGCGGCCTCATCGTCTCGCCGCCGAAGGCCGGCAAGACCGTCGTGCTGCAGGCCATCGCCAACGCGATCGCGAAGAACAACCCCGAGGCGCACCTCATGGTCGTCCTCGTCGACGAGCGGCCCGAAGAGGTCACCGACATGCAGCGCTCGGTGAAGGGCGAGGTCATCGCCTCGACCTTCGACCGCCCGGCCGAGGACCACACCACGGTCGCCGAGCTCGCCATCGAGCGTGCGAAGCGCCTCGTCGAGCTCGGCCACGACGTGGTCCTGCTCCTCGACTCGATCACCCGCCTCGGTCGCGCCTACAACCTGGCCACGCCGGCCTCGGGTCGCGTGCTGTCCGGTGGCGTCGACTCGGCCGCGCTGTACCCGCCGAAGCGCTTCTTCGGCGCCGCGCGCAACATCGAGGACGGCGGCTCGCTGACCATCCTCGCGACCGCACTCGTCGAGACCGGCTCCAAGATGGACGAGGTCATCTTCGAGGAGTTCAAGGGCACCGGCAACATGGAGCTCCGCCTGAACCGTCACCTGGCGGACAAGCGCATCTTCCCGGCGGTCGACGTCAACGCGTCCGGCACCCGTCGCGAGGAGCAGCTGCTCTCCGCCGACGAGGTCAAGATCACGTGGCGCCTGCGCCGTGCCCTCGCCGGGCTCGACCCCCAGCAGGCACTCGAGATCGTGCTGCGGAACCTCAAGGAGACGCAGTCGAACGTCGAGTTCCTGGTCCAGGTGCAGAAGTCGGTCCCCACGACCGGTGGGCACCACAACGGTCACCAGGAGTAACGCGTGTTCGAGTCGGTAGCAGGGCTGCTGGCGGAACACGAGGACCTGACGCAGCAGCTGTCGGACCCCGCGCTCCACGCCGACGCGGCCCGGGCGAAGAAGGTGAACCGGCGGTACGCCGAGCTCAACCAGATCAAGTCCGCGTACGAGGCCTGGAAGGCGGCGGGGGACGACCTCGCCGCCGCCCAGGAGCTCGCCCGCGAGGACGAGGCGTTCGCGGACGAGGTCCCGGTGCTCGAGGAGCAGCGGGCGGAGCGCCAGGAGCGTCTCCGCCGGCTGCTCATCCCGCGCGACCCCGATGACGGGCGCGACGTGATCATGGAGATCAAGGGCGGTGAGGGCGGCGAGGAGTCGGCGCTCTTCGCGGCCGACCTGCTGCGCATGTACTCGCACTACGCCGAGTCCAAGGGCTGGAAGGTCGAGATGCTCGAGCGCACCGAGAGCGACCTCGGTGGCTACAAGGACGTCCAGGTCGCGATCAAGTCGAACGCGACCGACCCGTCCCAGGGCGTGTGGGCGCACCTCAAGTACGAGGGCGGGGTGCACCGCGTGCAGCGGGTGCCGGCGACCGAGTCGCAGGGGCGCATCCACACCTCGACGACCGGCGTGCTCGTCTTCCCCGAGGTCGACGAGCCCGAAGAGGTCCAGATCAACCAGAACGACCTCAAGATCGACGTCTACCGGTCCTCCGGCCCCGGTGGCCAGTCCGTCAACACGACGGACTCGGCGGTCCGCATCACCCACCTGCCCACGGGCATCACGGTGGCGATGCAGAACGAGAAGTCGCAGCTGCAGAACCGCGAGGCCGGCATGCGCGTGCTCCGCGCCCGCATCCTCGCGAAGCAGCAGGAGGAGCTCGACGCCATCGCCTCGGACGCGCGCAAGTCGCAGATCCGCGGCATGGACCGGTCGGAGCGCATCCGCACGTACAACTTCCCGGAGAACCGCATCGCGGACCACCGCACCGGGTACAAGGCGTACGACCTCGACCGGGTCATGAACGGTGCCCTCGAGCCCGTCATCCAGTCCGCCATCCAGGCGGACGAAGAGGCACGTCTGGCCGCCGTCGGCGACCAGGACGCGTAGCCCAGGAGGCGCGACTCGCCGTGGGTGGTGACGGAACGTTCGCCGCGGATCGCCTCCTGCGCGAGGCGACCGCGGCGCTCGGCGCGGCCGGTGTCCCGACCCCGCAGGTGGACGCAGAGCTGCTGCTCGCCTGGGCGACCGACACCTCGCGCGGCGCGGTCCAGGCCCGCGCGATGACCGGGGGAGCGATCGCCCCGGAGCACGTCGAGCGCTTCCGGCACGCCGTCGCCCGGCGCACCACCCGGGAGCCGCTCCAACACATCACCGGCGAGGCGTACTTCCGTGCGCTGACCCTGGCGGTCGGACCCGGCGTGTTCGTCCCGCGACCGGAGACCGAGGGGGTCGTGCAGTTCGGCATCGACGCACTGCGGGCCACCGCGGTGCCGTCGCCGGTCGCCGTGGACCTCGGGTCCGGCAGCGGTGCCATCGCGATCGCCATGGACACCGAGGTGCCGAACGCGGTCGTGTACGCCGTCGAACGGTCGCCCGAGGCGCTCCCGTGGACCCGGCGGAACATCGACGCGCACGGCGGGACCGTCCGACTCGTCGAGGGTGACCTCGCAGATGCGCTGCCCGAGCTCGACGGCACCGTGTCCGTCGTCGTGTCGAACCCGCCGTACGTGCCCGACGACGCGGTGCCGATCGACCCCGAGGTCCGCGACCACGACCCGGCGATGGCGCTCTACGGCGGTCCGGACGGCCTCGACGCGGTACGGGCCCTCGCCGAGACCGCGTGGCGCCTGCTCGTCCCCGGGGGAGTCCTCGTCATCGAGCACGCCGAGCCGCAGGGCGCCGGTGTGCGCGCGGTCCTGGCGCGCCGGGGGTTCCGTTCGCCGGAGACGCACGTCGACCTGACGGGGCGCGACCGCACGACGACCGCGACGCGCTAGGCGGGCTCGACCCGCGCCTCCTGGGCCATGCGCGCCCCGCGTACCTGCCCGTTCCGGGCGTACCCGGTCGTTCCGCGCGTCCTTGCCCGTTCCTTCCCACCGGGTACGCGCGATCGCGCTTCCTACCGCACGCGTGATGGGAAGGATCAGGCGACGGCGGCCTCGTGCTGTTCCGCGACGAAGGCGAGGACGGCTTCGCGCAGGTCGGTGTGCTCCTCGACGAGGACCGCGTGGATGCCGACGCTGCGGGCACCCTCGACGTTGATCGGCATGTCGTCGGCGAAGAACGTGCGCTCGGCGGGGACGCCGTGGTGCTCGAGCGCGCGGAGGTAGACCTCGGGCTCGGGCTTGCGTGCCCCGAAGTTGCTCGTCGTGTCCAGGTGCTCGCCGAAGACCGGCGCGAGCGACGGCGCCCAGCGGTGGATCCACCGGCCGGCGAGCGGTCCGTTGTTCGTCAGGAGGCCGACGCGGCCGTGCTCGCTCGCGACGCGCACCGCCTCGATCCGCTCGGGCAGCTCGGTCATGGCGGCGCCGCGGATCCGCGCCCACTCGGTCTCGGGGACGTCGCAGCCCATGGCCTCGGCGAACGCGGCGAGGTACTCGTCGCCGTCGGCGTACCCGCCGGCCTCGGCGCGCTGCTCGTTGCCGCAGTCCCACCACCGGCGCCGGAGCTCCTGGAACTCGTGCCCGGTGAACTCGGCGAGTGCGGCCATCCGCACCTGCCAGTCGTACCGGACGAGGACCTCGTCCATGTCGAAGAGGAACAGGAGGCGGGGCGCGGGGGACTCGTTCACGATGCCACCCATTGTGTCGCACTATCATCGTCGAGTCATGGCATCCCGATACGACTGCACCGACTCCGACGGGCTCCTGACCGGGATGCGGCTCGCACGTGCCGCACTCGGGCGCGGAGAGCTCGTCGTGGTCCCCACCGACACCGTCTACGGCGTGGCCGCGGACGCCTTCAGCCAGGCCGCCGTCCAGCGGCTGCTCGACGCGAAGGGGCGCACCCGGCAGTCGCCGCCGCCGGTGCTCATCCCCGGCCCGCCGACCATGGACGCGCTCGCGAGCGACATCCCGCAGCAGGTGCGCGACCTCGTCGACGAGTTCTGGCCCGGCGGCCTCACGGTGATCCTCCGTGCGCAGCCGTCCCTCGACTGGGACCTCGGCGAGACGCGCGGCACCGTGGCGCTCCGGATGCCGGACTCGCGGATCGCCCTCGAACTCCTGCAAGAGGTCGGGCCGCTCGCGGTGTCCTCGGCGAACACGACGGGGGACCCGGCCGCGATGGACGCGGACCAGGCCGAGGCCATGCTCGGCGACAGTGTCGCGGTGTACCTCGACGGGGGCGCGCTCGAGCCGCACGAGGGCTTCGCGGAGTCGACCGGCTCGACGATCGTCGACGCCACGGGGCTCTCCGACGGTGGGAAGCTCCGCATCGTCCGCCACGGTGTGATCCCGGACGAGGAGATCACCAGGGTCGTCGGAGCCGACCTCGTCGGATGAAGTACTACCTGCTCGCCGGGGCCATCGCGGCCGTGGTGAGCTTCTGCGTCAGCTGGGTCGTCTGGAAGCTGGGGCTGAAGTACAAGTGGTACCCGAAGGTCCGCGAGCGGGACGTGCACCGCACGCCGACGCCCCGGCTCGGCGGCATCGCGATGTACATCGGCGTCATCGTGTCGCTGCTCGCGGCGTGGTTCCTCTTCCCGTCGATCGCGGGCACCGACTACTTCCGGCTGGTGTTCTCCGAACCGGGTCGTGTGCTGGCGGTGCTCGCGGGAGCGACCATCATCGTGGTCCTCGGTGTCGCCGACGACATCTGGGACCTCGACTGGATGACGAAGCTCGCCGGGCAGATCATCGCCGCGGGGATCCTCGCGTGGCAGGGCGTGGCGATCGTCTCGCTGCCGATCGGCAACACGCTCGGTGTCGGCTCGTCGTACATGAGCCTGATCTTCACGGTTTTGGCGGTCGTGCTGGTCATGAACGCGGTGAACTTCATCGACGGGCTCGACGGCCTCGTCGCGGGCGTGGCGATCATCGCCGGCGGCGTGTTCTTCCTCTACACGTTCTTCATCAACCGCGTGGTCGTGCAGACGGAGTTCTTCTTCAACCTGCCGTCGCTGCTCACCGCGGTGCTCGTCGGCGCGTGCTTCGGCTTCCTCATCCTCAACTGGCACCCCGCGAAGCTGTTCATGGGTGACGCGGGCGCGCTGCTCGTCGGCTTCCTCATGGCGACCAGTGCGGTGAGCGTGACGGGCAACATCGACCCCGCCGCGGTGCAGACCCGTCAGGCGCTGTTGCCGGCGTTCATCCCGATCCTGCTGCCGTTCGCGATCCTCATCGTGCCGATCCTCGACTTCGGCCTCGCGGTCACGCGCCGGCTCAGTGCCGGCAAGTCGCCGTTCTCGGCCGACCGGAAGCACCTGCACCACCGCCTGCTCGACATGGGGCACTCGCACTTCCACGCCGTGCTCATCTTCTACGCGTGGACGGCCACCGTGGCGATCGGCTGCCTGCTGTTCCTCTTCGTGGACTGGTACTGGGTGGTCGTCTTCGTCGCGGTCGGGTTCATCGTCTGCGCCGTGGCCACCTTCGCCCCGCTCGGTCGCAAGCGCGCCGAGTTCGCCGCACAGGTCGCCACCCGGTCGACCGCCGTGGTGGACGCCAGCCTCGACCCGCTCGACCGGGCCGCCAACGACCGCTCGATCCCAGGAGACAACTCGTGACCGCACCGAACGCGCTCGACCACGTCCGGCCGGTGTTCCGCCGCATCCTCGTCTGGGCCGGGCTGCTCGCCGTGGCCCTCGCCGTCCTCGGGGGAGTCGTCGGTCTGCTCGTCGCCGGGACGCCCGGGCTCGTGGCCGGGCTGCTCGGTGCCGTGCTGAGCGTGGTGTTCCTCGGGCTCACCGCGCTGTCGGTGCTCGTCGCGTTGCGCGTCTCGAAGGGGCAGATGATCTCGGGCGCCTTCTTCGGCATCGTGATGGGGACCTGGATCCTGAAGTTCGTGCTCTTCCTGGTCGTGCTCCTGCTGCTGCGCGACCGGGCCTGGGTCGACTTCCCCGTCCTCGCGATCGTCATCATCGTCGGGGTCGTCGGCTCCCTGGTCATCGACGTCGTCGCGGTCGCCAGGGCCCGGATCCCGATCGGCGTCGCGCTCCCCGGGGATGCGGCGCAGTCTGAGAATCCGCCCACGCGGGACTGAGAGCCCGGGAAGCCTCTCGCACCTGATAGGCTTCTCGGAGTCCGCGTCCGGAGCATTGCTCGGAGCGGGCGAGCCTCCACAACGTCCACCATCGCGTGCCATGCGTGCGCGCGCCGACACAGGAGACAGCGCTGCTATCCCACGCTCTTCCCCTGTCCCTCACCGCTGCGGGTAACACCGTCGCGGCGGGGAGCAGCAAGGCCGCCGAGTTCCATGGTCCGTCGATCAACGAGTTCTTCCCGGATGCGATCTTCTTCGCCGGGACGCCCTTCGAGATCGACCGACTCGTCATCATCCGGTTCATCGCCGTCGCGGTCCTGCTGCTGATCGGCATCATCGGGACCCGTTCGCTCAAGCTCGTCCCCGGCCGCGGCCAGGCGCTCATCGAGTACGCGTTCGACGTCGTCCGCCGGAACACCTTCGACAACCTGGGCGAGAAGGACGGCAAGCGGTTCCTCCCGCTGCTGGCCACGATCTTCTTCTCCGTGCTGTTCCTGAACCTCACGGGTCTGATCCCGGGGCTCAACCTGCAGGGCACCAGCCGCATCGCCTACCCGATGATCCTCGCGATCGTCGCCTACGTCGCGTTCATCTACGCGGGTCTTCGCAAGCACCCGGGCACCTTCCTCCGGAACGCGCTGTTCCCGCCCGGGGTGCCCTGGTACCTGTACATCATCGTGACGCCGATCGAGCTCGTCTCGACCTTCGTACTCCGTCCGGTGACGCTGACCCTGCGACTCCTGATGAACATGGTCGTCGGTCACCTGCTGCTCGTCCTCTTCTTCGCTGCCACGCAGTTCTTCTTCTTCGACGCCTCGCTCGGTTTCAAGGCGTTCGGAGTCGGGACGCTCGCGTTCGGCATCGCGTTCAGCTTCTTCGAGATCCTGGTCGCGCTGCTGCAGGCGTACGTCTTCATGCTGCTGACCGCGGTGTACATCCAGCTCGCGCTGGCTGACGAGCACTGACCAACGACCTGACCTGACCCCCATTACGGCACGGCATCCGCCGGGCCGCATCTGAAAGGAAAACACGTGGACGCAACGACCGTTCTCGCGGAAATCTCCGGCAACATCGCGACGGTGGGCTACGGCCTCGCGGCGATCGGCCCGGCCATCGGCGTGGGCATCGTCGTCGGCAAGACGATCGAGTCCGTCGCTCGCCAGCCGGAGCTCCAGGGCCGCCTGACGACCCTCATGTACATCGGTATCGCCTTCACCGAGGCCCTCGCCTTCATCGGTATCGCGACGTACTTCATCTTCACCAACTAAGGCCTCTCGATGCAGAACGCACTCATCATCGCGGCCGAGGAGACGCACAATCCCCTCGTACCGCCGCTGTACGACATCGTGTGGTCCGCGGTGGCGTTCGTCGTCATCCTGCTGGTCTTCTGGCGGGTCATCATCCCGCGGATCACCAAGATGCTCGACGAGCGCACCGAGGCCATCGAGGGTGGCATCAAGAAGGCGGAGGCTGCTCAGGAGCAGGCCGCTGCCGCGCTCGACGAGTACAACAAGCAGCTGGCGGAGGCTCGTGCCGAGGCATCGCGCATCCGTGAGCAGGCCCGTGCCGACGCGAACGCCATCGGCAACGAGCTCCGCGAGCAGGCGCAGGCCGATGCAGCACGCATCACCGCCAACGCACAGGCCCAGATCGAGGCCGAGCGTCAGAGCGCTCTCCAGTCGCTCCGTACCGAGGTCGGCTCGCTCGCTCTGGACCTCGCGTCCGGTGTGATCGGGGAGTCCCTCAAGGACGACGCGAAGTCGAACGCCGTCGTGGACCGCTTCCTCGCGGACCTCGAGGCGTCCAAGGCCGGGGAGCGCTGAGCATGCGCAGCGCCACCAGGGAAGCACTCGCGTCCACGAGGGCGGTGCTCGCCGACCTCGGCAGCACCGCCGACCTGGCCACGGGTGCCGAGATCCTCGCCTCCGGGCGTGCGATCGCCGGTGCGCCGCAGCTGCTCGGTCTGCTGTCCGACCCGACGGCCGATCCGGCCGGCAAGAAGGTCGTCCTCGACCGCGTCTTCGCCGGTCAGTCGGACGCGACGCGTGCGGTCCTGACCGCGGTGGCCGGCTCCCGCTGGTCCTCGCAGGAGGACCTCCTCGCGGGCATCGAGGACGCGGGCATCCGTGCCGTCGCCGCCACCGTGGGGCCCGAGACCTCGATCGAGTCGGAGCTGTTCGCCTTCGAGACCGCCGTCCGCTCGGACGCCGACCTCGAGCTGGCGCTCGGCACCAAGCTCGGCAGCCCGGTCGAGAAGGGCGCGCTCGTGGAGCGGCTGCTCGGCCCGAAGGCGTCGCAGCAGACCGTGACGATCCTCTCGGCGCTCGTGCAGCAGCCGCGGGGCCGTCGGATCGGCGAGCTGGTGCGCGAGGCGAGCCGGATCGTGGCCGACCAGGCGGACAAGCTCGTCGCCACGGTCATCACCGCGGTGCCGCTCGACGCCGGGCAGTCCGCACGCGTGGCCCGCGGCCTCGGTCAGCGGTACGGCAAGGACATCAGCATCAACCAGGTCGTCGACCCCTCGGTCGTCGGCGGGGTCCGGGTGCAGATCGGCGGCGACGTCATCGACGGCACCGTCTCCACGCGGCTCTCGGAGCTCCGGCTCCAGCTCGCCGGCTAGGCGTACCGTCGAAGCCGCTCCTCCCAAGTCCACAACGGGAACTGCCCAGTCAGGCAGCGTCACCCTCTCGGAGCCGAAGGGCCCCGGAAACCAACAAGGAAAATCCCATGGCAGACATCACCATCAGCCCCGATGAGATCCGTGATGCCCTGAAGGACTTCGTCTCGAACTACGAGCCGACGAAGGCCTCCACGGCCGAGGTCGGGCACGTCACCGACGCCGGCGACGGCATCGCGCACGTCGAGGGCCTCCCCGGCGTCATGGCCAACGAGCTCATCCGCTTCTCGGACGGCACGCTCGGCCTCGCGCAGAACCTCGACGAGGACGAGATCGGCGCCATCGTGCTCGGCGAGTTCGACGGCATCGAAGAGGGCATGGAGGTCACCCGCACCGGCGAGGTCCTCTCCGCCCCGGTCGGCGACGGCTTCCTCGGCCGCGTGGTCGACCCGCTCGGCAACCCGATCGACGGTCTCGGCGAGATCGCCGCCGAGGGCCGTCGCGCCCTCGAGCTCCAGGCTCCGGGCGTCATGTCCCGCAAGTCGGTCCACGAGCCGCTCCAGACCGGCATCAAGGCCATCGACGCGATGATCCCCGTCGGCCGCGGTCAGCGTCAGCTGATCATCGGCGACCGCCAGACCGGCAAGACGGCCATCGCGATCGACACGATCATCAACCAGAAGGCCAACTGGGAGTCCGGCGACGTCGACAAGCAGGTCCGCTGCATCTACGTCGCGATCGGTCAGAAGGGCTCCACGATCGCCTCCGTCAAGGGTGCGCTGGAGGACGCCGGTGCGATGGAGTACACCACCATCGTCGCTGCTCCCGCCTCCGACCCGGCCGGCTTCAAGTACCTCGCCCCCTACACCGGTTCGGCCATCGGCCAGCACTGGATGTACGGCGGCAAGCACGTCCTGATCATCTTCGACGACCTGTCGAAGCAGGCCGAGGCCTACCGCGCCGTGTCCCTCCTCCTCCGCCGTCCGCCGGGCCGCGAGGCCTACCCGGGCGACGTCTTCTACCTGCACTCCCGTCTGCTGGAGCGTTGCGCGAAGCTGTCGGACGACCTGGGCGCCGGCTCGATGACGGGTCTCCCGATCATCGAGACCAAGGCGAACGACGTCTCGGCGTACATCCCGACCAACGTGATCTCGATCACCGACGGCCAGATCTTCCTGCAGTCCGACCTCTTCAACGCGAACCAGCGTCCGGCGGTCGACGTGGGCATCTCGGTGTCGCGAGTCGGCGGTGACGCACAGGTCAAGTCGATCAAGAAGGTCTCCGGCACGCTCAAGCTCGAGCTCGCGCAGTACCGCTCGCTCGAGGCGTTCGCGATGTTCGCGTCCGACCTCGACCAGGCGTCGCGTCGTCAGCTCGACCGTGGTGCACGCCTGACCGAGCTCCTCAAGCAGCCGCAGTACTCGCCGTACCCGGTCGAGGAGCAGGTCGTCTCGATCTGGGCCGGCACGAACGGCAAGCTCGACGAGGTCCCGGTGTCGGACGTGCTCCGCTTCGAGTCGGAGCTGCTCGAGCACCTCCGTCGCAACTCGGACGTCCTCACCACCCTGCGCGAGACCAACCAGCTCAGCGACGAGACCGTCGCCGCGATGGACCGCGAGATCGATGCCTTCACGAAGGGCTTCCAGACGAGCGACGGCAAGACGCTCGGCTCGGAGCAGTTCGAGTCCGCGTCGTCCGAGGACGTCGACCAGGAGCAGATCGTCAAGGGTCGTCGCTAGATGGCAGCGCAGGTCCGGGTCTACCGACAGAGGATCAAGTCCGCGAAGACCACGAAGAAGGTCACGCGCGCGATGGAACTGATCTCGGCGTCGCGGATCCAGAAGGCACAGGCCCGCATGGCCGCGTCCGGCCCGTACTCGCGGGCCGTGACGCGGGCGGTGTCGGCCGTGGCGACGTTCTCGAACGTCGACCACGTGCTGACCACCGAGCCGGAGTCCTCGACGCGTGCCGCCGTCGTGCTGTTCACCTCGGACCGCGGTCTGAACGGTGCGTTCAGCACGAACGTCCTCAAGCAGGGTGAGGAACTCGCGTCCCTCCTCCGCAGCGAGGGCAAGGAGGTCGTGTTCTACCTCGTCGGTCGCAAGGCCGTGGGGTACTTCAGCTTCCGTGAGCGTCCGTCGGAGCAGCAGTGGGTCGGCGGCACCGACCAGCCCGAGTTCTCGACGGCCAAGGAGATCGGCGACGCGGTCGTCGGCAAGTTCCTCCAGGACACGGCCGAGGGCGGCGTGGACGAGATCCACATCGTCTTCAACCGGTTCGTGAGCATCGCGACGCAGGAGCCGCAGGTCGTCCGTCTGCTGCCGCTCGAGGTCGTCGAGGGGGTCGAGGCGCCGTCGAACGACGAGCCGCTCCCGCTCTACGAGTTCGAGCCCGACGCAGACGCCGTGCTCGACGCACTGCTCCCGGTCTACATCGAGAGCCGCATCTTCAACGCCATGCTGCAGTCGGCTGCCTCCGAGCACGCCGCTCGCCAGAAGGCGATGAAGTCGGCGAGTGACAACGCGGACTCCCTCATCCGTGACTTCACCCGCCTCGCGAACAACGCCCGTCAGGCCGAGATCACGCAGCAGATCTCCGAGATCGTCGGCGGCGCCGACGCCCTCTCGTCGAAGAAGAAGTAGTCCGCGACGTTCGCGGACAGTTACCCACCCTCAGGAAGGCACCAGCCATGACCGACACCGCCACCACCGCGGTCGAGACGTCGTCGGCGCCCGGTGTCGGCCGGATCGCCCGTGTCACGGGCCCCGTCGTCGACATCGAGTTCCCCCACGACGCCATCCCCGACATCTACAACCTCCTGTACACGACGATCACCATCGGTGACTCGTCGCAGGAGATCGGCCTCGAGGTCGCGCAGCACCTCGGCGACGACCTCGTCCGTGCCATCTCCCTGAAGCCGACCGACGGTCTGGTCCGTGGCCAGGAGGTCCGTGACTCGGGCGCTCCGATCTCGGTCCCCGTCGGCGACGTCACCAAGGGCAAGGTCTTCGACGTGCTGGGCAACGTGCTCAACACCGACGAGAAGCTCGAGATCACCGAGCGCTGGCCGATCCACCGCAAGGCTCCGGCCTTCGACCAGCTCGAGTCCAAGACCACGATGTTCGAGACGGGCATCAAGTCGATCGACCTCCTCACCCCGTACGTGCAGGGTGGCAAGATCGGCCTCTTCGGTGGTGCGGGCGTCGGCAAGACGGTCCTCATCCAGGAGATGATCCAGCGCGTCGCGCAGGACCACGGTGGTGTGTCGGTGTTCGCCGGTGTCGGCGAGCGCACCCGTGAGGGCAACGACCTCATCGGCGAGATGGAAGAGGCGGGTGTCTTCGACAAGACCGCCCTCGTGTTCGGCCAGATGGACGAGCCGCCGGGAACGCGTCTGCGCGTCGCCCTTTCGGCGCTGACGATGGCGGAGTACTTCCGCGACGTCCAGAAGCAGGACGTGCTCCTCTTCATCGACAACATCTTCCGCTTCACGCAGGCCGGTTCCGAGGTCTCCACGCTGCTCGGCCGCATGCCGTCCGCGGTGGGCTACCAGCCGAACCTCGCCGACGAGATGGGTGTGCTCCAGGAGCGCATCACCTCGACGCGCGGTCACTCGATCACCTCGCTGCAGGCGATCTACGTGCCGGCTGACGACTACACCGACCCGGCTCCGGCGACCACGTTCGCGCACCTCGACGCCACGACCGAGCTCTCCCGTGAGATCGCGTCGCAGGGTCTGTACCCGGCCATCGACCCGCTGACCTCCACGTCGCGGATCATGGACCCCCGGTACCTGGGTGCCGACCACTACGAGACCGCGACGCGCGTCAAGCAGATCCTGCAGAAGAACAAGGAGCTGCAGGAGATCATCGCGATCCTCGGTGTCGACGAGCTCTCCGAAGAGGACAAGATCACGGTCGAGCGCGCTCGTCGTATCCAGCAGTTCCTCTCGCAGAACACGTACATGGCGAAGAAGTTCACCGGTGTCGAGGGCTCCACGGTGCCGCTCAAGGACACCATCGAGTCCTTCCGCGCCATCGCCGACGGCGAGTTCGACCACGTTGCGACGCAGGCGTTCTTCAACGTCGGTGGCATCAACGACGTCGAAGAGAAGTGGGCGCAGATCCAGAAGGAGAACCGCTGACATGGCGGCACTCACCGTGAGCGTCGTCTCGGCCGACCGCGAGGTCTGGTCGGGCGACGCCACCATGGTCGTCGCTCGCACGACGGAGGGCCAGATCGGTATCCTCGCGGGACACGAGCCGCTGCTCGCGACCCTCGCGCAGGGACAGGTCCGCATCACCCGAGCCGACGGCTCGACGGTGGCGGCGGACGCCGAGGACGGCTTCCTGTCGGTCGAGCACGACACGGTCACGATCGTGGCGCGGCAGGCCGCGCTGGCGTCCTGACCGGACTGACCGTCCTCCTCCCGCCTTCGGAGACGAAGCGGGAGGGCGGGGACACCGACCGCACGCTCGACCTGCGTGCGCTGTCGTTCCCGGAACTGGCTGCTGAACGGGCCGCGGTGATCACCGCGGCCCGTTCCGTCAGTTCCGAGGAGTCCTCGGCCCGGACGGCCCTGAAGCTCGGCCCGAAGTCGATCGGGGAGCGCCTCCGCAACCTCGAACTCGACACGTCGGGCACGATGCCGGCGATCGACCGCTACACGGGTGTGCTCTACGACCCGCTCGCTTCGCTCGACGCCGACGCTGCGACCCGCGCCTGGTGGTTCGAGCACGTGGTCGTCCAGTCCGCGATGTTCGGTCCCGTCCGCGGCGGCGACCGCGTCCCGGCCTACCGGCTGTCCCACGACTCGCGGCTCGCTCCCGTCCGGCTCGCATCACTCTGGCCCGAGCCGTCCGCACGCGTGCTCGAGGCTCACACCGCTGGTGGCCTCGTGCTCGACCTGCGTTCCGAGGGGTACCGGCAGCTCGGTCCCGTCTCCGGCGCGATCGTCCCGCGCGTCGTCAGCGTCGACGGCACCGGCCGGCGCAAGGCGCTGAACCACTGGAACAAGACCGCCAAGGGCCGGCTGGTCGCGCTCCTCGCCCGCTCGGGTGCGCAGGTCACGACGCTGGCCGAGTTGGTCGAGTGGGCCGACGCGAACGGCGTCGTCCTCGAGGAGCGCGACGGCGCGTGGGACCTGGTGGCCGAGAGTCTCGAGCCCGCAGCGGTCTGATCCGCGTCCGCCCCGCTCGTCCTCCACAGGGCGGGTGGGCCGCGTCGCTCTCCACAGATGCACGAGCGGGCGGGTCCTGGAGGCGCGGCGTGCGTTTCGATGTCGTGCATGATCCCCGTCACGACACGAAGCCACCCCGATGCCGTAGCGCGGTACCCGCGCGAGATCGCGGCCGCCGTCACCCTCCCCGCCGCGTGCGCCGCCCTCGTCGCGCCCGGCGGTGGGTCTCCGTCACGCACCGCGTCGATCGCGGTCGTCACGGCCTGCGGAGCGCTCTCGACCCGGCTCGCACTGATCCGGTTCCTGACCGCGCCCGGGCCGGTCGACCCCCGGGCGGTGACACCCTTCGACCCCTTCTGCGACCCGACACCGCCCGCACTGCAGGGTTTCGGTCCGGAGCCGGACCGCGCCCGCCTGCGGACCGCGGGGGACCGGTGCGCGGACGCCTGGCGGCGCTGGCGGGCGGAGGAACCCTCGGCCGACTCCGCAGCCGGGGCTGCCGGAGCGTTGGCCGTGGCGGCGTGGTGCTCGTGGGCGCTCGGATCCGCGGCGCGAGCGCAGACCCGGGCGCAGCACGCCCTCGACACCCGGGCGGACGACCCGCTGGCGGACCTGGTGCTCCGCTCGGTCCGGGCGGGGAACGGTCCGGTGTGGGACCGCTGATGCCGTCCGGCGGACAGGATCGTCTACGGTTGACCCGACCACGCTTGGAGGAGCCGGGTGCACGACGACGACATCGACGACACCGTCGTCCGTCGACCCCGCGTGGGCTCGACCGACGGCCCGGTGGACGGGTCGGTGGACGACCCGCTCGGCGACACGGTGATCCGTCCGATCCCACCGATCCCCGGGGTCGGCGGACTCCCGGCGGCGCGCTCCGTCGACGACACGGTCATCCGACCGGTTCCGAACGCGCAGCCGGACGTCGCTGCGAACGTCACTTCCGACGCCACTGCGGACGCGCTGGCCGACACCGTGATCCGTCCCGTGCCACCCCTGCCCGGTGGGCCCGACCGCCCGACCTCCGGTTCGCTCGACGACACGGTGGTGCGGCCGGGTCGCGCGCCGCGCCCGGGGAGTGACGCGGACGACGACACGGTGGTGCGGGTCAGGGCGCACCCCACCACGCAGGGCGAGGCGACCGTCGGAGTCGAGCCGCGCCTCCCGTCCGGCGGACCCGCTCCGACGACCAGGGTGCCGTCCGTGCGGATCGGTGACCGCGTCATCCGACTCGACCACCCCGTCATCGTGGGCCGACGGCCCGCCCTGCCGCGGGTCCTGCGCGGAGCGGCCCCCGAGCTGGTGTCCGTCCCCTCGTCGCGGGGCCAGGTGTCGTCGTCGCACGTGATGCTGCACGCCGAGGGCGAAGCCGCCGTGGTCGACGACCTCCGATCCACCAACGGGACGGTCGTCCGGCCGCCCGGTTCGGCCCCGTTCCGGATGCCGGCGGGTGCGTCGAACGTCGTGCTGACGGGTACGGTTGTCGAGATCGGTGACGGCAACGTGATCGAGGTCCTCTCGCCACACCTGCGGGTCGCACCGTCGTCGAGGGACCTCCCACCCCTTCCTCCGTGGCCGACCGAACCACCCGCCGGCACGCCCCGAACCCCCAGAGAGCGATCCTGAAACGTGACCGAACTCGGCCGAGCAGCGACTGCGCACGCCATCGACGTCCCCGGTGCCGACGGTGCCACACTGACGCTCTCGTGGGGAGCAGCGACCGACGTCGGTCGGCGCCGTGACCACAACGAGGACAGCTACATCGTCGGGGCACCGTTCTTCGTCGTCGCGGACGGGATGGGCGGCCACCTCGCGGGTGACCGCGCGAGCGACGCGGTCGTGCGCCGCCTCGAGCAGGCGACCGAGGGCGCGTTCACGTCGCGGCAGTCGATCCAACGCGCGCTCCTGCTCGCCACCGCCGACATCGAGCGCGCAGCCGGCGGCAACGCGATCGGCGCCGGGACGACCGTCACCGGCATCGCGCTCGTCGCCGCCCAGGGGCAGCCGGCCGCGCTCGTCTTCAACGTCGGCGACTCCCGGACCTACCGCATCGAGGGCGGTGTGCTCCGACGCGTCACCGTCGACCACTCGGTCGTGCAGGAGATGGTCGACGCCGGCCTGCTGCGCGCCGAGGACGCCGAACGGCACCCGGACAGCAACGTGATCACGCGGGCCGTGGGCTTCGGCGAACCGCCGGAGCCGGACTGGTGGACCCTGCCGCTCCGTGCGGGAGACCGGTACATCGTGTGCTCGGACGGGCTCACGAAGGAACTCGGCGACGCCGGCATCGCCCGGATCGCAGCGCGTGTGCCCGCGGCGCAGGACCTCGCGGAGCGACTCGTGGGCGACGCGGTCGTCGCGGGCGGTCGCGACAACGTCACGGTCGTAGTCCTGCAGGTCGACGACGCGCCGGACGACGGTGACGTGGAGGACACGCTGCCGCGGCACTGAGTGGCCCCCGAACTGGGGGACGGATGACTCCGGGCAGTGCGCAGTGTGCGGAATGTCGGTCACCCACGGTTCGTACAATGGCATGGCCGTGACGAGAGAGCTGGCCGCTCGGCCGGGGAGGAGGGGACGATGGCGCGACGCCTGCCGTCCACCCCGCCCGTGATCGCGGGCTTCAGCCCCGTGCACGTCCTCGGTTCCGGCGGCTTCGCGGACGTCTTCCTCTACGAGCAGGACATGCCGCGGCGACAGGTCGCCGTGAAGGTCCTCCTCGACGAGGTCGTGGACGACCGGGTCCGGCAGATGTTCCAGGCAGAGGCGAACCTCATGGCGCGCCTCAGCACGCACCCGTCGATCCTCACGGTGTTCCAGGCGAGTGTGGCCTCCGACGGCCGGCCGTACCTGGTGATGGAGCTCTGCTCGTCGTCGCTCAGCGAGCGGTACCGGCGTGAGCCGATCCCCGTGTCCGAGGTCCTCGCGATCGGCATCCGCATCGGGTCCGCGCTCGAGACCGCGCACCGCGAAGGCGTCCTGCACCGCGACATCAAGCCGTCGAACATCCTGCTGACGGCGTACGGCAACCCGGTCCTGTCCGACTTCGGCATCGCGGCCACCATCGGCGAGGCCGACCCCGACGAGCCGATCGGCATGTCGATCCCGTGGTCCGCGCCCGAGGTCCTCATCGACGAGTCCCGCGGCACGATCCAGTCCGAGGTCTACTCGCTGGCGGCGACGGTCTTCTCGCTGCTCGCGGGCCGGAGCCCCTTCGAGATCCGCGGCGGCAAGAACGGCGCGGCCGACCTCATGGGCCGCATCGACAAGGGCGGTGTGAAGCCGACCGGCCGGACCGACGTCCCGCCGTCCCTCGAGCGGCTGCTCGCGGCGGCGATGTCGCGCAAGGTCGCCGGGCGCCCCTCCACCGTCATGGAGCTCGTCCGTGGCTTCCAGCAGGTCGAGGCCGAGCTCGGCATCCCGCAGACCGCGGCGGACGTCGCGGTCGAGGCGTGGGCCGTCGCGACGCCCACGCCGCAGGGGGACCGCACGATGATCCGCGAGCTCCAGCCGCCGACCCGCGTGGGAGGGCGTCGCCGCACGCGCAAGGCGCTGCAGGGTGGCTCGGCAGGCGCGGCGGCGCAGAGCGTCGGCACCGTCCACCGGACCGGTTCCGTGACGCGCGCTCGACGCCGCACGCGCTCGACGCTGGTGTGGGCGACCTCGATCGCGGTCGTGGTGGTCGCTGCACTCGCCGTCGCCACCGTGCTCGTCATCGGCCGCCTCGGCTCCGGCGCGATCCCCGTGGTCGCCGACGTCCGCGCCGAGCCCTCGCCGACCTCGGTGACCTTCTCGTGGGCCGATCCGGGACTCCGCACGGGGGACACGTACGTGATCTCGTCGAACGGTGCGGCGAGCCAGCAGACCGGCACCAGCTTCGTGGTCTCGGGGCAGAAGGGCGACGAGGAGTGCATCGCCGTCGCGGTCAACCGTGACGGCAAGACCGGGGTCGCGAGCGCGCAGAAGTGCGCCACGATCGGGAGCGCCGGGTGATCCGGGCGTTCCTCGCGAAGCACCGGTCCGCAGCGGTGACGGTCGGAGCCTCGGTCGTCGTCGGCGCGGTCGTCGCCACCGCAGCCATCGCGTCGACCGGGTACCACACGCAGCGGGTCGACCTCGGTGACGGCACCGTCTGGGTGCCGTCCGCCGAGTACGGTGCGGTCGGCCGTGCGAACACCGGGGTCCTGCAGCTGAACACGGCCGTCGAGACCGCCAGCGACGACCTGTCCGTCCTGCAGCGCGGCTCCACGGTCTACAGCGTCGACGAGACGAAGGGGACCGTCGCCAAGGTCGACGTCGCGGACGCCACCGTGGCCGACCCGGTCACGTTGCCGGCCGGGACGCCGCAGGTCTTCTTCGCCGGGTCGACGGCGGTCATCGGGAACGGGGACACCGGCGAGCTCTGGGCGACACCGGCGAAGGACCTCGGCGAGTTCGACGCCTCGGCCAAGGCGGACCTGACGCTCGGCGCCGACGCCGTGTTCGACGCCTCGGACGACCACGTCGCCGTCTACTCACCCAAGACCGGCACCGCTGCCCTCGTCGACGTCGGCACCACGCCGACGGTCGCGAAGCGGTGGACGGTGAAGATGGACCGCGCCGACGACTTCCAGGTCGCGTCCTTCGGTGACCACCTCGCCGTCCTCGACCGCAGTTCGGGTCGGATGTCGGTGGACGGTCGCACCGTCGACCTCGGCGACCGCGTCGGCAGCGCCCCCGCCCTGCAGCACTCGACCGACGGCTCGTCCGAGGTGCTCGTCGCCGGGACGGCCGGGCTCGTCCGAGTCTCGGCCTCCGGTGACGTCTCGAGCACCGCGATGCAGGTCTCGGGTCGTGCGGCGCGACCGATGGTCGTCGGCTCCTGCACCTACGCGGCGTGGGCCGGCGGGCAGGCGATGGACAGCTGCAAGGGCTCCGGGCTGCAGCGCCTCGCGAGCACCGCGGGCACAGGCGACCTGCAGATCCTGCACAACGGCGAGACGGTCGTCGCCAACGACCCGCAGAGTGGACGATCCTGGGCGATCGACCGCAGCGGACAGCTCATCGACAACTGGTCCGACCTCATCAAGAAGGACGAGGACCAGCAGCAGGAGCAGGTGTCCGACGACGACCCCGAGGTCGAGAAAGACCAGAAGCCGCCGGTCGCGGTCGACGACGACCTGGGCGCTCGTCCGGGACGCACCACGAGCCTCCCGGTCCTGCTGAACGACTACGACCCGAACGGTGACCCGATCGTCGTGAGCGAGGTCGGGAAGATCGACGACGCCGTCGGCGACGTCGCCATCGTCGGCGACGGCCAGCGCCTGCAGATCACCCTGTCCGGACGCGCCACCGGGACCGTCTCGTTCCCGTACACGATCACGGACGGCAACGGCGGGTCGGACACGGCGACCGTCCGGGTGACCGTCCGCCCCGACTCCGAGAACGACCCGCCCCGGCAGGTGCGGGACACCTCGGCCGACGTCGTGCAGAACGGGCACGTCGTCTCGAACGTGCTCGGCGACTGGGTCGACCCGGACGGCGACCCGGTGTACCTCAAGTCGGCGACCGCCGCCGACGGCGACCGCGTGTCGACGACGCCGGACGGGCTGCTCGACTACCGGAACGCGAGTGCACGGACCGGCGACCGCACGGTGCAGCTCGTCGTGAGCGACGGGCGTGCGGACGGCCGGGGTTCGGTCACGGTCCACGTGGCGAAGCAGGGGAGCGTGCCGCTCTACGCCGACCCGTTCCCCGTGCAGGGGTACGCGGGCAAGGCGTTCACCGTCGACCCGCTCGACCACGTCCGCGGCGGCAACGGCACCGTGACGCTCACGAGCGTCTCGTCGTCGACCGGTCTCACCGTCACCCCGAGCTACGACTCCGGCACGTTCCGTGTCGAGGGCGCCGGAGCGGGGGACCACCAGCTCGAGTACACCGTGACCGACGGCACGAAGACGACGAGCGGCATCGTCCGCGTCACGATCCTCGCCCCGCCGGACGCCTCCACCGCGCCCATCACGACGCCGAAGACCGTCTTCGTCAACACGCTGTCGACGAAGGACACCGACGTCACCGCCACCGACATCGACCCGGCCGGCGGTGTGCTGCTGGTGACCGCGCTCGACGGTCCGGGCCGCGGGTCCGGCGTCGAGGCGAGCATCCTCGACCAGCACACCGTCCGGGTGACGCTCACTGCGCCGCTCGACGGTCCGGTCTCCTTCGGCTACACCGAGACCAACGGGCTCGCCTCGGCGACCGGCACGATCACGGTCGTCGAGATCCCGAAGCCCGACCGCATCCAGCCGCCCGTGGCGCAGCCGGACACCGCGACCGTCCGCGTCGGCGACGTGGCGAACATCGACGTGCTCGACAACGACACCCAGCCCGAGGGGGAGCCGCTCACGCTCCAGCCCGACCTCGTGCAGAACGTGCCCGGCGACGGCGGCCTGCTGTTCGTCTCCGGCGACCACCTGCGCTACCTCGCCCCGAAGACCCCGGGCAACTACACCGCCGTGTACCGGGTCGCCGGGCCCGACGGACAGTACGCCGACGCGACGGTCTCGATCTCGGTGCGCGAACGGGACGCCGCGACGAACAACCCACCCGTCCCGCAGACCGTGACGGCGCGGGTCGTCGCCGGGCAGTCCGTCCGCGTGTCCATCCCGTTGAACGGGATCGATCCCGACGGCGACTCCGTGCAGCTCGTCGGAGTCGCGTCGAATCCCGACAAGGGTTCCGTGGCCGACGTGTCGAGCGACTCGCTGACGTACGAGGCCGGGGACTACTCCGCCGGCACGGACGAGTTCACCTACACGGTCGTCGACGCGCTCGGCGCCCGTGCGACCGGCACCGTCCGCGTCGGCATCGCACCCCGCGCCGAGCAGGCGTCGAACCCCGTCGCCGAGGCCGACCACGTGACGATCCGTCCCGGCGGCTCGGTGACCGTGCGGGTCCTGCAGAACGACTCCGACCCCGAGGGCGGGCAACTCACCGTCACGAAGGCCGAGCCCACCGACGACGCCGTGTCGGCCAAGATCCTGCAGAAGCAGCAGATCCGGGTCACGCCCCCGAAGACCGCGAAGAACGGCGACTACGCGGTGCTGTACACGGTGACGAACGAGAACGGCGGGGCGAGCACGGCCTTCCTCACGGTCACCGTCGACCCGGACGCGCAGCCCCTGCGGCCCGAGGTGGACGACACCACGCTCGACCTGCAGGACATCCTGCATCGACAGAGCGTCACGGTGGACGTCCTCGAGAACGTCTTCTTCGCCGAGGGCACGACAGCCGACCTGAAGGTCGGCGTCGTTGACGGCTACGGCGACAACGCCCGCACCACCAATGACGGGCGCATCGTCGTCCGGCTCTCCGACGACTCGCAGGTCATCCCGTTCTCGGTCGCGCGCGTCGACCACCCGGACATCGTGTCCTACGGCTTCATCCACGTGCCCGGCTTCGACGACGCCCTGCCGCAGGTCAACCGGACGGCCGGCGCGATCACGGTGAAGAGCGAGGCGACGGTCCGGATCCCGCTGTCGAAGTACGTCGTCACCGCGAACGGGCAGACCGCCGAGATCACCGACCGCGGCACGGTCAAGGCGACGCACGCGAACGGGCAGAGCCTCGTCGTCGACTCCTCGACGCTGCAGTTCACCTCGTCGAAGCTCTACTACGGCAACGCCTCGATCTCGTTCGAGGTCACCGACGGCTCGAACGCGAACGGCGGCAAGGGCCGCGTGGCGACCCTCGTGCTGCCGGTCAAGGTCACGCCCCGGTCCAACCAGCCGCCGGCGTTCACCGGATCCGCCGTGGACATGCAGCCGGGTGAGTCGCGCACGATCGACCTCAGCAAGCTGACCGACTACCCGTACCCGCAGGACCTCCCCGAGCTGAAGTACTCCGTCGTCAGCAAGCCGAGCGACGGCACCACCGCCACCATCAGCGGGCAGAACCTGACGATCAAGGTCGCCGACACGGCGAAGAAGAACACGACGGCCTCCATCGGCATCGGGGTCGCCGACGACGCCAACGCCGGTCGGTCCGGGGTCGTCAGCGTCGACGTCGTCGCCTCGACCCGGCCGCTCGTGCAGCCCGGTGCGGACAAGTCGGTGACGAAGCGCGGGCAGACGACCACGATCGACGTCCTCGCCAACGACCAGCCGACGAACCCGTTCCCCGGCCAGCGACTGCGCGTCGTGAACATCCGCGGCCTTGGCGGCGGCCTGCCCGGGGGCGTCACCGTCACCCCGAGCGCCGACAAGTCCCGGTTGCAGGTCAGCGTCTCCGACCGCGCGAAGCCCGTCGACACCCACCTGCAGTACCAGGTGGCCGACGCCACCGACGACCCGGACAGATACGTGTGGGGCGACGTGACGATCTCGGTGCAGGACGTTCCGGACGCGCCCGGTGCACCCTCCCGCACCGGCTCGTACGAGGGTGGGCAGGCGACCCTGACGTGGTCGACGCCGCAGGCGAACAACTCGCCCATCACCGGCTACCGGTTGCAGGGTACGAACGGGGTGTCCAAGGACTGCGGGACCGCGACGGTCTGCACGATCAAGGGGCTCGACCCGAAGGGCTCCTACCAGTTCTCGGTCGTGGCCACCAACGCCGTCGGTGACTCCGCTGCCTCGGCGAACTCCGCTCCGATCAGTGCGGACTTCGTCCCTGCGCCGCCCACCGGCATCAGCGTGACGCCGAGCAAGAGCACGCCCAACCAGCTCGACGTCACCTGGAACGCGGTCCCGGCGCCGAACAACGGCAGCCCGGTGGACAACTACGTCGTCTCGATCGACGGCGCGGGGCTCTCGACGACGCGGAGTACCGGTACGGCCACTAACACGTCCTTCACGGGCGCGCAGAGTGGGGCGCAGTACAAGGTGACCATCTCGGCGCGGAACGGCGCGGACCGCAACGGGACCGTGGTGCAGTGGAACTCGGCTTCGGGAAGCGGCTCAGCTGTTGGAGTTCCTGGCCCTCCGACAGGCGTCCAGGCTGTTGCGAACGATTCGGCGAACGATTCGGGAAATTCCTCCGTTCGCGTGCTGTGGTCCGGCGCGGACCCGTCCGGTGGAAACGGGCCGTCTTTCTCGGCATACCGCGCTGAAGGCGAGCCAACATGCAGCGTGTTGCGCTCTCGAACGCCCCTCTCCGGGAACCCTCCGACTGATCCAAATGTTGCGGGTGGGAGTGCCACGTACGCCGTCGTCGCCTGGAATGGATACTTCTGCAGCGTGTCCTACGCGACCACGAAGACCTACCAGCAGTCCAGCTCCACAGGCCGAGCTCAGGTCGAGCTCGTCCAGGTTGCAGCGAACACCTACGACGTCCGCGTCAGTGCGCCGTCAGGCGATGTCGACCATTACGAGATCGATCCAGGGACAACCAAGTTCCAACGCCTCAACGGCTCCTGGCAAGGTGTGCCCGGAGGAAACGGCTACGGTCAGGTTGCTCAGATCGTTGTTCGTGCCTGCGGCGGTCCTGACTCGAGCTTCTGCGCGACGAACGAGAATTCCTGGACTGCGAATGCTGCGGCTCTGAAAACGGACTCCACCATAACGAGCGTGAAGCATGGCACGAACCTGTCCTCGAAGGCTCCGGTTGCTGGCCCCGGTATCTCGGTCGGATTCACGGCGACCTGGTATGTGAGCGACGACGGTTCAGGCGTTCCTATCGGCCGTGATAGTTGGTCAGGAGAGATCGGGCCAACGCCGCCAGCGCTGGCAAGTTCGGTCAGTGTGAGCACTACCGTTTCTGTTGACGGCACCATCCTCCGCGCCGATGACTCTCAAGTCCTTCCGGTGGCCGCGGCAGACCCGCCGCCAACGTCTGACGGCAACTGACCATCCCCGACAACGAGGAACGACACCGCATGAGCATGACCCCGGAGCAGGCCACCTGGTTCGCCGACGTCGCAGGCCGCGTCGTGACCAACGTCGAGCAAGTGCTCCTCGGGAAGACGTTCGTGATCCGCCTGGCGGTCACCGCGATGCTCAGCGAGGGACACCTGCTGCTCGAGGACGTCCCCGGCACGGGCAAGACGAGCCTGGCGCGGGCGATGGCACAGAGCGTGCAGGGCTCGACGAACCGCATCCAGTTCACGCCCGACCTGCTGCCCGGCGACATCACGGGCATCAGCGTCTACGACCAGAAGACCCAGGAGTTCGACTTCCACCGTGGCCCGGTCTTCTCGAACATCGTGCTGGCCGACGAGATCAACCGTGCGAGCCCGAAGACCCAGTCGGCACTGCTCGAGGCGATGGAGGAGTCCGCCGTCACGGTCGACGGTGTGAACCACCGGCTGGCGGCGCCGTTCATGGTGATCGCGACCCAGAACCCCGTCGAGCAGGCCGGCACGTACCGTCTGCCCGAGGCGCAGCTCGACCGTTTCCTCATGAAGGCGTCGATCGGGTACCCGGACCACGCCGCGACGGTGAAGATCCTCGAGACCTCGTCGGCGCCGTCGAGCTCGGTCCCGTTGGCGAGTGTCGTGCCCGCGGCGACGATCACCGAGATGGCGGCGCTCGCCCGTTCGGTCCACGTCGACCCGGTGATCGCGGACTACGTGGCACGGCTGGTCGACGCGACCCGCTCCGCGAGCGAGGTCCGGCTCGGCGTCAGCGTGCGCGGTGCGATGGGGCTCATGCGCGCATCCCGTGTGTTCGCGGCACTCGCTGGCCGCCACTACGTCACGCCGGACGACGTGAAGGCGCTGGCCGTGCCGATCCTGGCGCACCGACTGGTCCTCGACGCCGAGGCCGAGTTCGACGGCGTCAGCGCCACGAGCGTCATCGCGCAGCTGCTGGTCGAGACCCCGCCGCCGACGGACCGGGCCGGGTCGTGACCGACCGCCGGCCCGTCTCGACGCGCTCGCGCCGTCCGTCCTCGACGCGGTCGCGTCGGAGCACGGCGGCCTACGAGCGCACCGGGACGGTCGCCGGCCTCACGAACGTCCGGACGCGCCTGGTGGGCGACCGTGACGGCGTGGCAGCGGAGGCGGTCGTCGGTCTCGCCAGGGCCTGGTCGACGGCCTGGAGGCTCGTCAAGCGCGGGTGGGCAGAGGTCTCGTCCGTGGTCACCGGCCTCGGGTGGACGGTCGCCGCGCTCACGCTGGTCGCGTTCGTGCTCGGCTACCGCTTCGGCCTGCGCGAGGTCGTGGTGGTGGGCTTCGCGGGGGCACTCCTCGTGGTGGTCGCCGCGGTCGCGCTCATCGGCCGGTCGCGGCTCGTGATCCGCATGCGTCTGCCTCAGCACCGGGTGGCCGTGGGTGACGCCGCCGGCGTGGTGGTCACGGCGGAGAACCCGGTGCGGTTCCCCTCGGTCCCGACGACGGTCGAGGTGCCGGTGGGGTCCGGGCTGGTGGACGTGGCGATCCCGTCGATCGGCCCGCGCGGCACGTTCGAGCGTGAGGTCCCGGTACCGACGGTCCGGCGCGGTGTGCTCGACGTCGGTCCGGTGACGGGCGTGCGAGCGGACCCGGTTGGCCTGGTCCGGCGCGAGATCGTCTGGACCGCCCGCGAGCAGGTCATCGTGCACCCGCGGACGATCGCGATCCCCTCCACGAGTACCGGCCTGGTGCGGGACCTCGAGGGGCAGGCGACGACTGACCTGTCACCCTCGGACATCGCTTTCCACGCCATCCGGGAGTACATGCCCGGTGACGATCCCCGCACGATCCACTGGAAGTCCACGGCGAAGTCCGGTGCCCTGATGGTGCGCCAGTTCGAGGACACCCGGCGGTCGCACCTCGTGGTCGCCCTCGGTGTCTCGCGGGCGGAGTTCGCCGACGACGAGGAGTTCGAGCTCGCGGTGAGCGCCGCGGCGTCGCTCGGCGCACGGGCGATCCGTGACGGCCGCGAGGTCACCGTGGTGGTGTCGGAGCGGACGCCGGAGTTCGCCAAGCGCCCCGTATACGCCGTGCACCCGTTGCCGACCGTGACCCCGACCCGCCTGCTCGACGACTTCGCCTCCGTCGGGCTCGCGGACGCCTGCCTGCCGATCTCCGAGGTGGCCCGCATCGTCGGCACCGACACCACGGGCATCTCGGTCGCCTTCCTCGTGGTGGGCTCGACGGTCGAGCTGCCGGCGCTCCGACTCGCCGCGACGCGGTTCCCGGTCGGCGTCGAGGTCGTCGCCGTCATCTGCGAGCCCGAGGCCCAGCCCCGGTTCCTGCGGGTGGCGGGTCTCACCGTGATGACGATCGGCTACCTCGACGACCTCCGGCACGCACTGCACCGATCGGCGGCGGCCGCGTGAGCGTCGCAGCGAGCCCCGACACCCGGGCACGGAAGACGGTCCGGCGCGATGCCCGTCGTGTCGCCCGACGACTGTCGCCCTTCCGGCTCGTGGGCGGGACCCTCGCCGTCTGGTTGGTCCTCGCCGTCGCGAGCGTCGCCTGGTGGCCGGTCTACCGTGACGACGCGATGATCGTCGCCGCCGTCACCGCGGTCGTGTTCGGCACCCTCGTCGCGCTCGTGGGCACGGTGTTCCGGCTGCCGACCGCGGTGGTCGCCGTCGCGACGGTCGCGGCGTTCGCGCTCACGGGGGTACCCGCTGCGGTCCCGGGCCAGGCGAGCGGGATCCTGCCGACCGGGCAGGGGCTGGTGGACCTGTTCGCCGGCGTCGCCCTCGGGTGGAAGCAGCTGGTGACCATCAGCCTGCCGGTCGGGTCCTACGAGTCGTTGCTCGTGCCGTACTTCGCGACGATGCTCGTCGCGACGGTGACCGGCGTGAGCGTGGCGACCCGCGCCTCCAGGCAGGAACTCGCCAGCATCCCGGCGCTGGTGGTCTTCGCGGCCGGTGTCGTCGTCGGACCGACCCGGCTCGACACGTCGATCGTGACGGCGGTCCTGCTCACCGGCATCGCGCTGGTGTGGGCGCTGACGGTGCGGCACGCACGGCGTGCCGTCGCGGTCGCGACGACCATCGGCTCCCGTGTGCCCGTGGCACGCTCGGTGATCCGCCCGGCGCTCGTCGGGACGGGGACGATCGTCGCCGCTGCGGTCGTCGCGACCGGACTGGGGCTCGTCGCGCCGCCGTCGACCGGCCGGACCGTCGCACGCACGGACGTGGTGAAGCCCTTCGATCCGAGGGACTACGTCAGCCCGCTCAGCGGGTTCCGCGCCTACGAGGAGGACGGCGCGTCGACGACACCGCAGCTCACCGTCACGGGGCTGCCGGAGAACGGGTTCGTCCGGATAGCCACCCTCGACACGTACGACGGGGTCGTCTACCGGGTGGGCGGATCGGACGGTTCGACGGCGTCCGGGACGTTCGAGCGGGTCCCGACCTCGGTCGACGTCCGTGGTGTCGAGGGGACCACCGTGCGCGTCGGCGTCCGGGTCGACGGCTACCGGGGCGTCTGGCTACCGACCGTCGGCGACCTCGAACGGGTCGAGTTCACCGGATCCGGAGCGGAGAAGGAGCGCGGCGCGTTCTTCTACAACGGCTCCACCGCGACGGGAGCCGTGGTCGGCGGTGTCGGGGAGGGCACCCGGTACGACCTGACCGCCGTCGTGCCCGACCAGCCGACGGACGAGCAGCTCGCGTCCGCGCGTCCGGGCAGTGCCTCGGTGCCGACCCCACGATCGGTCCCCGACGCGGTCCGCGACACCGTCGACGCCTACGCCGGCGACGCCGACACGGACGGCGCCAAGCTCGTGGCGATCGTGCAGGCGCTGAAGCGCAACGGGTACGTCAGTCACGGCGTCGGGGACGACCGGGCGAGTCGGTCCGGGCACGGTGCTGATCGCATCCAGGAACTCCTGACGTCGCCCCTCATGATCGGTGACCAGGAGCAGTACGCGGCTGCGGCGGCGCTGATGGCCGACCAGCTCGGCTTCCCGGCGCGCGTGGTGATGGGCTTCACGGCCGGTGGCGACGCCGGGGGAGACGTCGGCCAGGGTACGACCTCGGGAGGGACGACGACGTTCCGCGGGTCCGACGTCACCGCACGGGTCGAGGTGGACACGGCGCAGTGGGGATGGGTCATGATCGACCCGAACCCTGCCGTACGCGAGATCCCCGACGAGCAGCAACAGACGCCGCAGCCTGTCACCCGGCCGGAGACGGTGGTGCCGCCGCCCCCGGCCGAACAGCAGGACCAATCGCAGCAGGCGCCGCCGCAGAGCGATCGCAACACGCCTCCGGTGCAGCCGCTCTGGTTGCAGATCCTGCTCGCCGTGCTCCCGTGGGTGCTCGCCGTGCTGGGGCTCGCCGCGCTCGTGCTCCTGCCGTTCGGGATCATCGTGCTGCTCAAGCGGCTGCGTCGACGGCGCCGCCGCCGCGCACGGACGCCGCGTGCCCGCATCGTCGGCGCGTGGGACGAGTACCGCGACGCTCTGGTGGACCGCGGGCACGACGTCGCCCGGTCGGCGACCCGGCGCGAGGCGGTCGTGGGGGCCCCCGGCGAGGGCGGCACCGGCCTGGCGGCGCTGGCCGACCGGTCGGTGTTCGGTCCGAG